>CAYZBB010000171.1:707-11945 GCA_964476495.1 uncultured Actinomycetes bacterium | reverse complement strand
CGGCCGTCAGAACGGAAATATCGGCAGCAGCAGCCGAATCAAGCTGAGCAGTCACGTGGGGCCAACCTCCAAGGTCGCGAGCACGATCATCCGCGCGGACGGAATCTGTGACGGTGATGACATTCTGTTGCGCAGCACGGCAAGCCTAGTCGGCGGGTGGTCGAGCCACGATGGCGCGGTCCGCGCCATGCGCCGCTCGACCGCCGCGCCCGGGACCAGGGCGGCGATGAGGACACGGTGGCGGGGCGATCCGGCGGCATGCGCGGTGCCCGCCTAGGATGTGCCTTTGATCATCCCGCCGGCCGGAGTTCTGTTCGCCGCACGACCCCGCCCGCCGAGCCAGAGGAGTCCCGTGGAGGTCGCGTCACCGTCCGGCCAGGACGTCGCCGCCACCCAACCGCGAGTTGGCCGGCTCGGGCTGCGACCACGGATCGGGGCGTACGTCGCCCTCACCAAGCCGCGGATCATCGAGCTGCTGCTGATCACCACCATCCCCGCGATGTTCGCCGCTCAGCGCCAGGTGCCGTCGGTCGGGCTGCTGGTCGCCACGCTGGTCGGCGGCACGCTGGCCGCGGGCAGCGCGAACGCCCTGAACTGTGTGGTCGACGCGGACATCGACGCGGTGATGCGCCGGACCCGGTCGCGGCCGCTGGCCCGGCACATGGTGACTCCCCGGGCCGCGCTGGTCTTCGGCGTCGTGCTCGGCGTGCTGGCCGCCGCGGTGCTGCTCGTGTTCACCACGTGGCAGGCGGCCGTGCTGGCCGTCGTCGCGATCCTGTTCTACGTCTTCGTCTACTCGATGTGGCTCAAGCGCCGCACCTCCCAGAACATCGTGTGGGGCGGCCTGGCCGGGTGCATGCCGGTGATCATCGGCTGGTCCGCCGTCACCGGAGACATCGGCTGGCCCGCGTGGGTGTTCTTCGGCGTCATCTTCTTCTGGACGCCGCCACACACCTGGGCACTGGCCATGCGGTACCGCGCCGACTACGCCGCGGCCGGTGTGCCGATGCTGCCGGTCGTCGCCTCCGATCGGGAGGTCGTGCGGCAGATCGTGCTGTACAGCTGGGCGATGGTGGCGTGCTCGCTGCTGCTGGTCCCCGCGTCCTCGTGGATCTATGTAGCTGTCGCGGCGCCAGCGGGGTTGTGGTTCCTGGCCATGGCGCACCTGCTGCACGCCCGGGTGCTGCGTGGCGCGCCGGCCAAGCCGATGACCCTGTTCCACCTGTCCAACCTGTACCTGACCGCGGTCTCGGTGGCGTGGGCGGTGGACGCCGCCGTCGGGCTGCCGACCGTCGGCTGGCCGGGGTGAGCGGGCAGGCCGAGCGGCTGCGCTCGTTCGTCGGCGCGCACGGCGGCAGCGGCGAGGTCGTCGTCGAGCCGATCGGCCGGGCCGGCGTGCGGATCGTCGTCGTCGCGGTCGACGGTGCGTACTGCGACGCGATCGCGCCGTCCGCCGATGCCGCCGCCACGATCTGCGAGAAGGCGGGGATCGCCGTCGCCGACGGCTGGACCCGCGACCTCAGCGCCACCGTCTCCCCGAGCCCGGCGGATCGCCGCCGAATGGCCGGCACCGGCCGCTGACTTCGCCCGGACAAGGAATCGGGAGCGACAACGCAGATTGTCGTTGACAACGTAGGTTGTCGCATGTCATCGTTGATCGCGTGGAACTCGGCGAGATGTACGACTACATCGCGAATCTGCTGGCGGACGCGGCCCTGCTCCCGGAGGAGCCCGACAGCGAAGAGGACTTCGAGCTGGCCAAGATCCGGCTCATCTCCCAGGCCCGACTGATCCTCGACATCATCGAGGGCCAGTCGGTACATGCGTTGCGCTCGTCCCTCCCGCAGACCAGCTACACCGACATCGGCGACGCCCAGGGCATCAGCAAACAAGCGTCGCGCATCCGGCACACCAAGCTCGAACAGGTGCTCCGGGTGCACCAGCTCGACGGTCGTCGGCACAGCCTGTCCAAGGCCGTCGTGAGCACCAGACACCGCCGGGCGGCGGCACCGGTCCGGAAGGCCCGCCGCCACGCCCGCGAGGGCTGACCCGGCGGGAACCATTTCCGAGGAGCGGTGCCCGAGTCGTGGGCGACCGCCGATCCCGTGCACGCATCGGCCGATCCGCTGCGTGACCCCATCAGCAGGCGCTCGCTCGCCTGCGTGTTGCCGTCCACCCCGCAGAAAGGACCCCGTCATGGCCAACACCAACAACGATCCCAAGGTCGCCAACACCCACACCGGCGCGTTCTTCGGCGCGGCCGTCGCGTTCCTGGTCGCGACCGGCGTGTGGAACCTGGCCAACATCTGGCTGCTCGACGTCACCGCCCAGGTGCAGTGGATGCTCGCCATGGGCATCCTGAGCGCGATGTTCGCCACCGTCGTGGTGTCCAAGGTGATCCGCGACCGTGAGGAGGCCCGTTCGCTGGTCAACGAGATCCGCGCGGCGCGCTACGAGGAGATCCTGGCCAACGCTCCTGCGCCCGGCCTGGGTCACGTGTGAGCGGTCGCGTTCGACCCGGTGCCGGCCGGCAGGTCCGCCCTGCGCCGTCGAGGCCCTCGCTCCCGGGTCGCCATCGCGACCGCGGCCGCCGCGGCGGTGAGCAGCGTCGCACCAAGAACGTGCGCGACGACCAGCACCTCGGGCACTCCGTTGGCGTACTGCACGAGTCCGATCAGGCCCTGCGCGACCGTCACGCCGATCAGCACGTAGGCCCGGGTCATCAGCCTTCTCGGCGCCCTGACCGCGAGGTACCCGACGGTCATCGCCACGAGCAGACCCAGGTAGGCGAACATCAGGTCGGCGTGCAACTGCGCCAATGCCCGCACCGACAGATCCAGCCGCGGAGTGGCGTCGTCACCGCCGTGCGGGCCGGCCGCGGTGACCAGGGTGCCGGCCACGCACAACGCACCGAGCACCGCCACGGTGACCCAGGTCAGCACCTGTAAGGGGCGCGGAACCACCGGCACCGGCGGATCGTCGGTCTCGTCCAGGCGGACCAGGATCGCGATCGCCGCGAACAGCAGTACCAACGACACAAGCATGTGTGGGGCGACGGTCCACCAGGCCAGGCCGGTGAGCACGGTCATCCCACCCCACACGGCCTGGAACAGGACGCCGCCCACCAGCACCGCGGCGAGCCGGAGCAGCGACGGGCGGCGCGGCCGGGCTCGCCACAGCAGCAGGAACAGACCGACGGACGCGATCAGCACCAGCCCCGAGAGCATCCGGTTGCCGAACTCGATGGCTTGGTGGATGGGGGACAGGTCGGCCCGGCTGACCGGGATGAGCGAGCCGGGGTGACACTCCGGCCAGGTCGGGCAGCCCAGACCGGACCCGGTCACCCGCACCGTGGCGCCGGTCACCGCGATCATTCCATTGGTGATCACAGCGGCCCAGGCGACGAGCTTCTGCAGTCGATGGGACGGGGCACGACGCCACCACGGCTCGGTAGCCGGGGCGGCGAGGGGGGGCGCGGTCGTCGAACGGCTCGCCGATTCATTCACAGCCATCGGAACCACCGTACGGTTGCGCCCCAGCCGATCACGACCCAGGCCAGCAGCACCAGCATTGACGCCACTGACGGCGCCGCGCCGTCCATCGCCGCCCGCAGTGCCTGCGACATCGCCCCGGGCGGGGTGAGCTCTCCGATCAGCCGCAATGCGGCCGGCGCCTGGTTCAGGGGCACGATGACCCCGCCGATTGCCACGAACACCAGCCAGATCAGGTTGGCCAGTGCCAACACCGCCTCTGCCCGCAGCGTGCCGCCGAGCAGCAGGGCAAGCCCCACGAACGCCGCCACACCGAGCAGGATCACCGGCAGCGTCCAGAACACGTTGCCCTGTGGTCGCCAACCCAGGAACGCAGCGGTGATGCTCAGCACGACCAGCTGGCCGGCCACGACCAGAAGCGTGGCCGCGCACTTGCCGGCCAGGAGTTGCGCCCGGCCGACACCGGCCGCGGCCAGGCGCTTGAGCACCCCGTAGCGGCGGTCGAATCCTGTGGTGATCGCCTGCGAGGTGAATGCCGCGGAGAACACCGCCAGCACCACGACCCCCGGGAGCACGGCGTCGATCCGAGGTTCGGGCAGGTCGATCAGCGTGATGACGGTGCCGCCGATGAGCGCGGCCAGCGGGATGATCAGGGCGAGCAGCAGCTGCTCGCCGTTGCGCAGCGTCAGCGCCAGTTCCAGGCGGCAGGTGGCGGTGATCCGGCGCAGCGGGGGCGCCGGCGCCGGCCGGGGTGTGAAGGCGCCCGGTGCGAACGCGGACGTCATGGGCGGATCTCTCGGCCGGTCAGCTCCAGGTACACCTCGTCCAGCGAGCGCTGGTTGACCCGCAGCTCACCCGGCATCACCCCGACGCGGGCGCAGAACGAGGTCACGGTGGCGATGGTCGACGGCACGATGTCCCCGACGACCAGGTAGCGGCCGGTGCCGACCTCCCGGACGTCGAATCCGTCGGGTAGCGCCATGCGGAGTAGTTCCAGGTCAAGGCCCGGCGCCGCGGCGAATCGAAGCTGCCGGCTCTCACCCCCGGTGAGTTCCTCGGGGGCGCCCGCGGCCACCACCCGCCCGTGGTCGACGATCACGACGCGGTCCGAGAGCAGCTCCGCCTCGTCCAGCAGGTGGGTGGTCAGCAGAATGCTGACCCCGTCGGATCGGGCTGCCCGCAGCAGATCCCACACCAGGTGTCTGGCCTGCGGATCCATGCCGGCGGTCGGCTCGTCCAGGAACACCAGCTCCGGCCTACCGACCAGGGCCATGGCCAGGCTGAGCCGCTGCGCCTGCCCGCCGGACAGCCGCCGCACGGGCGTGCGGGCCACCGCGCCCAGACCCAGAACGTCCAGCAACCAACCCGTGTCGAGCGGATCGGCCGAGCAGTCGGCAATCACCCGGAGCATCTGGGCGGTGCGCGCCGCGGCGTGGGCGCCACCGGCCTGCAGCATCACCCCGATGCGCGGCCGGAGCCGGCCTGCCTGGCGCCACGGGTCAAGGCCCAGCACCCGGATGCTGCCGGCGTCCGGCTTGACGAAGCCGGTGCAGGCGTCCAGGGTGCTGGTCTTGCCGGCCCCGTTCGGGCCGAGCATGGTGACCAGCTCCCCCCGCCCGACGGTGAACGAGACGCCGTCGACGGCCCGCAACGCGCCGAACGTGCGCACCAGACCGTCGACCTGCAGCACCGGCTCGGATGGCGCGGTCGGTTCGGTCGGGGGGTGGCTCACGCTTGTCGAGGATAGGTGGCGTGTGGGTAGCCCCCGACGTCGCACTGCACGGGGAACGTCGCATCGGTCTGGGGCGCGTCGCACCGGTCCGGGGGATGTCGCACCGGTCCGGGGCGCACATTGCACCGCTCCGGGGAACGTCGCACCACGCATGCGTGGTGCGACGTTCACTGGGCTGATGCGATGTTCGCGCCGGCACGTGCGCGGGACCGGCTCCGCGGCACCGGTCAGGCCAGCGCGACGGCGATCTGCTCCAGCGCGTCCATCGCCTCCTGCATGCCACCCTCCATGCCGCTCTCGATGATCGCGTCCCGGACCTGTCTGCTCGACACCTGCGTCAGCACCGTCAGGGTGGTCCGACCCTCCGACTCCGCGAAGGTGTAGGTGACGACGGCGGGATCGGCCTCCGCCGCATCCGGTCCGCCCGGCGCGCCCTCGAACACCTCGGTGCACACGATCCGTTCGTCGGGCACGATCTCCCGGTACTCGCCGTGGAAGGCG
Source organism: uncultured Actinomycetes bacterium (assembly GCA_964476495.1). Taxonomy (GTDB): domain Bacteria; phylum Actinomycetota; class Actinomycetes; order Mycobacteriales; family Nakamurellaceae; genus Nakamurella. The sequence continues at coordinate 6,221 of CAYZBB010000171.1, read as the reverse complement.
ACCTCGAAGCCGCCGTTCGCGGTCATCACATACCGCCAGCGACCGCCGACCCGCAGGTCCACCTCGACGCTGTCCACCGTGCCGCGTTCGCCGGCCCACCAACGCCTGATCAGATCGGGCTCGACGTGCGCCCGGTAGACATGGCGCCGAGGCGCGTCGAAGTCCCGGGTGATCAGAATCTGGGTGTCGGCCGGGAGGCTGACCCGGGCCGAATGCGTCGTCGTGGTCATTTCTGCTCGCTCTCGTTGTTGTCCGATGCTCGGTCCGATTCCGCAAGCTCGTCGAGCACCTCGTCCAGCAGGTCGTACCGGGCGGACCAGGTCCGCTCGTAGCGCCGCACCCACTCGTAGATGGGTTGCAGCGGTTGGCCGTTCAGCCGGTAGATGCGTTGCCGGCCGCGGTCGTGGACCCGCACCAGGCCCACCTCACGCAGCACCCGCAGGTGCTTGGACACCAGCGGCTGGGAGATGCCCAGCGCCTCGACCAGGTCGTTGACCGGACGCCCTCCGCCGGCGAGGACGTCCAGGATCTGGCGGCGCCGGTGCTCGGCGACGGCGTTGAACACGTCGGTCGTCGTCGCTGCCCTGGCCACGCCGGAATCATATGCCTATATCGGCATATGTTCAAGTTCGCCGTTCGGGACCCCGCGGTCCGCTGATCAATGCCGCGCCGGACCGGGCCGGACGTGCGCCGAGGCGCCGAGATGATCAGCGATGCCCGGGTGTCACCCGCGGGGGAAGCCCGGGTGTCACCCCGCGGCAGATGCCCCGGTGTCACCCGCCGACCGGTCGCTGCTGCGAGTCCGGCAACCCGACCCGCCACAGGCCGTAGAGCACCGCACCCACCACCACCGCGGCAACCACCACCGCCTGCACGATCACGAAGACCGGGATCGTCGCCCCGTTGGGCATGATCGTCACGGAGAACAGCACGGTGAGCCACACGGTCGCGGTGCGCACCCGGGGGTCGGCGGTGGACACGGCCAGCGGAAGCGCCGCCCACAGCAGGTACCAGGGTTGGATCACGGGCGCGAGCAGCACGAACGCGCCCATCGCCATGCCCAGCCCCATGATCGGATTGATCCGCCGCTGCCAGCACTGCCACATGATCACCACGGCGATCGCCGAACCGATCAGCGTGCCGACCGGCTGCATCACGTCCAGCACGGCTTGGGTGTGATCGCCCAGCCCCAGCAACAACCCGGACTGGCCGGCGATGACGCCGAGGCTGGTGGACACGGACAGGAACGAGCGCACGGTGCCGGGGGCGCCCAGCGCGGCCACCCAGCCGAACCCGACGCCGGCGATCCAGGTGAAGGCCGCGAAGGTCAGCGCGGCGATCGCGCCGACCTGCACACCACTGCGCAGCAGGTCGCGCCAGCGCCCGCCCGCCCGCAGCGCGAGCATGATCACCAGGAAGGCCAGGGTCATCGCCGCGGTCGCCTTGATCCCGACCCCGAGCGTGACCAGCACGACACCGCCGATCACCGTCCGCTGCAGCGCGATGACGAGGCCGGCCAGCATCGCGCCGAGCATCAGCGCCTCGTTGTGCCCGCCGCCGATCAGGTGAAACAACACCAACGGGTTCAGTGCGCCCAGCCAGAGTGCAGCCACCGGGTCGAGGCCGCAGATCCGGGCCAGCCGGGGCAGCGCCCAGACGATCAGTGCCACTCCGACCAGCTCCACCAGTCGTTGCAGCAGGACCGCGACGATCAGGTTCTCGTGCGCGACCTCGACCACCGCCCGTGCGATCAGCAGGTACACCGGTCCGTACGGGCTGGGCGTGTGCTGCCAGCGCACATCCACCTGGTGGGCGAACGGGTCGGGGTCGCCCAGGGTGTCGTACGGTCCCGCCTCGTAGGGGTTGAAGCCGTGCGCCATCATCGAGCCGATGGCGAGGTAGGAGTAGACGTCGCGGGAGAACAGCGGCGGCGTGACCAGCAGCGGGACCGCCCACATCGCCAGTGTGTGCGAGAGCTGGCTGCGGGACAGCCGCCGTGGCCGGCCCGGTGCGGCGAGCCGTCCGATCAGCACCCAGCTCAGCACGATCAGCCCGATGCCCGCGTAGGAGCAGGCCAGGGCGGCCGGCCCGATCCGGGACAGCAGGCCCAGGATGCGGATGCCGTCGACGGGGTTCGGGATCGGGGTGGCCGCACCGTAGGACGAACCGGCACCCAGCATCAGCAGCAGCGCGCCGACGGTGCCCCAGCGGCGCAGTCGGGACAGCTGGCCACGTTCGGTCTCGTTCAGAGCGCCGGCGTCGGCCGCACCCACGCCCGAGTCCGGCGCGCCGGACTCGGACAGCCGCCGGTCCGCCGTCACCGCAGCAGTGTAGGTGCGGTCGCTGGGCCCGCCTGGCAGCACGAAGGTGAGGCTGACCTGCGTGTCCGGGGCCACACGGCGCATTGACAGGGGACTTTGATCTCCGCGCGGAAAAAGGTCACACTGTTGTTGTGAAAACCGTCGCCCCGCCCGACCGTCCCGTCACGGCACCGCCGTCGGCGGACCGCGGCGAGGGACGCACCCGCGAGGCCGTCATCGCGCTGCTGCTGTCCGACGGACCGATCACCGCGGCCGACCTGGCCGGACGCCTGGGCATCTCGCCGGCCGCGGTACGCCGCCATCTCGACCAGCTGATCGCGGAGGGCGCGGTCGCCTCGCGGCAGCCGCCGACGCGGATGCCGCGGGGGCGGGGCCGTCCCGCCCGTTCCTACCTGCTCACCGATTTCGGCCGCGAACGGTTGCCGCACCAGTACGACGAACTGGCCGTGCAGGCCCTCGACTTCCTGGCGCAGGCGGCCGGGCCGGACGCGGTCACCGAATTCGCGCACCAGCGCGCCGAGGCCTTGTTGGCACCGTTCACCGATCGCCTGGCTGCGGCACCGGACGTCGCGGCGCGGGCCGACGTGCTGGCCGAGGCGCTGACCGCGGCCGGGTTCTCCGCGTCCCTGCAAGAGGTCGGGGTCGGCCGGCAGCTGTGCCAGCATCACTGCCCGGTCGGGCACGTTGCCGCGAAGTACCCGCAGCTGTGCGAGGAAGAGACGGCCGTTCTCACCCGCGCCCTCGGCTCCTACGCGCAGCGCCTTGCCACCATCGCCCGCGGTGACCCGGTCTGCACGACGTTCATCCCGCTGTCCACCATCCCGCTGGTCAATAGCCAGTCGCACCGCACCGCAGCATCGCCCAGCACCACCTAGCCCACCCGCCGCACCGAGAACACGAGACACCGGGCACGCCGCCGCACCGCCCGGTACTCCCGAGATACCGGAAGGACCGTCTGGAATGACGACCACCCAGGAGCCGGAACTGAGCCAGTCGCGTCTGGAGCAGGCCGCGACAATCGATCAGATCGGCCGGTACGCATTCGGCTGGTCTGACACCGACACCGCCGGCGCCGCCGCCCGGCGCGGCCTGAACGAGGACGTCGTCCGCGACATCTCCGCGAAGAAGAACGAGCCGCAGTGGATGCTGGAGCGCCGGCTCAAGGCCCTGAAGCTGTTCGATCGTCAGCCGATGCCCACCTGGGGCGCCGACCTGTCCGGCATCGACTTCGACAACATCAAGTACTTCGTCCGGTCCACCGAGAAGCAGGCCGCCTCCTGGGAGGACCTGCCCGACGACATCAAGAACACCTACGACCGCCTGGGCATCCCGGAGGCCGAGAAGCAGCGGTTGGTGGCCGGTGTCGCCGCCCAGTACGAGTCCGAGGTGGTCTACCACCAGATCCAGGAGGACCTGGAGCGGCAGGGCGTCATCTTCCTGGACACCGACTCCGGTCTGCGCGAGCACCCGGAGATCTTCGAGAAGTACTTCGGCTCGGTCATTCCCAGCGGCGACAACAAGTTCTCCGCATTGAACACCGCGGTCTGGTCGGGCGGCTCGTTCGTCTACGTGCCTCCGGGCGTGCACGTGGACATCCCGTTGCAGGCCTACTTCCGGATCAACACCGAGAACATGGGCCAGTTCGAGCGGACGCTGATCATCGTCGACGAGGACGCCTACGTGCACTACGTCGAGGGCTGCACCGCGCCGATCTACAAGTCCGACTCGCTGCACTCCGCCGTCGTCGAGATCATCGTGAAAAAGGGCGGCCGCTGCCGTTACACGACGATCCAGAACTGGTCGAACAACGTCTACAACCTGGTGACCAAGCGGGCCAAGGCGGAGACCGGCGCCACCATGGAGTGGGTCGACGGCAACATCGGCTCCAAGGTCACGATGAAGTACCCGTCGGTGTGGCTGATGGGCGAGCACGCCAAGGGCGAGGTGCTCTCGATCGCCTTCGCCGGCGAGGGACAGCACCAGGACACCGGCGCCAAGATGCTTCACCTGGCGCCCCACACGTCCTCCACGATCATCTCCAAGTCGGTGTCCCGCGGCGGCGGGCGGACCTCCTACCGCGGCCTGGTCAAGGTCAACCCGGGCAACCATCACAGCCGGTCCACCGTCAAGTGCGACGCGCTGCTGGTGGACACCATCTCTCGGACCGATACCTACCCGTACGTCGACGTGCGCGAGGACGACGTGTCCATGGGCCACGAGGCGACCGTCTCCAAGATCAGCGAGGACCAGCTGTTCTACCTGATGAGCCGGGGGCTGACCGAGGACGAGGCGATGGCCATGATCGTCCGCGGCTTCGTCGAGCCGATCGCCCGGGAGCTGCCGATGGAGTACGCCCTGGAACTGAACCGACTGATCGAACTGCAGATGGAAGGAGCGGTGGGCTGACGTGACCGCCAGCACGCCCGTGGTGAGCAGCCGGCTCACCAATCAACACGGCCTCAGCGAGCACAGTCACGGGGCCGGCGCTTCGATCCGTACCAGGGGGGTGGACTCGCATCTGCACGGGATCGGTTCCACCGACCCGGTCGCCCACCCGTTGCCATCGACCAAGGACGAAGTGTGGCGGTTCACCCCGCTTCGACGCATGCGCGGTCTGGACCACGACCGGGTGTTCGACGGCATCGTCGGCGCCCACAACGACCGCACGGTCGAGGGTCCCGCCGGCATCATCGTCCGACGGGTGACCGGCGAGGAGGCCGCGGCGCTCAAGGGCATCTCCGGCAACCTGCCGACCGACCGGCCGTCGGCCCGTGCCTGGCAGGCCAGCGAAACCGTGTTGCTGATCGACGTGCCGGCCGAGACCGAGTTCCGGGAGCCGCTGATCGTCACGTTCGAGGGCGGCACCATCGACCGGGCATTCGCCGGCCACCTGGTCGTCCGGGTCGGCCACCACGCCAAGGCGCAGGTCGCGATCCTGCACGAGGGCACCCAGCTGCTGTCCGACAACATGGAGATCGTCGTCGGGGACGGCGCCCACCTGGAGTTCGTCGCGCTGGAGGAATGGGACTCACAGGCGGTTCACCTGTCCCACCACCACATCCGGGTCGGCCGGGACGCCACCGTCACCCACACGGCGCTGACGTTCGGCGGTGACCTCGTCCGGGTCGTCGCCGACGTGGTGTACGACGGTCCCGGCGGCACCGTCGAGCTGAACGGCCTGTACTTCGCCGAC
>CAYZBB010000171.1:0-697 GCA_964476495.1 uncultured Actinomycetes bacterium | reverse complement strand
GACGCCGGCCAACACCTCGAGCACCGGCTGTTCGTCGACCACGCGGTGCCGCACTGCACGTCGCGGGCCCTGTACAAGGGGGCGCTGCAGGGGGACAAGGCGCACACCGTGTGGGTCGGCGACGTGCTGATCCGGCGTGCCGCCGAGGGCACCGACACCTACGAGCTCAACCGCAACCTGGTGCTCACCGACGGAGCGCGGGCCGACTCGGTGCCGAACCTGGAGATCGAGACCGGCGAGATCGTCGGCGCCGGGCACGCCAGCGCCACCGGCCGGTTCGACGACGAGCAGCTGTTCTACCTGCTGTCCCGCGGCATTCCGGCCGAGGTGGCCAAGCGCCTGGTGGTGCGCGGCTTCTTCGGTGAGGTCCTGCTGAAGATCGGCATCGAATCGGTGCGCGAACGGACCGCGGAGATCATCGAGCGCGAACTCGCCATCACCGGCATTTAGTTGGGGGGCGAGCCCCCCAACATCCCCCCAACTACAACGGCCACGAAAGCCCTTCGGGCTTGCTGACTTACCTCCGCCGAAACGAGTTTCGGTGGTCAATGGGCAGAGCCCATTGAGATTGGAGCAGAGCTTTCATGACAACGCTGGATATCCGCGACCTGCACGTCTCGGTCCTGACCGAGGAGGGACCGGTCGAGATCCTGCGCGGGGTCGACCTGACCGTGTCCTCGAACGAGACGCACGCGAT
>CAYZBB010000170.1:0-12258 GCA_964476495.1 uncultured Actinomycetes bacterium | reverse complement strand
AGGGTGAGATCCTCCAGGTCTATGACCTGGCGCACCTGTACTTGTGGCCGAAGCCGGATGGTGAGCCGAAGGTCATCCTGCATACGGCGCATGAGTTCGCCACGGTGGATGCGCATTACCGCAAGCTGAAGCGGCGGATCATGGGCACGCCGTGGTTGCGGCGGCAACTCAAAGGCGGCGGGGTCGAGTCGGCGCGCGGCATCTCGGGGATATCGACCGGGATGGGTCGCAGGATCTTCGAGCTGGAGAACGGGAACCTGTTGGTTCTCCAGACCCGCACAGGGTCGGCCGGCGTCGGGCTCACCGTCGACGTGCTGGGGGTGGATGAGGCGCAGGAGTCTCCCGCCGAGACCATGGAGGCGTTGCTGTTCACGCAGGACGGCGTCGCCAACACGCAGGTGCTGTACACGGGTACGGTGCCGATGCCGCACCAGTCGGGGGAGCACTTCGAGGGCGTCAGAGACCGGGGCCGCGCCGGGACGTTCCCTCGGACGACATGGGTCGAGTTCAGCCCTGACGGGTCGGATGACCCTGACATCGCCGAGACCCTCCCGATTGACAGCCGGGAGGTGTGGGCGCAGTCGTCCCCGGCCCTGGGCGTCCGCACGACCGAGGCGGACATCGAGGACAAGTACAACGCGCTCCACAGGACGAACCCGGACGCGTTCATCAAGCAGCGGCTCTCCATCTGGCCGAATCGCCGACCGGACGCCGTCGAGTCTCCAAACGACGTGGATATGGCGGCCTGGGCGGCCGGCGGTTGCGCGACCCGGGTCGGCGTCGGGGCGGTGCTATCGGTATCGCTCGGCCGTGGCGGCGGCTACTCGTCTTTGGGTGCAGCGTGGCGCTTGGATGACGGACGGATCCTGGTGCAGCACATGGCCACCCAGGCGGGAACCCTATGGGTGGCCGATCGGTTGAGGGAGCTTCGCGAGGAACTCCGGTCTCCGCCGGTCGTGCTGGACGAGCGCAACTGCGCTCCGATCCTGTCGGACTTGGAGCGTGCGCGGATCCCGGTTCAGCGGATGGCAACCATCGAGGTTGGAGGCGCTCGCGAGATGTTCGTCGAACTGGTGAACGCTCGCCTGGTGGCCCACCCCAACCAGGACGAGCTGACGACGTCGCTGAAGCATGCCACCACGCGCCCAATGGGGTCATCCCGGCTGTTGACGTGGGAGCAGTCGAACCCGCTGGAGCCGATCACCCAAGTGCAGGCCGTGACCCTCGCGCTGTGGGGTTTGAAGCGCCGCGAGGCCCGCCCGCGCTCCGCCGCACCCTTATTGCCGGCCGTGCTCGGCCAGGCCACCTCAGGATCCCCCGTTCCGCGAATGCACATCTAGTCGAGGAGGGGCCGAGTGGCTGAGACCGTGCCGACCTCCGAGAAGGGCTACGTGGTCCCGAAGGGTCTGGAGTCGTGGTGGCCTGACCTGGGGGTCATCGAGAAGGTTCCGGAGCTTCGGTATCCGCAGTGCTTGACCGTGTTCGAGGAGATGCTGAAGGATCCGCAGGTCTTCTCGACGACGCAGGCGGTGACCCTGCCGCTGCGCTCCACCGGCTGGTGGGTCGATCCCAACGGCGCCGACGCCGAGATCGTCCAACTCGTCGCGGAGGATCTCGGATTGCCGGTGCGGGGCGTCGAGACCCTGCCGCCGGTCCGGGCGCGGGACCGGTTCAGTTTCCCCGAGCATCTGGACCTGGCGCTGGACGCTCTGCCGTTCGGGCATGCCGTGTTCGAACAGCAGGCCCGATTGGCGGGCGGACGGGCTCGCCTGCGCAAGTTGGCGTGGCGTCCGCAGCGCAGCATCGAGAAGTGGCACGTGGCCCGCGACGGCGGGCTGGAGTCGATCGAGCAGGCCGGCGTGGACGGCAAGATCGATGTCAGCCGGCTAGTCGTCTACAGCTACCGCCGCCGCGGCGGGGCGTGGATCGGGCAGTCCATCCTTCGCCAGTCGCACAAGTTCTGGCTCCTGAAGGAGCGGACGCTCCTGACCCAGCAACTGTCGCTCGATCGGACTGGCGTCGGCACCCCGGTGTACACGGCCGCGCCGGCGCCGCTGGAGTACACGCCGGAAGAGCAAATCGCCTACGCCGAGGCACAGCGAGAGGCCGGCTTGGCTATCGCCAAGCACTACCGGTCGGGCGAGAGGTCCGGAGCAAGTCTGCCGCACGGGGCGACGCTCGAAGTGCTGGGCGTGAAGGGCACGCTGCCGGATACCGACAAGGTGATCCGCTACTACGACGAGCAGATCACCCGATCTACCCTGGCAAACTTCCTGTCCTTGGGCGGGGAGAATTCGCGTGGAAGCTACGCGCTCGGATCGACGTTCGCCGACTTCTTCATCCAGTCCCTCCAGGCGACGGCGCGCTGGGTGTGCGACGTGCTCACCCAGCACGTGGTCGAGGACATCGTTGATTGGAACTGGGGGCCGGACGTTCGGGCGCCGCGGATCGTCTGCGATGAGATCGGTTCCAAGCATCCGGCCACCGCCGAGGCGATTTCGATCCTGGTGAACTCCGGAGCCATCCAACCCGACCCCACCTTGGAGTACGCGGTCCGGGCCACCCATGGACTCCCCCAGCGCGGGACGGCGTGGGCAGCGGGAGACCTCGACCTGATCACAGCCCGAGTGGAAGCACTCAAGACGCTGATGGACGCCGGCGCCACATTCGAGACAGCGAAGGTCGCAGTCGGCCTGCCCAACCTTGAGGAGGCTCCTCGTGAGTGAAACCGTCTATCGCTTCCGCGGCAACCAGCCGCCGACTGCCGCGTCCCGCATGTCCGTCCTGGCACCGGAGACCGACAGCAATGGTGTGGCCGAACTGCACCTGTATGACCCGATCGACTCGTGGGGTGGCTGGTGGGGGGTCAGCGCCAAGGAGTTCGCCGCAGCCTTGGCCGCACTCTCCGAAGACACCTCCGAGATCCGGCTGTACATCAACAGCCCCGGGGGTGAGGTGTGGGAGGCGACGGCCATCATCAACATGCTCCGCAGGCATGACGCCCACGTGGTCGCGATCGTCGATGGCCTGGCCGCTTCCGCCGCTTCGATGATTGCCGTAGCCGCCGACGAGACCGTGATGGGCACCGGCGCCCAGATGATGGTGCACGACGCGTGGAACATCGAGATCGGCAATGAGGCCGCCATGCTCGCCATGGCGTCGCGCCTCAGTAAGGACTCCGACGCGAGCGCCGCCATCTATGCCGCCAAGGCCGGTGGCACGGCGGCCGAGTGGCGCGACGTGATGCGAGCGGAAACGTGGTACACCGCGCAAGAGGCGGTCGATGCCGGCCTGGCGGACCGAACGGTGGACGACATCCCCGAGCCGGCGTCCCAGGCCCGTCTGGACCTGTCCATGTTCCGCTATGCGGGGCGCTCCCAGGCGCCCGCTCCACGCATCCCCCGGCGCTCTGCCGCCGCCCACATTCCCCCGGCAATCGAGTCGGGTTCACCCACCATCCGAAAGGAGTCGGCCATGTCCGACACTCTCCAGGCTGGCATCCGTGAACGGCTCGGGATCACCGACGCCGGACTCGACGAGCAGGCCCTGCTGGCCGCGCTCGACGAGGCGCTCGCGGAGCAGGCCGACCCGACCCCGGTCGCCCAGGCGCCGGGCACGGTGCTGATCGACGCGGGCCAGCTCGACGAGTTGCGCGCCCAGGCTGCCGCAGGTGCGCAGGCCCGAGCCGAGCAGGTCGCGAACCGTCGCGACGCTCTGGTCGATGCCGCCCTCGCTGACGGCCGTATCAGCCCGGCGAACCGCGCCGCGTGGCGCGCCGCGCTGGATGCCGACGAGGACGCCACGACGCCCCTGCTGGCCGGCCTCGCCGCGAACGCCGCCGTCCCCGTCGCGCCGGTCGGCCACGCCGACGCCGACCAGTCCGACGACGCCTACCCGTCCCACTGGAAGCGCTGAGAGGAAACCGAGACCATGGCAAACGAGTGCATCCCCCTGTACCGTCCGGGCGGCGACCTGACCGTCACCGTCGGTGCCGGCGGCGTCGTGGGCAAGACGTTCGTCAACATTTCCGCGGCCGTCAACCCGGCCGATGGAACCCTCGCCACGGTGGTCACCGCGACCGCCGCTGGGCTCACCACGGGCGTCGCCGTCCGCGACCAGGCCGCCGGCGGGAAGGTCGCGATCGTCCGCACCCCCGGCGCGGTCGTCCCGGTCACGGCGGGCGGCAACATCGCCGTCGGCGCCGAGGTCGAGGTGGGCAGCAACGGACGGGCCGTGACCATCGCGGCCGGCAAGCCGCGCGGCCGAGCCTGGACCGCCGGATCCAACAACAACGACGTCTACGTCGAGCTCTACTGAGAGGACCGCCACCATGGCAAACGCATCGGCCTACCCCCTGGCGGCCCCCGTCGTCAGCGGCTCCACCATCACGGTGGAGATGATGCTGAACCAGCCGACCCGTATCACCCGGTACCTGTCGGACATCAGCCTCCGCAACTACATCTCGCCGATCTTCTTCTCCACCCCGGGCGGCGTCTCGGGTGGAGCGGTGATCTACGACGAGCTCACCCTCAACGACCTCTTCCCGACCCGGGATGTGCAGCAGGTCGAGCCGGGTGCCGAGTTCCCGATCGTCACCTCCGACAGCCCGACGCCGAAGACAGCGGTCGTGGAGAAGCACGGCGGCAAGTTCTTCGTCACCGACGAAGCGAGGGACCGCAACGACCAGGGCGTCATCCAGCGCGAGGGTCGCAAGCTGATGAACGCGATGATCCGCCGGCAGGACGCCCGCGCCATCGCAGCCATCGACGCGGCGATCGCCGCGAACGGGTCGCAGACCGTCACCGGCCTGAACTGGAACAGCGTCGTCACCGGCGGGTCCAGCCAGTCCAACGCCTCGGCGTGGCCCGCGGCCGACTTCGCCAAGGTGCAACTCCTGGCCGACACCCAGGAGTTGGGCGTCGAGTTCGATCACTGGATCGTCAACCCGGCCCAGCTCGCCCAGTTCCGCCTCGTGTACGGCAACGACTTCCAGGCCGTGCTGGACGCCTACGGGGTCAGCATGACCGGGTCCAACCGGGTCGCCGCCGGCACCGCCTACGTCGCCGAGTCGGGACAGGTCGGCGAGGTGCGCATGGAGAAGCCGCTGAGCACCGAGACCTGGCGGGAGAACGCGACGCAGCGCACCTGGGTGCAGACCGACGCCCGCTTCGTCCAGTTCGTCACCAACCCGTTCTCGGTGGTGCGTGTGACCGGGCTCGCCGGCTGATGCCCACCCGCACGATCCGCACCGGCATCGGCACCTATCGGGATGCCAACAGGCTCGACAGGTTCGGCTTCTTCGGCGAGACCGTCGAGGTGGGCGAGGACGACGTGGAACGCTTCGACCGGCTCAACCCCGAGCCGGTCGAAGCCGACCCCGAGCCGGTCGGAGCGCTGGAGGACGGGTCCACCGTGCAGGCGCCGGACCGCGAGGACGGCGTCAGCCTGGCCGACCTGGACCTCAACGGGCTTCGGGCGCTGGCCGCCGAGCGTGGCGTCGACCTGGCCGGCATCACCGCCAAGAAGGCGACCATCGCGGCGATTCTGGCCGCAGAGACCGGCTGACGGAAGGGGGTGGGCGACCGTGGGAATCTGGCTGGACGGTGCGGACTTCCCGGGCATCGACGCCGACGAGGCGATCGACGAACTCGAAGCGCGCCTGTCGCTCACCCTCCCCTGCCTGCTCACATTGCCAGACGTCGACCGTCTGCGGATGCTGCTCAAGCCGATCGTCCGGCGCTGGGTCGCCGTCGGCGTGGGTATCGGCGGACGGACCGTCACGGGTCCGTTCCAGGAGGACTCTCCCGTCGGTGCGCGTGCGCTTCAGCACCAAGAACTGTCGGCGCTGCGGGCCCTGTGTGGGGATGGGGTCGGAGGGTTGCCCGCCGGCAGCTTCCCGGCTGGTGAGCCCATTGACGACCTGTTCGCCCACCGCCCAAGTCGGTGCTGGGTATGAGCCGGTTCCGTCACCCCGACACGGTCTACAGGCTCCCATACTTGTCGACCACGACGAATGGACATGGCCGCGAGCAGCATCACCGCGGCGACCCAATGCCAGTCCTGGCTGGCTTCGATCCCGGCGGATGGAGCGAGCCGTCCGATCCCACGGGGCAGCGAATCATCCACCAACCCACCCTGTATGTCGCCTACGACCAGGATGCACATCCGCTCGATCAGTGGCGGTGCCGAGGTGGCCTGTACGAGGTCGACGGCGATATCGCACGCTGGCGAAATCCGCACACTGGGGCGACGCCAGGCGCAGTGGTCAAACTCAAGAGGGTGATCGGATGACCATCGTGTCCCTGAAGCTGAACAACGCCGGTTTCCGGGCGCTGCGCACTTCCCCCGGAGCGAAGCGCCTCGTGATGACGGCGGCAACGAAGATCGCCGCTGCGTGCGGCGCCGGCTATGAAGCGCAGGAAGCGCCCGGGCGGAACCGGGCGCGAGCGATCGTCGTCCCCGTCACGGACGCAGCACGCAAGGATGCGGCGACGAACCTGACGCCACTGCGGAAGCTCGGGGCGGCTCGATGACGGTCCTGGCTGCCCCCGACATCGAGCAAGCCGTCGTCGCCTGGCTGCGCGGCTGGTACTCACAGGCGTGGGTCGGGACGCAGCGGCCCTTCGGCACCGACTGGGCCGTCATGGACGAGTTGCTGATCCAGATCGATCTCGTCGACGGGAGCCCGCCGAGAGCCCTCGTGCTGGACGGATGGACACTGGCCGTCAGTGTGTGGCACCCCGACTCCCAGATCGCCGCGCAGGTTGCCGGCGAGATCAGCGGGCTGTTGAACGGCTGGTCCGGCCGACACTCCGGCATCCTCATCTACGACGTGGCCGCCACCCGGCCACGCTCTGTGCCCGATCCGGCGACCAGCATCCCCCGCTACCTGCTGACGGCGTCCGGGACGTCCCGGCTTGCGGGCGCCTGACCCTTTGAATCACCCGTCCCGAATCAGTCGGGTCGGGACTGTTGCTGCCCTGAAAGGAGCACCTTCGTGTCGAAGAACGCGAGCAACGTGCGCGTCGCCCTGACGGGCAACGTCTGGTACGACCCCAACCTGGAGTCGGTCATCACCACCGACATCATGGACCCGCCGACCGCGACCGCGACCGAACTCGGCTACACCACCCCGGATGGGGTGACCTTCCAGGTGTCCCGGGAGACCGATGATCTGGACGCCTGGCAGACCAAGGACATCCTGCGGATCCTCGTCAACTCCGAGGTGGCCGGCTGCAACTACACGCTGCGGCAGACCGAGCGTGGCACGTGGATCGCCGCCATGGGTGGAACCGTGGTCGAACTGGTCGCCGCCGCCGGTGGCGACCCGGCGATCTACCGTTGGGAGCCCGATGAGGGCAAGCTGCCTGAGGGTCGGGTGTTCGTCGACTTCGACGACGAGCTTCCCGACGGCACCCCGGTCCGGTACCGGTTCGGGTTCCGGCGGGCCGCGAACAGCGAGGCGGTCGAGTTCCAGCTGGTCCGCACCGACGCGCTCAACCTGCCCAACAACTGGCGGGCACTGGCTCCGCTCGCGGGCGGCCGGTCCTTCTACATGGACACCAACGATCCTGCGTTCGGCCCGACGACCGGCGTCCCGGTCATCGCTTCCGCGCTGCCTTCCGGCCAGGCGGTCGGCGACGCCCTGATGCTGACCGGCACCCGATTCACCGGCACCACCGGCATCACCATCGACGGCCAGACCGTCACGAACCGGGACGTCATCAGCGACTCGCAGATCGCCCTGGTGATTCCGTCCGGCGTGGCCGGCGCGGCGAACATCATTGTCACGAACGCCTCCGGCGCCTCCGCCGCGTACGCCTACACCGCCGTGTAGAGCCCCCGACCCGGCAGGGCTGAACCCCTTGGGGTGGTTCCCGGTCCAGCCCTGCCGCTCACCATCACCCGGAACCACCCACCAACAAGAAGGGAACCACCATGGCAGCAGCACGCAAGCCCACCCGCACGGAATCCGAGCGCACGGCGGTCCGGATGCAGGTCTGGTACACCGACGGCACCAGCAGCGAGGTGATCAACCCCAACAAGCCGGCGCTCCTGCTGGTATTCGAGCAGGAGTTCGGCAAGGACACGCCCGAGACGTACAAGGAGATGTACTGGCTGGCCTGGCACGCGCTCGGCCGGCCGACCGGCGACCTGTCCGCTTGGATCGAGACCGTCGAGGATCTCGACCGGTTCGAGATGGCACTGGGAAAAGCCTATCGGTGACGCGTCTCGCCCAACTCGCCACCCTCACCGGTGTCGGGTTGGGCGAAGCCGCAAACCTCGATGAGGCACAACTCGCAGCGCTCGTCGAGGTCGCCGAAGATGAGCAGCGCCGACGTACGTGGAGCAATGACACCGAACTGCTGGCGCAGGCCGTCGACCGGCTCGGCGTGATTGCCGCCCGGCTCGAAGCCGGGTTGCGTGTCGGGCTGCCGAAGGACGGGAAGATCCCCGCGCCGCGCATTCCAGAGCCTGTCACCAGGCCCGAGTGGGTCGAGCAGCCGGGCCCAGCCGGACGGCCCGATGAGGTCGTGATGAGCCCCCGGGAGTTCTTCGGATCGATCCGCCGCAACGGGAGGTGAGTGATGGCCGAGACCATTGAGCTTGCCTCCACGATCATCAGTGTCGGCATCTCCACCGAAGGCATGGGGAAGTCGATCCTGTCGTCGATCAAGGGCGTGGCGTCCGGGGTCGGCGGGGTCGGGAAGAAGGCCGGAGCCGACTTCAAGCAGGGCTTCTCGTCGTCGTCGGCAGGTGCGACGAAGACGGCCGAGTCGGACCTGAAGCGGCTCCAGTCGGCCGTGCAGACGCAGGCGAAGAAGGTTCGGGCCGCGCGCGACCAGGAGCGGGACGCGACCCGCAAGCTCGGCATCGAAGAGGCGAAGCTGGAGGAACTCCGCACCTCCGGCAAGGCGAAGACTTCACAGTTGCTGGCGGCTGAGGATCGGGTCGAGAAGGCCCGCCGGGCGCAGGCAATCGCCACCGACAAGGCCGAGACCGAGTCGCGGCAGCTCGCCGACGCCCACCTGGACCTGAAGCGGGCACAGGCCGCCTCCGCCGACGAGGGCCACAAGTCTGCTGCTGCCGCGTTGAAGGCCGGCAACCAGACCGAGCAGGCCGCCACCGGCATCAAGGGCGCCTGGCAGAAGGTCAAGGGCACGGTCCAAGGCATCAACCCGTTCTCGAAGCTGCCCAGCCAGGCCGACAAGGCCGGCCGGGAGTCGACCGGGAAGCTCAAGTCGTCGATGTCGGCCGGCGTCGGCAAGATCGGCGGCATCCTCAAGTCCGGCCTCGTGGCCGGCATTGCAGCCGCCGGCATCGCTGGAGCCGGCCAGATCGTCGGCGATATGGTGACCGCGGCCTCCAATATGGAGCAGTCGGTCGGTGGCGTGACGGCCGTCTTCAAGGGTGCTGCGAGCGACATGCTGGCCGCGTCGAAGGACGCCGCCCAGTCGGTCGGGCTGTCCTCGAACGCCTACAACGAGCTGGCGACGAAGCTGGGCTCGATGCTCAAGAACAAGGGCATCAAGGACTTTGGTGGGGAGACCAAGAAGCTCATCGGCCTCGGCGCGGACCTGGCCGCCCAGTTCGGTGGTCCGACATCGGATGCGGTCGACGCACTCTCTGCCCTGATGCGCGGCGAGCGTGACCCGATCGAGAAGTATGGCGTCAGCTTCAACGAAGCTGCCGTCCAGGCCGAAGCGTTCGCGATGGGTCTGGCGAAGCCGGAAAAGAACCTCGAAAAGATCAAGGCCGCCCAGAACCAGGCCATCGTGGCGCAGCGCGCCTACAGCGAGGCCGTCAAGAAGCATGGCAAGAACAGCGACGAGGCCCTCACCGCCGAGGCTCGCTTGGCCGGCGCCAACTCCCGCCTCGCCAAGGCGATGGAGGGCACCAACCCGAAGCTGACCGACCAGCAGAAGGCGATGGCCTCGCTGTCGCTGGTGTACAAGCAGACGGGGGACGCCCAAGGGGCCTTCGGCCGCGAGAACGACACGTTCGCAGGGAAGCAGCAGCGCGCAGCCGCGGCGTGGGAGAACTTGCAGGCCAAGATCGGCGGACTGTTCCTGCCCGCACTGACGTCGGCGATGGGGTTCCTGAACGACACCGCGATGCCGGCGATCGACGGACTCGTGAATGGGATCTCGGGTGCCGGGCAGGCGATCAGCGGGTTCTTCTCCACGCCGCCCTCCCCCGCGCTGACCGACGCGATCACCGGAGTGCAGGGCGCTGCGCAAGGCATGTGGAACGTGGTCGCCCCGATCCTCGACGACATCTGGAGGACGATCCAGGACAACTGGCCGGCCATCCAGGAGACCGCCCAGACGGTGTGGGGCTCGGTGCAGGGCATCATCCAAGGGGTGCTCGGCACAGTGAAGGGCATCATCGACATCTACGCCCGCCTCTTCGCCCAGATCTGGCGCGACTGGGGCGAGTCGATCACCGGCATCTTCACCGGAATCTTCAAGATCGCATCCGGCATCTTCTCGGGATTCTTGAAGGTCGTCGAGGGTGTGTGGACGATGCTGTCCGGCATCCTCCAGGGCGATACGAAGAAGATCGGGGAGGGCGCCAAGAAGATCCTCGGCGGCATCTTCACCGCCTTCGAGGGCCTGTTCAAGGGTGCCGTCGACGTGCTCGGAGGAGTCTGGTCCGGCATCAAGAAGGTCTTCTCGGGACCGGTCAACTGGGTGATCAGCAATGTGCTGAACCCGCTCATCCGTGCCATCAACGGGGTTGCGAAGGCTTTCGGCGCGAGCTTCCGCGTGTCGGAGATCGGCCTGGTCGACGGCAAAGCGCACGGGGGCATCGTCGACGAGCGGGACGGCTACCGCCGTGGAGGGGTGCTGTCCGGCTTCACGCCGGTGCATCGCGGCGACGATCGGCTGGTGCCGATGCGATCCGGCGAAGGCGTGTACGTCTCGGAGGCGATGCGCGACCCGTATGAGCGGGCGAGGCTGCGGGAAGTGAATGCGGCAGCGCTGGCCGGCCGCAGCCTGGACCCGTGGCAGGAGACCGGGGACGTGTTCGGCGGGCTCGCCAAGGGCGGGATCGTCCCGAACGCCAGGCAGGGGTTCCGCGGCTACAACAAGTCGTTCCTGAGCCGGATCAAGGCGTGGGCTGGGGTGACGGGCCGTACCTGGCACATGACCGGCAACGGCGGCGCGCGGAGCTTCGCGGACCAGCTGCGGGCCTGGAAGCTGTACAAGGCCGGGAAGGGGCCGCTGGCGGCGAACCCGTACAAGGGCGGCCCGCACATGATTCCGGGCAACGCGATGGACCTGTCGCCCCGGCCCGGGCAGATCGCGTCCGCGAAAGCCCAACTCGGCCGGTTCGGCCTCGGCCTGCCTGTGCGGGGCGAGCCGTGGCACGTCGGCTGGAAGGGTGGTGGCCGGAAGGGCGGGAAAGTCACGGGTGGCGGCTCCGGGTCGGGATCCTCGTCGTCCGACATCAACGACGCGGCGAAGAAGTACCTCGGCAAGAACACCCCCGGCCCACTGGGCTCGATCATGGACGCCATCCCGGACATGGTCGTCAAGTGGGGCAAGGACAAGCTGAAGAGCATCCTCGGCTTCGACCAGGGCGGCTGGCTGCAACCCGGCGGCACGTTCGCCGTCAATCAGACCGGCAAGCCGGAGGCCGTCCTCACCAACTCGCAGTGGGACGCCGTATCGCAGGTCGCTGACCCGAAGGTGCTCGCCGAAGCAATCGCGCACGCCTTCGCGGATGGAGCCTGGCGCGTCGACATCGACAACGGGCAATTGTTCTTCGATCGGCACTACTCGACGCATCAGCGGCAGTTGGCGTTGGATTCGCATCTGGCGGGGCGGAGGTAGGCGATGCCGGGTCCGTATTGGACGTCGAAGCGTGGCTCGTGGGATGTCCAGCTCGGCATCGAGTGGGGCGCTTTCGAGGTGTCGGGTGACGGGTCGCAGGCCCGTATCACGGGCGGCAAGGTGTGGCGCAACTCGTCGGCGAACATCTCCGATTCCAGCAACAACCTGGCGGTGTCAGGCGGCGCCGTGGTTGATTCGTCCGGTTCGGAGTCGACGTCCGGGTCGGGCAAGAAGCTGCTGAGGAACGTCACCGGGCAGTGGCAAACGCTCACCCACGGGTCGCCGTCGACGGCGAACTTCACGGCATCCTGGTCGGACGTCGAGGCTGCTGGGTCGACGATGACGATCACCCGGACGATCGAATATCCAGTGCGGGCGTATGCGGCGCCGGCCGCCCCGACGGGCTTGTCGATCAGTG
>CAYZBB010000169.1:0-12463 GCA_964476495.1 uncultured Actinomycetes bacterium | reverse complement strand
CCGAACTACGCGCATTCGCAGCCGACCAAGGTGATGGAGTACATGGCCCACGGGGTGCCGGTCATCACCACGCCGAACGCGGCCTCCCGCGCGATGGTGACCGAGGCGGAGGCAGGTGCGGTGATCGGATTCGGTGACGTGGAAGCTGCCGTCGACGCGGTGACACGCTGGGACGCGGACCGTGAGCTGCAAGGCCGGCTGGGGCGCAACGGCTATCTCGCCGCCCGTGAGCGGCACAACTGGGACATCGACGGTGACCGGTTCGCCCGGACGCTCGGCGAGTGGACCCGGGACTCGTAGGCGGTCCGCGGCGACGGCTGACGTCAGTTGGCCGACCGGCCGGATACACGCGGTCGTCATTGGAATGCAAAGAGGCCCCCCGCCTGTGGCGGGGGGCCTCTCCGTCATGCTGTGGGACTTGGCTTGTCGGTACCCAAGCGGTCAGTCCCTCGAGGAGTCAACTCCGATCGAAACCGATCAGAAGTCGACGACGTCCTCGATCTGATCCTGAACGTTCTGGTTCAGCGAGCCGGTGCCGCCGAACACGAAGATCAGGTCACTGTTGTTGGCGTTGTTCTGCAGGTAGTCCGCCGTGTACGGGTTGCCGGTCGGGTCACCGAACGCCCGGTACAGGTCGGTCGGATCGCTCAGCAGCAGCGGGCCGTCGAGGTTGGCGATGTAGCCACCCGCAACGACGCCATCCGGGTAGTTGGTGCCGCTGGCCACCGCGAAGTAGTGCTTCGGAGCGAAGCTATCGCTGAAGGTGTCCTCGGCCAGCAACGCCGCGGTCTCGTACCGGTTGATGCCCTCGTAGGTCTCCGCCAGGATCGAACCGAGCGAGTTCTTCGCCGCGGTGGACGCCTGGGTTCCGACGCCGAAAACCTCAGGGGTGTTCATCGGGAAGTTCGGCCCGAAGATCGGCGTGAGGAAGTTCAGGATCGTCGTCGGCAGGGCCTGGATGAAGGTGTAGGTGAAGCTGTCACCGTTCGGGTTCTTGTCGAACTCGTCACCCTTGGTCAGCAGCACAACGCCGCTGTTGGCGGAAGCACCGGCGCCTGAGGCGAGGGCATCCGGGTAGTTCAGGCCGGTGGCCAGGTAGACGTTGCCGAACTGCGGAACGTCATTCAGCGGTGCGCCATCGAAGATCCAGTTGAAGATCTGGTTGAAGATGGTGACCTGTGCGATGCCGACCGCGGTCTGGTACCGATCCGCGCCCTGGTGACGCACGACGACGACGTCATTGCCGAGCGCAGCCAGCTGGTCCTGGACCCGCTGCGACAGCGCCGAGGTGCCACCCAGCAGGTGGACGACGAGGACACCCGACGAGGCCCGCTGGGTCTCGATGTAGGCCTCGACGTCGCTGTTGAGCGCGCCACCGTCGGTGCGGAACGCGTCGGTCGGGTTGAGCAGGACCGGAGCATTGGTCACGTCGGCCAGCGGGCCGGCGGCCAGTGCGTCGGGGTAGTCATCATCGCGCGCGATGATGATGTCCTTGACGAAGCTGTTGACCGCCACGACCGTGCAGTTCTGAACGATCGTGAAGGGGAAGTTCGGGTTGAGGTTCGGGGCGAAGATGTTGAACTGAGCCACGTCACCGACCGCGTAGTTCGGCGGTGCGACAGCGCCGTCCATCCCGATGCCGGCCGGGGTGCAGTCGAACTGGTTGATGACGAACCGGCCCCAGTCGGTGCGGGTCTTCGCTGCCTCGATGGCGGTCTGGATGCGGGTGTTGCCCGCGATCCGCCAGGTACCGACCGTGGCCGGGTCGGCGATCGGGCCGGACACCGGCGTGTCGACATTGATGGGATCGCCCGCCAGCGCGGACGGCACCATGCCGATCGCGAGGGCGCCCACGGTCGCAGCGACGACCGTGCTGCGCCAGATGCTCTTCTTCATGCGTGTTTGACCCTCCAAGGTCAGAGCGGTGGATAGTCTTCCCCCCCAAGCGGTCGACGGACGAAGGGGGTACCGCCCCGCTCAATCCAATGCACCGTTGAGGCATCGAGAACGATACGTGTCACCCATCCGGACGCGCAAGTCACAGAGCATTCCAATGTGACTCCGCTGGCATTCCCGTCAGTTGGTTGACGCTGCCGCTAATCTGGGCGTTCCTGGACTCACTCTGGCCGCACAACTGCGAGCCTGCTGCATGAGGGGCATCGGCCCAGGTCAGAGCGGTTCTGAGAATCAAAGTTTGGGCAAATCGGACCGCCGCGCCAGGCGTCTCACTGTGTCCTATCGTTCCTGGCGGGCCATTCGTTACGGAGAGATTGGACACATCCGGCGCATCCCAAGTGCGAACTGACGGCGATCGTGCTCTGCTGCAAATGGTGGTACGGCCTCTGAAATAGTCGTTAACCGAATCCAAAATTCGAGACGATATCGTTATCGCCTCGACCGTATCTCGTGACCGGCGACCTGGGTGCTCAAGGGCACGACGGCTGGCGGTAGACCCACAGCATCGACTCACCGAGCACGGCGTAGGTCGGGTACGGATGGATGGCCGCGGGCTCGCGGCCATCGAGGGGCGATGCCCGCACGAGGTAGCACTGGCGGGACCCGGAGAACATCTTGATGTGCCAGCCGAGTGCGTCCGGATTGGCCGAGAATCTCAGCGCCGGGCCGGTGGCGTGATAGCCGGCCCACTCGAGTCCCGCGTCGATGTCCGTGGCGGCAACCCCGGACTCTTCGATGGCGGTCGCGACCCGCCAACGCGCGGCATCGAAGGCCAGCGCATTCGCGGTGAGCAACACCGACGTGAGGAGAAGTACGCCTACGCCGGGCAGCGCAAGTCCCCATTGGGTGCGCTTGCTCGACAACAGGATGGGCACGCAGACCAGCGGGACCAGCGGAAGTAGACCGCGGCCGTGGATGCCCTGACCGACGGCCGCCTGGCCGAGGGTCCCGATCAGCAGCAGCACGGTGGCCAGCAGCGTCACGCGATCCATCCGCAGGCCCGAGTTCAGCAGGGCGCCGACGGCCAGGGCGAGGGCCGTGCAGGCCAGTAGGACGAGCCCAAGCCACAGCCATGAGGGGACCACCGATGTGCGTTCGCCCTGAGCGGCCGCACTGTACGCACCGTTGCGGGCCAGATAGTTGCCAAGGAAGACGTCACCGTCGCGTCGCACCGCCGTCAGCACGGCCAGCGTGAAGACCGTCAGGCTGATCAACCTGGTGCGCACGGACCAATCCCCGGGCCGGGCCACGAGCAGCACGGCCGGGGCGACATACAGGGCGATGGTGAAGATCGTCTGGATCGTCGGGTCGATCGCCGCCTGCAGGTCCAGCTGAAAGCCGGGGGCATCGCCGAACGGCAGGGACCGTCTCCACAGCTCGAACGCGAGGATTGCCCCGGCCGCGATCAGGCCCAGGGCGGCCGCCGCCAGCCGTTTGCGGCCGCGCCAGGCAACCACGGTGACGGTGACCGCGACGAACGGCCCCACCAGGTCCTGTTCACGGATGGTCACCCCCCACAGCCCGACGGCCAGCGCGGCCACCAGGTACCACACGCGCTCGGTTTTCAACGCCCGATCCGTGAGCACCAGGCACAGCAACAGCGCCGCGAACGCCGGCATGTCGCTCATGTACGAGGTGGCCAGCAGCCCGAACTCCGGATTGGCCGCCACGATCACGGTGGCCAGGAACGCGCGCACTCGACCGACCCGGGGGACCAGGTACCAGTAGGTGGCGGCCAGGCCGACCAGCGACAACGCGACGACGAGCAGCTGCTGAGCGACGATCGAATCGCCCAGCGGGCCGAGAATCACCACCTGGCCGATCAACGCCGTCCGGTTCCAACCGACGAGGTCGATGGACCCGGTTGTGGCGAATTCCTCGGCGATCTTCGAATGCGACCAGGCGTCGTTGTGGGGAATGGCGAGGCTGCCGGTGATGACCGCGAGGAGAATCGGAACGCCCACGGCCGCGCCAAGGATGACGCTCAGGATCAGCCACCGCCGGGAGGATCCCACGGGCGGTTTCCCCGATTGTCCGACCGTCGTCGACGCCACGATTACTGCTTAGGCACGTTCCAGCTCATGATGATGTTTCCGGGACCGAGATATCTGACCTTGTCGAGGGTCGCGCCCGGATCGACTTCGAACATCACCCAACCGCTGACGCATTGACCGGGTTCGACCGACTTGGGTTGAAATGGGAATTGTGGTGTCAGTTCAGGGGTGTTGACCGCGACCGGTATGTATTTCCCTTTCCCCTTGTCGGACAGGAGCCAATGATCGTTGCTGGCGGCCGTGATGGGAATGTTCGGGCACATCTCGACATCGATGCCCAGGGTGTCCTTGGCTCCCTCGGATCCGGCTGCCGGAGTCCTCCGGACGTTGCGAACGGTGATCGCCACCTGTGAATCGCCGCTGCCGGCGACGACCGTCTGCCCGATCGTCGCCCCGCCGGGCGTTTGTGTGATGACCTCCCACGGCCGGGACGTCTGGGTGTCCGAGGCGGACTCGCTCGCCGGGGCGGAGTCGGTCGCCCCGGATTCACCCGTCGGCGTCGAATTGGTCGCCGCGGAGCACGCGGCGCACGCCAGCAGGAGGACGGCGCCGGCAAGTCGCGCCATGCGGACACGCAAGCTGCCGCCGGAAACTGTCTCGGACACAGCGCCACACACTACCGACGGCGCCCGACCCGCCGGCCCGGGCGCGCCCGACCCCTCAGAAGTTGATCATGAGGCTCATGCCGCGACACGCCGACGACACGCCGAAACTCACGACCTGAGCCTCATGATCAACGCCGCACGCCGACACACGCGCCGCCGACACACGCTGGGGGCGGTGGATGCACGACAGGCGGCACATCCGGCCGGAGTGGCACCAACCACCGGAGTGGCACCAACCAGAGGGTAGACGCCAGATATGGCTGCGATGCTTGCATGTGCTGAGCATGCTTCGTAGCCTTCGAGCATGACGATGATCCAGATCCGCAACGTGCCCGACGAGCTGCACCGGCGGCTGAAGGCACGAGCGGCGCTGGAGGGCGTCTCGCTCTCGGATCTGGCACTCGCCGAGCTGCGCCGGTCGCTAGAGCGGCCGACTCGCCGGGAACTGCTGGAGCTCATCGCGTCTCGCGAGCCCGTGACCGGCGGGCCCTCGTCCGTCGAGCTCGTGCACGAAGCGCGCGCAGACCGATGATCGTGCTCGATTCGTCCGCGGCCGTGGAGTGGCTCCTCGGCCGCGCCGCATCGTCCCTCGTGGCCGGGCATCTCGCCGACCCGGACGTCGCGGTCCACGCGCCGTTCCTGCTCGGCGTCGAGGTGGCATCCGCCCTGCGCAAACTCGTGATCGGTGGGCACATGCCGCCGAGCCGAGGCGCGACGGCCATCGCCGATCTGAGCGCCACCGACATCACCCTGCACGACCCCACGCCGCTGCTCCCGCGGGCATGGGAGCTGCGGGCGAACCTGTCCGCCTACGACGCGGTCTACGTCGCCCTCGCGGAGGTACTCGGCGCGACGCTCGTCACCGGCGATGCCCGGATCGCGCGCGCCCCGGGTACGGCGGTGGCGGTGGATGTCATCCCGATCGGCTGAACGCCCATCCCGAACTGCGCTGATCGCCGACGCACCCTCGGCGCCCATTTGTCCGGTCTAACGAGTCGCCGATCAGCGCAGCGCTCCGGGGCCCGGCCGTTGACAGACCATGCGTCACGCCGACCAGTCGACGACCTCGAGACCGGGAACGCGCGAGAACTCGCGGGTGTTGTTCGTGACGATGGCCAGACCCGCGGATCGTGCATGCCCGGCGATCAACACGTCGTAGCCGCCGATGGGCATCCCGCCCGCGGCGGCCAGCTGTGCGCGGAGCTCGCCGGCGTGCTCGGCGGCTGTGGCGGCGAATGGCAGCACCGGGGTGAGAGCGAGGAACTGCTCGACCGCGCGCCGATTCGAGGACGGCTCGGTCGATCTCTGGGCGGCGTACGCGAGCTCGGACACGGTGATCGCCGACACGGCGAGCCGGTCCGACTCGGCCCGAAGCCGTTGGCGAAGCGGGCCTGCCGTGCGTCGTAGCGCGAAGATCACGACGTTGGTGTCGAGCAGATACCGCAGCGTCACAGTCCGCGGTCCTGCGCTAGCCCGCGGACGGTGCCGACGTGGGCGTTGTCGTGGTGGCCGCGGTCTGCGATGTGACTGTGGCGGTGGCCGTGGCGGATGCCGATCCGGTCGCGGACGCACTCCCGGTCGACTGGGTCGTCGTCTCGACAGACGTCGTCGACGCCGGGCTCTCGGTCGCGGTCGGGGAAGGCTCCGTGGACCCGTCGGTCGTGACCGTCGCGGATGGGTCGGTCGTAGACCCTTCGACGGCCGTCGATGCGGGGTCGGTCCCGGTGGGGGCGGACTCGGAGGTCGGGTCCGGCGTGGTGTCACCAACCGTGTCCGCCTGGACGCTGCCGGGCAGCTCGGCGGCCGCTTCGGCGGCGGGCGCAACGTAGACCTGGCCTGCCGGGCTGTTTCCGCCCGAACGGACATCGCTCGCCTCGACGGTGGGCGCGGGCTTGGCGAGCTGGACCCGGACGTTCGCGACCTGCGCCTCCAGCGAAGGGCGATCGGCCTCGCCGGCGGCGCCGAGGGCGCGCTCCGCCCTGGCGAGCGCCGCCTGTGCGTCGGCCAGACTGCCCGATTCGATCGCGGCCTTCGCGGACCGCAGGTCCGCCAGGATCTCCGACTGGGCGATCGCGACGGCGGCCCGTTCCGGCCAGACCATGCTGGTGACCCCGAACAGCAGATCACCGGGCTCCGCCTCGCGGGCGCTGACCACCGTCGAGCCGAGCAGCAGGCCGAGGAATGCCCCGGCAATCGCGATGACCGACCGCATCGAACCCCAGTGCCCGCGAACGCGCGCGCGGGCGTTCACGTTCGCCGGTTCGACGGGCGGGATGGGCGCCGCCAGCACGTCCGCCCGCCATTCACCCAGCAGGCCGACGAGATCCTCCGAGCCGGGTGCCGTGCGCCGGTCGACGCCGAGGCGGAGCAGGGCCTGGCTGGCCGAAGCATCCTCGTCGTGCGGAAGCGCGCGAAGCGTCTCGACGAGCTCGTCGTCGGCGAACACATCGGCGATGTCGTTCAGCTTTGCCTCGGGACAGTCCTTGGGACGGTCCGGCTGGGCGGGCATCAAACCAGGATCCCGTCGAGCTTCTTCCCGCTGGACAGCAGGAAGCGCAGCTTGTTCAACGCCCGGTGCTGGCCGACGCGCACGGCGCCGGGGGTCATGCCCAGCGCCTCCCCGGTCTCCTCGGCGCTCAGCCCGACGACCACACGCAGTCGAATGATCTCCTGCTGGGTATCGGTGAGCCGCGCGAGCAACTCGTTGACGATAACCGCCGCCGAGCCGGCCAGCGCTCGCTGCTCGGGTCCCAATTCCTCCGTCGGCCTGTCCGGGATCTCCGCCACCGGCGTGTATCGCGACCGGGATGCCGCTCGCTGGGCGTCGGCCACCTTGTGTCTGGCAATTCCGTACACGAACGCGAGAAAGGGCCGGCCCTGCTGACGGTATGACGGGAGAGCCGTCAGAACCGCGATGCATGCCTCCTGGGCGACGTCGTCGGCGGAGATCCGGGCCTGGTTCACGGTCGGCATCCGCGACCGGCAGTAGCGAATCACCATCGGGTGGACCGACTCGAGCAGGTCTCGCCTGGCTTCTATGTCGCCCTGGATCGCCCGAGCAACCAGCGCGTCGACGTCCGTCCGACCCTCGATCAAGCCTCGCTCACCGCCAAAACCTCCCCCAGGATCAGCGAAGAGATGAGACCGGCCTTCACGGCCGCGTGGCACACCCCAGCAGGGGACAAGCGTAACAACCGTCACCGCGGTGCACCACCGCTCCTCGTCGCCCGGATCGGCGCCCCGGGGCCACGTCGTACCTGATCGGAGCGGTCGTCCCGGTGGTCAGGAGGAACCGGGCTCGCACGCGGTGATCCGGTACACCTTGGCGGTGTCGGCCGAGGCGACCAGCTCGAACCCCTCGCTGGTGTCGACGTGTGCCAGCCCGGGCTTCTGCGGGCCCCAGCCGGCACCGTTCTCGACATCCCAGTAGTAATAGCCGATTCCGGATTCCCGGACGATTTCGCACACCTGGGGATCCGTGTGGATCTCGGCGAAATGGGCCATCAGGTAACGCTGGTCGGCGTTCCAGGACGGCGGGTTCAGCGCGGGTATGTACGCCACCAGACCGGCGACGCCCTGCACGAAGGGTGCGCCGGAGAACGGATCCCCGAGCACCACGGCGGACGGCGGAAGAACGTCCGGAAGCGAGCGGATCATCGCGAGCTCGTCGTCGGTGACGTAGGGCTGGTGGATGATCCGATCCGCCTGAAAACCCCAGGCGGTCCAGTCGTCACGTCGCTCCGAGAGCCGGAACTGTCCCGAGGACAGGTAGGCCAGGAACAGGATGGTGACCGCGACCAGCACCGCGACCGCGTCCCTGCGTGCGGTGGCTGCGGGCTGCGGGGCGGCTCCGTTCTCGTCGCGCTGGAGCAGCCCGGACAGGATGGTTGCGGCGTCGCTGACGGCGATCCCGACCAGAACGGCGGTGACGGTCGGCAGCATCGCCTCGGTCCGCTCGGAGGACTCGTACCAAAAGCCGGTCAGGCCTCGCCAGAACGAGTCCGAGGTGCTGGACAGGACGAAGCACCCGAGCGTCAACAACCAGGAGAAACCGAACCAGCGCACACGGGAATCGAGCAGTGTCAGCGTCAAACCGGCCACCACCAGCAGGGCGATCACCCAATTGGCCCACGGGCTGGACGAGCCGATGGTCGTCGAGGTGGTGAAGCCCCTCAGCAGCGCCTGCCCGGGGGTGGTCAGGCCGTCTGCCTGGTTCGCCGCCATGGATCGCAGCAGCGGCACCACCGCCAGCGCCACGACCAACGCGACCAGGATGGCCGGAACCAGCGCGATCGAGGCGATCCCCTGAACGGTTCGGCCGCCTCGGGTCAGCCGGATCCCTCGCCGGATCGTGACCTGTGCGCATTTCGGCAACACGTAGACGACCAGCACCGCGATACCGGTCGGATGGGCGGCCGCCACGCCGGCGACCAGGACCAGCGCGATGACGGCCGGCTGTATCCAGCCCAACGGATGGTCGGCGGGTTTGCGGTCCAGCAGCGCCACGATCACCGCGGCGACCCCCGGCGCCAGGGCAAGCGCAAGGCCGTACGGCAGCGCCCCCTGCAGGACGATGAAGTTGGCCGGAAAGATGATGAACGAGGCGGCAACCACCGGCGCGACCGCGGCCGCCAGCGGCCTCGTCGGCGCCACGACGCGAGCCAGCGCGATGATGCCGACCGGCCAGATCACCAGCAGCGCGACCAGCATCAGGACGTTGACCGCCACGACGACCGATGTCAGCGGTGCCGCGAGGGCGGCGATGGAGTCGAACACCATCGGGTAGAAGCCTGGCTTCATTCCCTCGAGTTCGCCGATCGCGCTCAGGCTGGACGCGTTCCCCGAGCGCACGATCGCCTCTGTCGCGTTCAGATGGAAGATGGCGTCGTGGATCTGATGCAGTGCGTCCGGTTCGCGCATGCCGGGTAGATAGGCGGCGGCCTGTACCGCAAGGCCGATGAGGGTCCCGATCACGACCGCGACGGTCATTCGCGACGACAGTGGCACCGCGTTCACCGGGGTCCGCGGAAGCCTCCTGGCGACGATCTCGACCACGACGACGACCACCAGCAAGGTGAGCGCCGCCGTCCAGAGCGACCATGCGATGCCCAGCCAGGACAGCACCAACCCGACGCCGGCCAGCACCGCGATGACCGGAGCAGGCGCCGCCGCGACCGCCAGAAGCCCGGTGATGCCCAGTGCCCGCAGCATGAACCAGCCGGGCACGAAGAGCACAAACAGGAAGAGCAGGACCGTCGGGAGGGTTGACCACCAGCTCATCGGCGACCGTGCCCGCGAGGCCACTGCACGGGGCGGGAGTCTACCTACCTGTCCGTTCGACTCCCGTGGTTCGACGCGGCTTGCCAGCAGCGTGATCGGAACGCCCCGCTATCCCCGGTAGCATCTGCGCAGGCATGGCCTGGATCGCCCGCACGGCGCAGGTGCCACTTCAAGACAAGCGGTGTGGGCACCACCTCGACACCATCGATCAAGGATGCTGCATGGCGGATTCTGAGAGCACGGCAGCCTTCAGGCACGACGTCGTCGTGGTCGGCGGCGGCGGGCACGTGGGGTTGCCCCTGGCGATCGCATTCGCGGATCGCGGCGCGCAGGTGGTGGTGTACGACGTTTCACAGGCCGCGGTCGACCAGGTGAACGCCGGTGAGCTGCCGTTCCTGGAGCCGGGCGCGGAGCCGCTGCTGAAGCGGGCGCTGGCCGCGGGCCGGCTGTGGGCGTCCACCGATCCCGCGGTGGTTGCGGACGCGGAGAACGTGGTGGTGGTCATCGGCACCCCGGTCGACGAGCACCTCAACCCCGACCCCCGGGCGATCCCGCGGGCGTTGGCCGCCTGCGAGCCCTACTTCCGGGACGGCCAGTTGCTGGTCCTGCGCTCGACGGTGTTCCCGGGCGTCACCGCGCTGGTCGAGCGCATGGTGAGCGAGTTGGGCGTCGACATGGGTGTGGCGTTCTGCCCGGAGCGGATCGCCGAGCACAAGGCGATGGAGGAGCTGTTCAGCCTGCCGCAGATCGTCTCGTCGCGGACCGACCTCGGAGTCAAGCGGGCCAGCGCATTGTTCAGCCGGCTGACCGACTCGTTGGTGGTGCTGGAACCGGAAGAGGCCGAGCTGGCCAAGCTGTTCACGAACACCTGGCGGTACATCAAGTTCGCCGCGGCCAACCAGTTCTACATGATGGCGAACGACCGGGGTCTGGACTTCGAGCGGATCCGGGCCGGGTTGGCGCAGGACTACCCGCGGGCGGCGGACCTGCCCGGCGCCGGTTTCGCGGCCGGACCATGCCTGTTCAAGGACACGATGCAGCTGGCGGCGTTCAGCGACAACCAGTTCGCGCTCGGCCATTCGGCGATGCTGGTGAACGAGGGTCTGCCGTTGTACCTGGTCAGCCGGTTGGCCGAACGGTACGACCTGGCCGATCTGACGGTCGGGATCCTGGGCATGGCGTTCAAGGGTGGGTCGGACGACATCCGGTCGAGCCTGTCGTACAAGCTGCGGCGGGTGCTGGCCTTCAAGGCCAAGAACGTGTTGACCACCGATCCGCACGTCACGGTCGACCCGCAGCTGCTGCCGTTGGCGGAGGTGCTGGCCCAGGCCGATCTGTTGATCATCGCCACACCGCACCCCGAGTACCGGGACCTGGCCACCGACAAGCCGGTGGTCGACATCTGGAACCTGCTCGGCAACGGGGTTCGGGTGTGATCGCTGCCAGTGGGCCGCGGGTGTCGGTCGTCATCCCCGCCTACAACGAGGGTCGCAACATCATCCCGCCGCTCGCCCGGCTGATCGAGGGGGTGACCCTGCCGTTCGAGGTCGTGGTGGTGGTCGACTTTCCCGAGGACACGACGGTTCCGGTGATCGAGGAGCTGTCCAGGACCGAACCGAACGTCCGGGTCGTGGTCAGCACCTACGGGCGCGGGCCGGCCAACGCCATCCGGTTCGGCGTCGACGCGGCCACCGCACCGACCGTCGTGGTCACCATGGCCGACGGTTGCGACGACCCCCGGCAGATCGACGACCTGGTTCGTCTGGTCGAGCGGGGAGTGGTGGTGGCCGCGGCGTCGCGGTACATGCCCGGCGGGCAACAGGTCGGCGGCCCGTGGTTCAAATCCATGCTGTCCCGCGGCGCCGGCCGGTCGCTGCACCTGCTGGCCAGGATCGGCACCCGGGACGCGACGAACTCGTTCAAGGCCTACGACCGTCAGTTCGTCAAAGACGTCGGCATCCATTCCCGGGACGGGTTCGAGATCGGTCTGGAGCTGACCGCGAAGGCTCGCCGGTTGGGCCGTCCGGTGGCCGAGATCCCGACGATCTGGCTGGATCGCACCGCGGGCCAGTCCAATTTCAAGCTGGCCCAATGGCTGCCGCATTACCTGCGGTGGTACCGATTCGCCTTCGGACCGAAGGTGGACCTGCAGACCCTGCGCGCCGAGGCCGATCACCTGGTGGCGTCCACCGGGAACGGTTCGCCGACCGGCGTGGGGGCGAAATCCGAGCACGCGACAACAGAGAATGGCTGAGGGTATGGAGAAGGTTCTGGTCAGCGGTTCCGCCGGATTCATCGGCGGATACGTGGTGGAGGAGCTGTTGCGCCGCGGCTACTCGGTCGTCGGGGTCGACAACTACTCGAAGTACGGTCCGGTCGCCAAGTCCTACGACGACCATCCCGACTACAACCTGGTCAAGGGTGACGTCCGGGACACCGAGATGATGACCGACCTGCTGCTGGACTGCGAGCACTTCCTCGCGGGCGCGGCGCTGATCGGCGGGATCTCCTACTTCCACACCTACGCCTACGACCTGCTGGCGCAGAACGAGCGGATCATCGCCTCGT
>CAYZBB010000168.1:0-12536 GCA_964476495.1 uncultured Actinomycetes bacterium | reverse complement strand
CTTCAGGCGGCAGTGCGGATCTCGACCGAGGCAACCGCCAGATTTCGGGCGCAACGGTCACCTTTGGTTTCGAATGAGCACATGCCTGGTCACCAGGTGCTGCTGCCCACGGGCGGCCTGTGGTGCGCCGTCGCCCTCCAAGCGCAGGACGCGGCGATTTCGCGATTCGTGAGCCGGTTCAGCCGCGCCGGCCGAACCCCGCATCCCGGGCTCGGATGATCATGTTCGACCGGTCCCCGGCCTGAAGCTTGGCCAGGATCGTCGAGACGTTGTTGCGGACCGTCTTTCCGGACAGGAACAGTTCCGCGGCGATCTGCGTGTTCGAACGGCCGGCGGCGATGAGGTCCAGGATCTCCCGCTCCCGGTCGGTGAGCTGCGGGAACGCCGCGGCGCGAGGGTTGGCCGGGGTATCGAACGCCCGGGCCACCCGCTGCGCCAGCGAGGCGCCGAAGACCACGCCGCCGGCGTGCACGGTGCCGATGGCACGCACCACCTCGTCCTGCGACGCGCCCTTGACCAGGTAGCCGCGGGCACCGGCGCGGACCGCGCTGAACACCGTCGCGTCGTCCTCGCCCATGGTTACCACCAGCACGCCCACGTCCGGGGTGGCCTCGACGATCCGGCGGGTCGCCTCGATGCCGTTCATCAAAGGCATCTGGATGTCCATGATGACGACCTGGGGCCGGTCGGCCGGTTCCGCGTCGGTCACCGCCGCAACGGCTTCCGCACCGTCGGCGGCCCGGCCGGTCACGGTGATGCCGTCCAGCGGGTCGAGCAGCGCGGCCAGCCCGTCCCGGAATACCGGATGGTCGTCGACGATCAGCACCCTGATCGGGTCGTTCTCGGTGTTCACGATTGCCTCACTCACAGTTCGCCGGTGATCGGCAGGAAGGCCCGGACGACGGTGCCGCCGCCGGTCGGGCAGTGCACCTCGAACCGGCCGCCCAGCTCCTCGGCCCGCTCCCGCAGCGACCGCAGCCCTACCCCGGCGACGACGTCCGTCTCGATGCCGCTTCCGTCGTCGGCGACCTCGACGCGCAGCGCATCGCCGTCGACGGCCAGGGTGACCCGTGCGTGGGCGGCCGCCGAGTGCCGGACGACATTGTTCAGCGCCTCGGACACGATGCGGAAGGCCGCGACCTCGACGGCAGCCGGCAGCACGCCCAGATCGCCGGCCTCCAGGTCGGCGTCGAGCACCGATGAGGCCGCCTCCACCTGGTGTTCCAATGCTGCGACCAGCCCGAAATCGTCAAGGGCGGGCGGCCGAAGGCCGTGCACCAGGCGCCGGACGTCGGCGATCGCCTCGGTGATGTCGTGGCGGGACTGCTGCACCAGCACCCGGCTGCGGTCGGGGTCGGTGGCGATCGCGTTGCCCGCGGCGTCCAGCCGCAGCGCCACCCCGCCCAGCACCGGGCCGAGCCCGTCGTGCAGGTCGCGGCGGATCCGTCGGCGGTCCTCCTCGCGCCCCAGCACCAGCCGCTCTCGGGAGAGCTGGAGTTCCCGAGCGAGCGTCGCGCTGCGTACCGCGATCGCCGCCTGCCGCACCACGTCAAGGAGGAGGGCCTGGTCGCGACGTGACATGAGTGACCGAAAACCCTGTGCCGGCAACAGGAGTCGGCCGATCCGGGCGCCCTGATAGGTGATCGGCAGCTCGGTGGTGGCGGCCGGCGCGGTGCCGTGCTCGGCGAGCAGGGTTGCGCCGCCGGAGCTGACCACCTCGACCCCGACATAGGGCACCTTGAACGCCTCGGCGACCGCGGACGCCAGCGCCGGGAGCTGATCATCGACACTGCCGGTCGACTCCAGCCGCTGCGCGAGCGTGGACACCACCGTGTACCGGTCGGCGCGCCGGCCCACCAACAGCCGACGGATCCAGCCGCCCAGCCAGTGCCGCAACGGTCCGTAGAGGACGACGGCGACGATCAGCACCACGATGGTGACGCTGCGTTCGTCCAGTTGGTCGCCGAGCAGCTGGTTGCCGGCGGCGATGATGGCCAGGTCCAGCGTGATGACGAGCGCACCGACGGCGGCCGATACCAGGGTGCCGGCGACGAGGGCGTCGATGTCGAAGAGGTCGGGCCGGACGATGCCGATCGTCACCGACGCCGAGGTCACCGTCACGGCCGTCACCAGGACCAGGTACGCCATCGTGCTGCCCGGGACCAGCAGGCCCACCACGCTGACCAGGACGCAGATCAGTGCCGCCCACAGCAGCCAGCGCAGCCGGGTGCGCTCCGGTCCGTCGGACCGATGGTGCCGCACGAACACGACGGCCACCGGAATCAGCAGGGACGCCATTGTCAGCGTGCGGGCGATGCCGAGCGCCGTGAACCAGACGTCGTCGGGCACGAGCAGCGCCGGGCCGCCCTGGTCGACCCAGGCGGGGACGTCGCCCTGGTACACGACGGACGCCGGGGCGAGCACCAGCGAGACCGGCAGCAGCGCCGCGAGCGCGACTCCGACCCGGCTGAGCGCGCCCCAGCGTCCGGTCATGAACCGGCCGTCCGGATACAGAGCGAGCAACAGCGGCAGCCCCAGCAGCAGGAACGCGCCGGCCCGCTCGTAGAACCAGAAGGCGGCGGTGGTGCCGGGCGCTCCGGTCGCCAACCCGTGGGCCACCCAGGACTCGGCGAAACCGTCCACCGCCCAGAGCGAACCGAAGGCCAGCAGGACGACGCCGATCCGGTTGCCCGGCGCATGGCGCAGGATCACCGTGCCGGACGAGGTGACCAGCAGGCCGATGGCGGCACCCAGGATCCCGGGGTCGGTGCCCGCTTCGTCCCGGGCCGCCGGCGAGGTGTTCAGGTCGACGAAGGCGCAGGCGATGACCAGCAGCGCGCAGCCGATCACCGCGACCAGGGCGCTGACGGGCAGCGCGCGGGTGCGCTCACGGTCCCAGGCCTGCGTCATCGGGCCAGTATCACCGGCGAGGCGTCCCGCGGTCTTCAGGCCGGTGTCCCGTCCGGGGCGGGACATTCCGCGGGACCGGAGTCGGGACTCCGCTCCCTGACGGCCGGGTCGGCGGGACGGCCAGGGTTGTCCCCAGCACCGAAACCACCGGCCCCGGCCGGAAACCGAATATCTTGCTCGAGGAGCCCGCCATGACCCTGTCCAGCAATCCCGCGCCGGCCCGTTCCGACCTGGCGACCAACCCGGCTTCGCCGGTGCCCGCCGGCCAGCGCCACCCGTTCCTGGCGCACGGCGCCCTGCTGTCCGTCGGTGCCCTGGCCTGGTCCGCCTCCATCGTGACCCTCGGGGTTGACCCGGCCGGCAACCCGAACGAACTGCTGCTGTTCGGTCTGGGTTCCGGCCTGTTCCAGCTCGGCCTGCTCGCCTTGCTGCGGGTCCTGTGGCGCACCCGAGCCCTGGGGAAGGGTCGGATCGCCAGGGCCGCGCTGATCGTCGAGAGCGTGCTGGTGACGTTCGCGATCGCCTCGACCCTGGCCGACGCGTTCCAGCTGTCCGACCTCGACCAACCCGCCTGGGCCGCGCTCGACGCCTTCTGGCCGCTGTCCATGCTGGGCATGTTCGTCATCGGCGTGCGGATCGCCATCGCCGGCCGCTGGACCGGCGTCACCCGCTTCTGGCCGCTGGTCGCCGAGAGCTGGGCCGTGGTCGTGCTGCCGATCAACGGCGTCCTCGGCGGCGAGGTGGCCCAATTCGTCGCCGCCGCGCACCTGATCGCCGGCTACACCGTCCTGGGCGTGCTGGTCGCCCGGAAAGCCGCCTGACCTGGCCCGACCGGCCGGAACCGAGGAGGTCGGCACCACCTGATCCACCCGAGCGATCTGCCACGCGCAGCCCACATATGAACCACCGAAGCCACACCACCAGTGATCTCTCGATCACCGGTGGTGTGGCTTTCGGTTTCGCCGGTCATCCCGGATCCCGCGTGTCAGCAGCCTCACGCCGGCCGGGATTGACCAGGTCTGCTCGACCCGGAAAGATCACCACCACTGAAGGGGAGTAGTTCCGCCCGGTCGTCCACGTGACGGTTGGGTGCGGATGGTCGACATGCTGGCGCCGCGGCGCCCGGCCATCCACCGGCGGTCACGGCCGGCGAGCGAGACCTTCGGCCAGTTGATGTTCGCTGGCCGAGGTCGCCGTCCCGCAGCGGGCAGCCTCGGTCGGCCCGACCGGGAGGACGCCTCGTGCCCGCCTCGCATGCTCATCCGATCCGCCGGCCGGTGACGCCATGACGTTCTGGCCCATGTTGCTGATCGCCGTCGGCGTGTCGGCCGACGCGTTCGCCGTGGCCCTTGGCAAGGGGCTGCACCTGCGCCGGCTCAATCTGGGGAATGCGTTCGTCATCGCGTTCGCATTCGGTCTGTTCCAGGGATTGATGCCGTTGATCGGCTACTTCCTGGGCACCCGGTTCGCCGACGACATCGCGAGTTTCGACCACTGGATCGCGTTCGGCCTGCTCGCGGCCGTCGGCGGCAAGATGCTCTGGGAGGCCTTCCACGAGCACGAGGACACCGAGCAGGACACCGACCGGGTGGATCTCAAGGAGCTGCTCGTGCTGGCCGTGGCCACCAGCATCGACGCGCTCGCGGTCGGCATCACGTTCGCCTTCCTTCCGGACGTGCCGATCGGCTGGGCGGTCGCACTGATAGGCCTGACAACGTTCGTGATCAGCTTCCTTGGCGTGGTGGTGGGCCACCGGGTCGGCATGCGGTTCGGCCGGCCGGCGGAGATCGCCGGCGGCCTGATCCTCATCCTGATCGGCCTGAACATCCTCGCCGAGCACCTGGGCTGGTTCTGAGCGGTCCTATCGTTGGTTCGAGGGAGTCCGCGATGACGAGCACGTCCGACCCGTTCGACCTGGAGCGGTTCGTGCAGGCCCAGAACATGGGCGACACCTTCGAACACGCGCTGACCGAGTTGGGCCGCGGGCGCAAGACCACGCATTGGATGTGGTTCGTGTTCCCGCAGATCGCCGGGCTCGGGTCGAGCCCGATGAGTCGCTGACCTCGCGATCCACCGCGGGGCAGAACCGCGATCAGGCGACCCAGCCGGGTAGACCGGCCCTGGCGCCTGCTGCGGCCTGCTCGGCGATCGACGCCAGCCGCCGGACCGCGGTCACCAGCATCTCAGGGGGTGCGGTGAACGGGAGCCGCAGGAACGACTCCATCGTGCCGTCCGGGCCGAACCGCGGGCCCGGGGCGATCCGTACCCCGACGGACGGCGCGAGCAGCGCGAGGTCGGTGGCGAACGGCCCGGGTAACCGCACCCACACCGAGGTCCCGCCGACCGGCCGGGACGGCAGCCAGTCGGGCAGGTGGGTGGCCAGGGCGTCGCGCAGGGTGGACGCACCGGCGGCCAACCTGGTCCGTTGCTCGGCCAGCGCCTCCCGCGGGTCGGCCAGCAGGGAGGCCACCACGCACTGATCCAGCACCGGTCCGGCCATGTCGCCCAGCGCCCGGGTCGCGGCCAGCCGCTGGACCAGTCCAGGCGCGGCGCGGATCCAACCGACCCGCAGCCCGCCCCAGAACGCCTTGGACACCGACCCGAGCGACAGGACCGACCCGCCCGCCGGGCCGGATCCGCTGTCGAACGCGGCCATCGGCGGTGGCAGCTCGCCGGTATCCGGGAACGGCACGTCTCGGAACGACTCGTCCGCCAGCACAAGAGTTTTCGACTGCCGGGCGGAGGAGATCACGGCCCTGCGGGTTGCTGAGTCCATCAGCGAGCCGGTGGGATTCTGGAAGTCGGGAATCAGATAGGCGAGTCGGGCCGCGGGTTGGCGCAGTGTCGCCGCCACCAGTTCGACGTCCCACGCGGCCTCGCCCGGTTCGCCCAGAGCAATCGGTACCGCGGTGCGCCGCCGGTTCCGCACCGCGTCCAGCGCCACCGGGTAGGTGGGGCATTCCATGGCCACCCGATCACCGGGTCCGGACAGCGTGTCCAGCACAAGGGTGAACGCGTGCTGGGCGCCGGAGGTGACCAGGATGTGTTCGGCGGTGGTGGGCACCCCCGCGGCCCGGTAGCGGGCGGCGATGACGTCGCGGAGTTCGGGCAGCCCGAACGGCAGGTAGCCGTCGGATGCCAGGTACCGGCCCAGCAGCGCACTCGCGTCGCTGATCGCGCCGGTGAGCGCGGCCGGCGCGGGCAGACAGGCGGTGGTCAGGTCGACCAGGCCGGCCGACTGCTCTGCTGCGTCGTGCCAACCGATGCCGTCCCGCCATCCGAAGATGCCGCCGGCGGCGTAGGACGTCCCCGATCGCGCGGTCGACGGCGCGCCGGGCGAGGCGGGGTCGGCGGGCAGCCGGACCGTGCTCCCGGAGCCGCGTCGCGACGACAGCCACCCTTCGTGGCGCAGCAGCGCGTAGGCCGCGTTGACCGTGGTCCGGGAGACACCCAGGCCCGCCGACAGCTCACGCTCCGACGGCAGCCCGATTCCCACCCCGAGCCGCCCGTCCAGCACGGCGGCCCGGATGCGATCGGCCAGGGCGCGGTACGCGGGCTGGGTCCCGCGGTCGGCTGTCGGGCCGAGGCGCCGGGCCAGCGTTGTCGCGGACACTCGAGTGGCCTGGCTCACCAGACCAGTCTTCCGTAATTGGTACTGGAATGCCAGACCACTTGGGGCCACAGTGGTCGGCATGCGCCTGCTCGCCCCCGTCCCGCCGGATCGGCGGATCCGCCGATTCACCCAGCTGCTGGCCGGGCTGCTGCTCTACGGATTCACGATGGGCCTGATGGTCCGGGCCGTGCTGGGCCTCGACCCGTGGGACGTGTTCCACCAGGGGCTGACCGCGCTGGTCAACCGGTGGGTGCCGCTGTCCTATGGCGCGGTGATCACCATCGTTTCCGTGCTCGTGTTGCTGCTGTGGATCCCGCTACGGCAGCGTCCCGGGGTCGGCACGATCGCCAATGCGGCGATCATCGGGTTCGCGGTGGACGCCACGCTGTGGCTGATCCCGCCGGTGGACGAGCTCACCGTGCGCATCGTGCTGCTCGTCGCCGCGGTGATCGGCAACGCGCTGGCCGGTGCCCTGTACATCGGAGCCGGGCTGGGGCCTGGACCACGTGACGGGCTGATGACGGGCCTGGTCGCGCGCGGCCTCGGGTCCATCCGGCTGGTGCGCACGGTGATCGAACTCACCGTGCTCGCGATCGGCTGGCTGCTCGGCGGCGTTGTCGGCGTCGGCACCGTCGTCTACGCGCTTGCCATCGGCCCGCTACTGCACGTGCTGTTGCCGAAGGTGCAGGTCACGGCCCGTCCGCGGGTGGAGATGGGCAAGCCGGCGCAGGGCCGGTCCGGCGTGCCCGAGGGGCCGTTCGCCGAGGCCGAGGGACGCTGAGCGCGTCGATAGTCTCTGCCGTATGGAAGCCTTGTTCACCACCCTGCACGTCGTCGCGGCCGTGTTCATCGTCGGCCCGATGGCGATCCTGCCGATGACCGCGATGCGCGCGATCCGCGCCGGCCAGGGCCAGCAGGTGGAGGTGCTGGCCCGGTCCACATTCGTTCTCAGCCTGCTGTCGCTGCTGGTGGTGGTCTTCGGGTTCGGCATCCTGCCGTTCAGCAGGTACGGCACCACGGTCACCACGTCCTGGGTGCTGATCTCGCTGATCCTGTACGTCCTCGCGTTGGGTCTGAGCCTGTTCGGGGTGGTGCCGGCGATGCGCTCCGCGGCGCAGGCCCTGATCTCGGCGCCCACCGGGGTCGCGGTGCAGACGAAGGGTGCCTACAGCCGGGTCGCCATGCTTTCCGGCATCGCTTCGCTGCTGCTCGTGGTCATCGTCGTGCTGATGACGTGGAAGCCATGAGCGCGCGTCACCAACGGTCCGTCGACGCCGACCGTCCGCAGAACGCGCCAAGGGTGCAGGGTTCGCGCCGGCCCTGTGCGGGGCGCGCCGGCAATTCCCGGCGCGTCGCGAGCATTCCCGGCGCGAAGCCGGGGGGCACCGCATGAGCGCGTCGGATCCGGTGATCGGGGTGCTGGCGTTGCAGGGCGACGTCCGCGAGCACCTGATCGCGCTGGCCGGTCTCGGGGTGACCGCCCGGCCCGTCCGTCGCTCGTCCGAGCTGGCGGACATCGACGGCATCGTCATCCCCGGCGGGGAGTCAACCACCATCTGCCGGCTGCTCGACGTGTTCGACGTGCGGGTGACCCTGGCCAGGCGGCTGGCGGACGGGCTACCGGCGTTCGGCTCGTGCGCCGGGATGATCGTGCTGGCCTCCTCCATCCTGGACGGGCGTCCCGACCAGGTGCCGCTGGGCGCCATCGACATCGTCGTGCGCCGCAACGCCTTCGGCCGTCAAGTCGACTCCTTCGAGACCGACCTGTCCATCGACGACGTGCCCGGCGGACCGGTGCGGGCGGTCTTCATCCGGGCGCCGTGGGTGGAGCGCACCGGGCCGGACGTGCAGGTCCTCGCCCGTGTGGGGGAGCACCCGGTCGCAGTGCGTCAGGGCCGCGTGCTGGCCACCTCATTCCACCCCGAGGTCAGCGGTGACGACCGACTGCACGCGCTGTTCCTTGCCATGGTCACGGGCGGCCCGAACGTCGCCGGGTCGTAGGATCGTCAGTCGGGCACTTGCCAAGTGCAGGGCCGCGGCAGCGGACGAACGACGTATCGAGGGGTTCCGGCAAGCGATGAGTGGCCACTCCAAATGGGCGACGACCAAGCACCAGAAGGCGGCCAAGGACGCCAAGCGGGGCAAGCTTTTCGCCAAGCTGATCAAGAACGTCGAGGTGGCCGCTCGCACCGGCGGCGGCGACCCCGACGGCAATCCCACCCTCTACGACGCCATCCAGAAGGCCAAGAAGTCGTCGGTGCCGAACGAGAACATCGACCGCGCGGTCAAGCGTGGCTCCGGCGCCGAGGCCGGCGGGGTGGACTACCAGTCCATCACCTACGAGGGATACGGGCCGAACGGTGTCGCGATCATGATCGAGTGCCTCACCGACAACCGGAACCGCGCCGCCTCGGACGTGCGGGTGGCTGTCACCCGCAACGGCGGCACCATGGCGGACCCGGGCAGCGTGGCCTACCTGTTCAGCCGCAAGGGCGTGGTGCTCGTGCCGGCGACCTCGAACGGCTCGGCGGTCACCGAGGACGACCTCATGCTGGCCGTGCTGGACGCCGGCGCGGAGGAGATCAACGACCTGGGCGACACCTTCGAGGTGGTGTCGGAGGCAGGTGACCTGGTCGCGGTGCGCACGGCGGTCACCGACGCCGGCCTGGAATACGACTCCGCGGACGCCACCTTCATCGCCTCCGTCGAGGTGCCGCTGGACCTGGAGGGCGCCCGCAAGGTGGTCAAGCTCGTCGACGCCATCGAGGACCTGGACGACGTACAGAACGTCTACACCAACGCCGATATCCCCGACGACGTCGCGGAGCTGCTCGAGAGCGAGTGACCCGTGGTGCACGACCGAGCGGTCTGCGGCACCTGATTACCCCGAACGGCGGTACGAATTGCCGGTGATGGCACTGAGTGGGAACCGGTAGGGACTTTCGGCCCTAACGTCCCGTAGCGTCCGCGGACGAAAGTGAGCGGGTTTGCGCCCGCCGCCGCCGGCCCGCCGCGCCGCCGGCTCTCGCACCTTTCGCCCTCTGGAGGCCGATGTTGTCCGTGCCCGAAACCGCTACCCAATCGTTGCTCTCGCCCGAATCCGAGGCGGTCGTCAAGGCCACCGCCGCGGTTGTCGCCGAGCACGCCGAGGCGATCACCGCGGTGTTCTATCCGAACATGTTTGCCGCGCACCCCGAACTGCTCCGGGTGTTCAACCAGGGCAACCAGGCGTCGGGTGAGCAGAGCAAGGCGCTGGCCGCCTCCGTGGTCGCGTTCGCGGTCAGCCTGATCGACCCCGATGCCCCGTCGTTCGATCACGTCAAGGAGCGCATCGCCTACAAGCACATCTCCCTTGGGATCACCCCCGAGCAGTACCTGATCGTCGGCAAGCACCTGATCGGTGCCGTCGCCCAGGTGCTCGGCGACGCGGTCACCCCGGAGATCGCGGCGGCCTGGACCGAGGTCTACTGGCTGTTCGCGGTGATCCTGATCGCGGAGGAGGCCCGGCTCTACCAGCAGGCCGGGGTCGACCCGAAACGTCCGCTGCGGCCCTACCGGATCGCCCGCCGGATCGAGGAGACCCACGACGTGGTCTCGTTGGTCCTCGAGCCCACCGACAGCGGCGAGCTGCCGGAAATGCTGCCGGGCCAGTACGTCTCGGTGTTCGTCGACCTGCCGGACGGCACCCGTCAGCCCCGCCAGTACACGGTGTCCTCGACCGCGTTCGGCACCCGGTTGCAGATCACGATCAGCAAGGTCAAGGGCACGAACGGCGCCCCCGACGGCCGGGTCTCCAGCTACCTGGTCGATGAGGCGAAGGTCGGCGACATTCTGGACATCAGCGCCCCTGCCGGTGATTTCGTGATCGGCGACGAGAACAGCCCGCTGCTGTTGGCCAGCGCAGGCGCCGGCATCACCACCGTGCTGCCGATCGTCGAGCACCTGGCCCGCACCCAGCCGGAGCGCCCGGTGATCCTCGCGCACGCCGACCGCACCGCCGAGGATCACGCGCTGCGGGACACCGTGCTGCACGTCGCCCGGCACATCGACAACCTGAGCGCCTACGCCTGGTACGAGACGGTCGATCCAGGCGACCGCAGCTCGAGCGAGGGATACATGGACCTGTCCACGCTCGACCTGCCCGAAGACGTCCAGGTCTTCACCTGTGGGCCGCTGCCGTTCATGCGACACGTGCGGTCCACGCTGCTGGCCAGGGGCGTCCAGCCGGAGAACATCCGGTACGAGGTGTTCGGTCCCGACCTGTGGGGCCCGACACTGGACCGCGCGGCGAACTGACGCAGACGGGCGGGTTGCGCTGATCCACGGGCTCACCGAACCGGACAAGACCGGCACGAATGTGGGCCGTGGCTCAGCGCAGCCACGCCTGGCCACCCGACCCGGCGGGTCGGTCCCGCACGGGACCGACCCGGCCCGGTAACGTACCGGCTGGACATGTGTTCGTCGGTCGTTGCTGGAGGTGCCGGTGCGGGTGCTTGGCGTCGACCCGGGCCTGACCCGCTGCGGGATCGGCGTCATCGACGGTGGTCCCGGCCGGGCGCCCAGGGCGGTCGAGGTTGCGGTCGTGCGCACTCCCGCCGATGCCGAACTCGCGCAGCGGCTGCTGCAGATCGCCGACCGGGTCGAGGAGATGATGGACCGCCATCGACCCGACACCGTCGCCATCGAGCGGGTGTTCAGCCAGCACAACGTGCGCACCGTGATGGGCACCGCCCAGGCGTCGGGCGTGGTGGCCCTGGCCGCGGCGCGGCGTGGCATCCCGGTCGCCTGGCACACCCCCAGCGAGGTCAAGGCGGCCGTCTCAGGGCATGGCAACGCAGACAAGGCGCAGGTCACCGCCATGATCACCCGACTGCTCCGGCTACCGGAGGCACCCAAACCCGCCGACGCCGCGGACGCGCTCGCGCTCGCCCTCTGCCACCTGTGGCGCTCCCCGATGCAGGCCCGGATGGCGGCCGCGGCGAAGGCCGCCAAGGCACTGTCGGCGTCGCAGACGAGGATGACGCCGTGATCAGTTCCGTGCGCGGCGAGGTGCTGGCCATCCACCTGGACCACGCGGTCATCGAGGTCGGCGGGGTCGGGCTGGCCGTCCGCACCACGCCGGCGACCCTGGCCGAACTCCGTCGGGGCGAGCAGGCCCGGCTGTGGACGACGCTGGTCGTCCGGGAGGACTCACTGACCCTCTTCGGCTTCACTTCCGCTGCCGGCAAGGAGCTGTTCGAGCTGGTGCAGTCGGTCTCCGGGGTCGGGCCCAAGATCGCGCTTGCGCTGCTGGCGGTGCTCGATCCGGACGAGTTGCGCCGCGCCCTGTCCACCGCGGACACCGCGTCCCTGTGCCGGGCGCCGGGGATCGGGAAGAAGAGCGCGGAGCGCCTGGTGCTCGAACTCAAGGACAAGGTTGGTCGGGCGAGCGCGGCCGCTCCGGCCGGTGCGGCCGCGCCGTCCAACGGAGCGCCCGGCGCCATCGCCTGGCGCCCGCAGGTCACCGACGCCCTGATCGGCCTCGGCTTCACCGCACGGCAGGCCGATGACGCGGTGGCATCGGTCGCCGCCCAACAGGACGCGGCGGTCGCGACCGGTGACGTCGGTGTGCTGCTGCGCCGATCGCTCGCTCTGCTCGGACGCAACAAGTGAGCACCGAGGACCAGGATCCACTGGTCACCCCCACGGAGGTGCCCGGCGATTCCGACGTCGAGGCGTCGTTGCGGCCGAGGTCACTGCGCGAGTTCGTCGGCCAGGAGAAGGTCCGCGAGCAGCTGCAGCTGGTGTTGTCCGGGGCCAAGCTGCGCGGCACACCGCCGGACCATGTGCTGCTGGCCGGCCCGCCCGGCCTGGGCAAGACGTCCCTGTCCATGATCATCGCCGCGGAGCTCGGGGCGGCCCTGCGGCTCACCTCGGGCCCGGCACTGGAACGCGCCGGGGATCTGGCCGCCATCCTGTCCAACCTCGTCGAGGGCGACGTGCTGTTCATCGACGAGATCCACCGCATCGCCCG
>CAYZBB010000167.1:0-12545 GCA_964476495.1 uncultured Actinomycetes bacterium | reverse complement strand
GGTACCCACGGCCGTTCCGCCCAGCGGGAGCTCGGCCAGGCGCGGCAGGGTGCCGCGCACGCGGTCGATGCCGTGGCGCACCTGCGCGGCGTAGCCGGAGAACTCCTGCCCGAGGGTGATCGGGGTGGCGTCCATCAGGTGCGTCCGGCCCGCCTTGACCACCCCGGCGAACTCCGTCGCCTTCGCCTCCAGCGCGGTGGCGAGCACCTCCAGGGCGGGCAGCAGGTCTCCGGTCACGGCCCCGACGGCCGCGATGTGGATCGAGGAGGGGAACACGTCGTTGGACGACTGCGAGGCGTTCACGTGGTCGTTGGGGTGCACCGGCTGACCCAGGCGGCGCGTCGCCAGCGTCGCGACCACCTCGTTGGCGTTCATGTTCGAGGACGTCCCCGAGCCGGTCTGGAAGACGTCGACCGGGAAGTCTCCGTCGTGGTCCCCGGCGATCACCTCGTCCGCGGCGGCGACGATCGCGTCCGCCACCGGTCGGGGGAGCACGCCGAGTTCGGCGTTCGCGATCGCGGCTGCCCGCTTGATCTCGGCCAGCGCGGCGATGTGGTGGCGCGACAGCCCGCGTCCCGAGATCGGGAAGTTCTCCACCGCCCGCTGGGTCTGCGCAGCGTAGAGCGCGTCCGCAGGGACCCGCACCTCGCCCATCGTGTCGTGCTCGATCCGGTACTCCATCGCCTGCTCCTCTCCTCCCCTCCCACCCTAGGTCGGCCGACGGGGCCGGTCTGGAGGGTGCGGGGGCGACGATCTAGAGTGCGGCCATGGCGCGCACGATGGCCGGGCTGGCCGACAGCATCCTGCTGGCGACGGACGCGATCCCGGCCGGGCGGGTGAGCACCTACGGCGACGTCGCCCGGGTGGTCGGCTGCGGGCCCCGACTCGTGGCCAGGGTTCTCGCCGGCAGCGGGGGAGAAGCCTGCTGGTGGCGGGTCGTGCGCGCCGACGGGACGATCGCCGCCCATCTGGTGGCGGAGGGGACGGCCCGCCTGGTGGAGGAGGGCGTCCCGGTGCGGGCGGGGCGCGTGGACCTGGCCAGGTTCCGGGCCGAGCTCGAATGACACCGCCGCCGCGCCGTCCCGCTCCGGACCCGTCCTCGGGCTCCACCGTCGTGCCGGGGGCGCCGCTGCCCCACCCGGCCACGTCCGTGCCGTTCCCTTCCCCGGTCCCGCCGGGCACCGGCTGGCCCGGCGATCC
Source organism: uncultured Actinomycetes bacterium (assembly GCA_964476495.1). Lineage (GTDB taxonomy): Bacteria > Actinomycetota > Actinomycetes > Mycobacteriales > Nakamurellaceae > Nakamurella. The sequence goes on along the minus strand of CAYZBB010000167.1, from coordinate 11,345 downwards.
GGCCACGGCGGCCACGCCGGTCGCCCACGACCCGGCGGAGGTTGCCGCGCTGGCGTCCGGGTGCGACCTGGCCGGGCTGAGCGCGAGGGTCAGCGTGTGCCGGGCGTGCCCGCGTCTCGTGGCGTGGCGCGAGGACGTCGCCGTCCACAAGCGCGCCGGCTTCGCCGCCGAGCCCTACTGGGGACGCCCCGTCGCGGGCTGGGGTGACGCGGACCCCCGGCTGCTCGTGCTCGGGCTCGCCCCCGCCGCCCACGGCGGCAACCGCACCGGCCGCGTCTTCACCGGCGACCGCAGTGGCGACTGGCTCTTCGCCGCGCTCCACCGCGCCGGGCTCAGCCGGACGCCGGACTCCGTGGACGCCGCAGACGGGCAGGCGCTCGACGGCGCCCGGATCGTCGCAGCGGTGCGGTGCGCCCCACCGGACAACCGCCCCACCCCGGAGGAGAGGGACGCCTGCGCGCCCTGGCTGGAGGCAGAGCTGGCCCTGCTGCCCCGGGTCCGCGTCGTCGTCTGCCTTGGCGGGTTCGCCTGGGACGCGGCACTGCGCCTGCTGGCGTCGACCGGACGGGTGGTTCCCCGCCCCCGGCCGCGGTTCGGCCACGGCGCGGTCGCGCGGATCGGCGACACCACGCTGGTCGGCTGCTACCACCCGAGCCAGCAGAACACCTTCACCGGCCGGCTCACCCCGGCGATGCTCGACGACGTGCTGGCCAGGGCCGTCGCGCTGACGAGCGGCGCGCCCCACCCGGCAGGGCGGACGCGCCGCTGACACCCCTCGCGAACGCTCGGCGTCGGATCAGGCGGTGTCCTCGTCGACCCAGTCCAGGGTCTTGCCGACCGCCTTCTTCCACTGCCGGTAGAGCCGATCCCGCTCCTTGGCCTCCATCTGCGGCTCCCAGCGCTTGTCCTCGGCCCAGTTGTTGCGGATGTCGTCCTCGGAGTCCCAGAACCCGACGGCCAGGCCGGCCGCGTAGGCAGCGCCGAGCGCGGTGGTCTCGGCCACCACCGGGCGGATCACCGGCACGTCAAGGATGTCCGCCTGGAACTGCATGAGCGTGTCGTTGGCGACCATGCCGCCGTCGACCTTGAGCGCGGTCAGATCGACGCCGGAGTCCGCGTTCATCGCGTCCAGCACCTCCTTGGTCTGGTAGGCGTTGGCCTCCAGCACCGCGCGGGCGATGTGCGACTTGTTGACGTACCGGGTCAGCCCCACGATCGCGCCGCGGGCGTCGGAGCGCCAATACGGGGCGAACAGACCGGAGAACGCGGGAACGAAGTAACAGCCGCCGTTGTCGGGCGCGGCCAGCTCCTCGATCTCGGGGGCGGTGGCGATCAGGTTCAGGTTGTCCCGCAGCCACTGCACCAGCGAGCCGGCGATCGCGATCGAGCCCTCCAGCGCGTAGACGGTGGGCTTGTCGCCGATCTTGTAGCAGACGGTGGTGAGCAGGCCGTTCTTCGACGGGACCTTCTCGGTACCGGTGTTCAGCAACATGAAACACCCGGTGCCGTAGGTGTTCTTGGCCTCACCCGGGGACAGGCAGGCCTGGCCGAAGGTCGCCGCCTGCTGGTCACCGAGAATGCCCGCGATCGGCACGCCGGCGAACGAGCCCTTCTCCCGGCCGGTGCCGTACACCTCGGAGGAGGAACGGATCTCGGGCAGCATGGACAACGGAATGCCCATGTCGGCGGCGATACCGGCGTCCCAGGACAGCGTGTCCAGGTCCATCAGCAGGGTGCGGGAGGCATTGGTCGGATCGGTGACGTGCAGGCCACCGTTGACGCCGCCGGTGGCGTTCCACAGGGTCCAGGTGTCCATGTTGCCGAACACCAGGTCGCCGGCCTCCGCCCGTTCCCGGGCACCCTCGACATTGTCCAGGATCCACCGCACCTTCGGGCCGGAGAAGTAGGTGGCCAGCGGCAGGCCGACCTTGGCCTTGTAGCGCTCGGCGCCGCCGCCGAGCGCGCCGAGTTCCTGACAGATCGCGTCGGTTCTGGTGTCCTGCCAGACAATCGCGTTGTAGACCGCCTCGCCGGTGTTCCGGTCCCACACGACCGCGGTCTCCCGCTGGTTGGTGATGCCGACGGCGGCGATGTCGTCCTCGTTCAGGTCGACCTTCTGCAGCGCCGCCGCCGAGACCGCCCTGGTGTTCTCCCAGACCTCGGCCGGGTTGTGCTCTACCCACCCGGCCTTGGGGAAGATCTGCTCGTGCTCGCGCTGGTCGACCGAGACCACTCGGCCCTCGCGGTTGAACACCATGCACCTTGTCGAGGTGGTGCCCTGGTCGATGGCGGCGACGAACTTTTCACTCATGCCTTGCTACATCCCTTTCGTTGCTCCAGCTCTGAAGCCGGTGCGGATTGATCACTTGGTTGCACACGGTCGGAGCGCGGACCCGGCCGCCTCGGGCGACGGCCGGGTCCGGTCGCTCCGCCGATCATCTGGTGCCACGCGCGGTGGCGTTGGGTTCAGGAGACGCCGGGGAAGATTCCCGGGCCACCGAGCGCCAGGAACAGCAGGGCGCCGAGCGCACCACCGATGAGGGGGCCCACGATCGGAACCCACGAGTAGGCCCAATCGGAAGAGCCCTTGCCCCTGATCGGCAGGATGGCATGGGCGATGCGCGGACCGAGGTCGCGCGCCGGGTTGATCGCGTACCCGGTCGGGCCGCCGAGGGAGGCACCGATGCCGACCACGAGCAGGGCCACGAACAGCGGGCCCAGGCCGGACGGCGTGCCGCCGGAGATCAGGATGACGAACACCAGCACGAACGTGCCGATGACCTCGGTGAGGGTGTTCCAGCCGTAGTTGCGGATCGCCGGGCCGGTGGAGAAGACACCCAGCTTCTTGCCCGGATCCTCCTCGGCATCGAAGTGCTGCTTGAAGGCCAACCAGGCGATGATCGCGCCGATGAACGCTCCGACGAGTTCGGAGCCCCAGTACACCGGCACCTGGGACCATTCAATGCCGCCGTTGTTCGGCCCGGTGATGGCCAGGGCCAGGGTCACTGCCGGGTTCAGGTGCGCGCCGCTGCGGAACGCGACGTACACGCCCGCGAAGACCGCAAGACCCCACCCGAAGTTGATGAGGAGCCAACCACCGCCCTCACCCTTGCTGCCCTTGAGGATTGCCGTGGCCACGACGCCACAGCCGAGCAGCAACAGCATCGCCGTACCGGTGACTTCGGAGATGAAGATTTCTCCGCTGGAGATGTCCAATGAGGCCTCCTTGCCCGTTGTTCCGCCCCCACGTCGCCGAAGGGGCAGGGGAAGACATGATCACCAAGCGATCGAAAGAAACCTACGCCCGTAGGTGGTCATCAGCGATGAGAGTTCCCGTCTGTGACCACAATGTGACGAATTGTTTTCGCTATGACGCCTCCCTTCACGCCGCACCGACGCGAACGTCCGGCGCGCCGAGCCGGGCGGCGTCGGCGGTGCGATCGTCGGGCTGTTCCTGCGATTCCCGCTCCGCCGCGACGCGGGTGCGATAGTGCTCCACCTCGCGCCGGACGGTCTCCGCGTCCCAGCCGAGCAGCGGAGCGACGAGCTCGGCCACCTCGCCCGCGGCCGCGTCCCCGCGATCCCAGGTGTCGACGGAAATCCGCGTCCGCCGGGCGAGGATGTCGTCGAGGTGCAGCGCCCCCTCGTGCGAGACCGCATAGTGCGCTTCGACTTTGAGGTACCTTGGCGCCGACTCGAAGGGTTGGGCCAACGCCGGGTCGGCGTCGATCAGCCCCAGCAGGTCGTCGATCGCGCTGCCGTACCTGCCCAGCAGGTGTTCCACCCGGTCCATGTCCAGCCCGGTCCGCTCCGCGATCCGGGCCCGGGTGTTCCAGAGGGCCTGATACCCGTCCGCACCGATCAGCGGGACCCTTTCGGTGCAGGATTTTTCGACCGGCCCTGGCAATTGCTTGGCCGCCGCGTCGACGGCGTCCTTGGCCATCACCCGGTAGGTGGTGTACTTGCCGCCGGCGATGATCACCAGACCGGGGACGGGTGAGACGCACGCGTGTTCGCGGCTCAACTTGCTGGTCTGGTCCGACTCGCCGGCCAGCAGCGGCCGCAGGCCGGCATAGACGCCGACGACATCGGCTCGGGTCAAAGGCTTTTCGAGCAGGACGTTGGCGTGTTCGAGAATGTAGTCGATGTCGGAGCGGCTCGCCGCCGGGTGCGCGCGGTCCAGGTCCCAGGGTGTGTCCGTGGTGCCGATGACCCAGAAGTCGTCGCTCCACGGACACGGGATGATGAACAGCAGGCTCTTCTCGGTCTCGGTGATCAGCCCCGTCTTGGACCTGATCCGATCGCGGGGGACCACGATGTGCACGCCCTTGGATGCCTGCACGCGGAAACCGCCCTTGCCGCCGATCATCTGCTGGATATCGTCGGTCCACACCCCGGTTGCGTTCACCACGGTCCTGGCCCGCACTGCGATGTCGCGACCGCTCTCCAGATCCCGGACGGTCGCGCCGACCACACGTTCGCCGTTGCGGGTCAGATCGGTCACCCGGGCGCTGGTAGCCACCATCGCCCCGTAGGCCGCGGCCGTCCGGGCGAGCATCATCGTGTGCCGGGCATCGTCCAGCTGGCCCTCATAGAACTTGATCGCGCCCTGGATGTGGCCCTTTTTCCCGTCCGGGAAGATCTCCAGCGTCTTGCTCTTGCTCAGGTGCTTGTGGTGCGACGGCACGCCCTTGCCCGCGCCCAGCACGTCGTACACGCCGACGCCGAGTCCGACGTAGCCGCGATCGATTCCCTTGCGCTCCAACGGGTAGATGAATTCGACCGGCCGGGCCAGGTGCGGGCACAACGTCTTGAGGATCAGCGAGCGCTCCCGCAGCGCCTCGAACACCAGCGAGAAGTTCAGCTGTTTGAGGTACCGCAGGCCGCCATGCACGAGCTTCGAGGACCGACTCGACGTGCCCGCCGCCAGGTCGCGTGCCTCGACCATGGCGACGGACAAGCCGCGGCTCGCCGCGTCGAGCGCGGCGCCCGCGCCGACGACGCCGGCGCCGATCACGAGCACGTCCACCTCGCCCTCGGCCATGTCCCTCAGCGCCTTGGCCCTGCTCTCCGGGCTCAGTGCAGATGCCTGCACACTCATACCGTTTCGTCTCCTCGTGATGGTGTTCCCGGACGCCGTGGCCCTCGGGTGAAGGCTCAATCGAGCGCGGGGACCAGGCTTGACCGTTCGGGGTCGTGGAAGGTCTGGATGAAGCGGATGGTTCCGGAGCGGGCTCGCATGGACAGGGAGGTGGTGCTGATCCGTCCGGTCCCGTAACGGACGCCCTTGAGCAGGGCGCCGTCGGTGACGCCGGTGGCGGCGAAGAATACGTCGTCGCCGCCGCACAGTTCGGTCGTGGTCAGGATCCTGTCCAGGTCGTAGCCCTGGTCGATGGCCGCCCGACGCTCCTCGTCGTTGCGCGGCTGCAGCCGGCCGAAGATCGACCCGCCAAGGCAGCGCAGCGCCGCGGCCGCGATCACCCCCTCCGGGGTCCCCCCGGTGCCGAACAGCAGGTCGACGCCGGTGTCGATGGTGTCCTCGGCCGCCGCCATGATCGCCCCGGCCACATCGCCGTCGGGCAGGAACTTGATGCGCGCGCCGGCGGTGCGGATCGAGTCCACCAGCGCGCTGTGTCGCGGCCGGTCCAGCACGGCAACGGTCAGATCATCGGCCTTGCGGCCCAGCGCCTTTGCCACTGCCGCGATGATCTCGCCGACCGGTGCCTGTGGATCGACCGAATCGGCCGCGGACCGCGGCACCACCGTCTTGCGCATGTAGAAGCAGGGACCCGGGTCGAACATCCTGCCGCGTTCGGCCAGCGCGACCACGCTCAGCCCATCGGGCAGCGCCTTGGCCACCAGCGTGGTGCCGTCCACCGGGTCGACCGCGATGTCGACCTCGGGCCCGGTGCCGTCGCCGACCTGCTCGCCGTTGAAGAGCATGGGTGCCTCGTCCTTCTCACCCTCGCCGATCACCACCACCCCACGCATCGAGACGGTGCCAAGCACCGGGCGCATGGCATCGACGGCGGCGGCGTCCACCTGGTTCTTGTCCCCGCGGCCCAAGTACCGGCCGGAGGCCATCGCGGCCGCCTCGGTCGCCCGGATCAACTCGACGGCGAGGTTGCGGTCGGGCTCGCGGGTGCGGCCGGCGGGTCGGGGTTGGGTCGTGGTCATCCGTTGGTCCTCACTCGATGGGCTGGATGCCAGGTGAACGCGGGCCGGTCGACCGCCGGCGTCGGCGTGCAACGCCGGCACGGAACGCGAGCCTGCCGAGAGGGGTGCGCGATCCGCATCCCCACCGCCTCCTCGCAGTCGGCCCTTCATGGTGCAGTGACCCACCGGTCGCGACCGTACGGCTTCCCGGCCAGGACCACAACGGGTGGCGTTCGACATGGCCGAACGAAGCAGCCGTTCCGGCCCGGAGTAGCCTTCGCCTCGTGCCGGGCAACGTTCAGTCGGTCGAGCGGGCCGCTGCGATCTTGCGCATGCTCGCCGACTCGGACGAACCGCTCGCCCTCGCGCAGGTGTCCTCGGCCCTGTGCCTGGCCAAGGGCACCACCCACGGGATACTGCGCACCTTGGCCGACGTCGGGTTCGTCGAGCAGGACGTGCCCAACGGGCCGTACCGGGTGGCGCACGAGTTGTTCGACCTCGGCCGATCGGACAGGCTCGATCCGAACGAGCTCCGATCGAAGGCGATCAACTGGACGGATGCGCTCGCCGCGCGTACGGGAGAGTCGGTCCGGGTAGCCACCTTTCATCACGGTCGGGCCGAGGTCGCGCATCACGTGTTCCGGGCCGACGGCGGAAACCAGGTGCTGGTGACCGGTTCGGTGGTGCCCCTGCACGCCAGTGCGCTTGGCAAGGTGCTGCTGGCCTACTACGCCGGGGCCGCCCGTTCGATCCTCCAGCAGGACCTGCCGGCGCTGACCAACCGAACCATCACCGACCGGGTTGCCCTGCACCGGGAACTCGCCGCCATCCGGGACGTGGGCTGGGCCGGCTCGGTCGGCGAGGCCGATCCGGGTGTCGCCGACATCGCAGCCCCGATCCGTGACCGGGGCGGCTATGTGGTGGCGGTCGTCGGCATCGAGGGAGCGGTCGAGCGGGTCTGCGACAGCCGGCTGCGCCCGCGCACCGCGCTGATCAATCATGTGACCCGGGCCGGCCGGGCGATCTCCCGCGAACTCGGTCACGGGCGGGATCGATGAAACAGCGGCTGGTCGCGGCGTTGGATCAGGGCACGACGTCGACCCGGTGCATGCTGTTCGACCGGCGGGGTCGCATGGTGTCCATCGCCCAAAGGGAGCATCAGCAGCACTACCCGCATCCGGGCTGGGTGGAGCACGATGCGGCCGAGATCTGGTCGATCGTGCGCAGGATCGTGCCGCAGGCGATGCAGGACGCGGGGGTCTCGGCCGGCGAGGTGGTCGCGCTCGGTATGACCAACCAGCGTGAGACGTCCGTGCTGTGGAACCGGCATACCGGCGCGCCCGCGTGCCGAGCGATCGTCTGGCAGGACACGCGGACGACCGACGTGCTGGCCGGATTCGCCGAACGGATCGACCCGGCCGTGGTCCGTGCCCGCACCGGACTGCCGATCGCGAATTACTTCTCGGCAGCGAAGCTGCGCTGGATGCTGGACCGGGACCCGGCGGTGGCCGATGCCGCGCGCGGGGGGGACCTGCTGTTCGGGACCATGGACAGCTGGATCACCTGGAACCTGTCCGGCGGCCCGGGACAGGGCGTGCACGTCACGGACGTGACCAACGCCAGCCGGACCATGCTGATGAATCTGGACACCTTGGACTGGGACGACGAGCTGCTCGACGCGATGGACATCCCCCGCCCACTCCTGCCCGAGATCCGGCCCACCATCGGCATTGTCGCGCGGACGGTCGATCCCGTCGCGGGGATCGCGATCGGCGCGTTGATCGGCGACCAGCAGGCGTCGTTGTTCGGGCAGACCGCGTTCGACGCGGGCGAGGCGAAGTGCACGTTCGGCACGGGCAGCTTCCTGTTGCTCAATACCGGCACCGAGGTCGTCCGGTCCAGCCACGGCCTGATCACCACGGTGGCGCACAAGGTGGACGGCGAGCCGGCGGTGTACGCGTTGGAGGGCTCGATGGCCCACGCCGGCGGTCTCGTGCAGTGGTGCCGGGACAATCTGGGGCTGATCCGCTCTCCCGCGGAGATCGAGACCCTCGCCCGATCGGTCCCGGACAACGGCGGTTGCTACCTGGTTCCGGCGTTCTCCGGGTTGTTCGCGCCGTACTGGGACAACGACGCCCAGGGCGTGCTGGTCGGGATGACGTCCTACATCACCAAGGGGCACATCGCCAGAGCCGTGCTGGAGGCGACCGCCTGGCAGACGCACGACGTGGTGGACGCGATGAACGCCGATGCCGGGGTGGCCGCGAAGTGGCTGGCCGTCGACGGTGGCATGACGAGCGACAACCTGCTGATGCAGACGATCGCCGACGTGCTGGACATCCCGGTGGTCCGGCCCATGATGGCCGAGACGGTCGCTCTCGGCGCGGCATACGCGGCCGGGTTGGCAGTCGGCTACTGGTCCGACCGACAGGTGCTGCGCGGGTTCTGGCGCAAGGCCGGGGAGTGGCGACCGTCGATGACCTCGACCCGGCGCGACGCGGAACTGGCCAGGTGGCGGCACGCGATCGGGGTGGCCAGGATGTGGGGTCAGCGCCCCACCTGAACGCTCCTGTCGTGGTTGGGGACGCCGTCGCCGCAGCCAGCGGCCAGCATCCGATCGAACTCGTCGGCGGGCGCGGGGCGGGCGTACAGGTAACCCTGGGCGTATCGACATCCGAGCTTGCGTAACACCTCGGCCTGTTCGGGCAACTCCACGCCCTCCGCGGTGACCAACAGGTCCAGGTCGCGACCCAGGGCCAGCAGGGCACCCAGGAACTGGGCGGCGGAGGGGTCGGTGTGGACGTTCGCGACGAACGCGATGTCGATCTTGACGGCCTGCAGCGAGATCTGGCGCAGGCTCAGCAGCGAGGAGTACCCGGTGCCGAAGTCGTCCAACCACAGCCGCACGCCGGAGTGACGGAGCTGGTCGGCGACGGCGCGGGCGATCGTCACCTCGCCCCGCAGGGCGTCCTCGGTGATCTCCAGCGCCAACCGTTCGGCGCTGATCCGGTGGCGGCGCAGCGCAGCGGCGACCCGCCGCGGGAACTCGCGGTCGGTCATCAGCCCGGCCGGGACGTTCACTCCGATGCGCAGGTCCTGGCAGCCGAGACGGTTCGTCCAGTCCGCGAGCTGGGCGCAGGCCCTGTCGATCACCAGGTCGGTGAGTGCCGGCAACAGCTGGAGGCGACCGGCAAGCTTGATGAAGTACTCCTGCTGGACGGCCTGACCGTCGACCTGCCAGCGGGCCAGCGTCTCCATGCAGTGCACCCGGCCGGTGTTCAGGTCCAGGATCGGCTGGTAGACGCAGTCGATCGCGCCGGTCCTGATCGCCTCGATCAGCAACGGCCGGTACTGCAGATCCGCCGCCTCGGGCAGCACCATCGACGGCTCGTAGATCGCGACCTGGCCCTTGCCGGCGCGCTTGGCCGCGTACATGGCGATGTCGGCGCGGGAGAAGAGCTCGTCCAGCAATGGTGTCGGCTGGGTGGCGGTCACCTCCGCGATGCCGATGCTGGCCCCGATCGACAGCTGCTCCTTGCCCAGGCCGAACGGCGGGCGCAAGGACTCCATCAGCCGAGCGCCCAGACCGACCGCGTCGGTGTCCTCCCCCTCGGCCAGCACCGCGAACTCGTCGCCGCCGAACCGGGCCACCGTGTCGCTGGACCGGATCGCGCCTCGGAGCCGTTCGGCCACGCGGATCACCAGCTGATCGCCCATCGGATGGCCGAGGGTGTCGTTGACCGCCTTGAAGTCGTCCAGATCGACGAACATCAACGCGAGCGGGCGCATGCTGCGTCGGTGCTGCTCGAGAGCGTGCGCTGCCCGGTCGGTGAACAGCGCCCGGTTCGGCAGGCCGGTGAGGACGTCCTGGAACGCCTGCCTGGCCAGCTCTCCCTCCCGTCGTTCGAGATCACGGGTGAGCGTGATGTTGTCGCGGATGGTCAGGTACTGCCGCGCGAGAACGCCAAGGAAGGTCAGCACCAGCGCGATCCCGCTGATCCGATCGACCACGCTGTTGAGCCGGCTGACGCCGACCACGATCAGCGCCAGCACCAACGGCACGTAGGGAAGCATGCTCACCTGGCCCGCGCCCCCGCGGACCGCACCGGCCGGACCGCGGCCGTGCGCCGTTGCGGGAGCGTCCGGGCTGGCCGCGGCGGCGCATCCGATCATGCCGAATCCGGCGATCCAGCCGAGTCCGATCACCGATCCCGAGGCAAACGCATCCGACGACGAGAGGTACACGTAGAAGCCGTCGGACACCGCGATCAGGCCCATCGCCACGGCGAGCGCGGTGAGGCTCGATCGCTGTGCGGCTCGCCGGGAGACGTTGAGCATCACCATGGTGAGCACCACGATGTCCCCACACGGGTAGGCCAGGTTGATGATCAGGACGAGCGGTTCGGCCGGGGACTGGGCAACCTCGTTGATCGTGGTCGACCAGCTGATCGTGAACAGCGCCATGCCGATGACGAACGCATCCAGCAGCGTCCCGAGACGGTCGCCACGCAGACCGGTCGGTGCGACCGCGATCACCATCAGCACGATGAAAGCCAGGAACAGGATGTCGGCCGCCGACACCGCCGGCATCTGCTGACCCAGGATGATCTCGACGTAGCACCAGTAGAGCTGGCCGGCGGCCCAGCAGGCGCAGGCGATCGTCACCAGCAGCCAGACCCGACGTTCCGGTGGATCGTGTCGGCGCACCACGACGGCCGACGCCACGGTCGCAAGGACGGCGGCACCGAGCTGGGCGGCGTTGGCCACCACGGCCGATGCCTGTGACTCCTGCCCGGTGAGCACCATCGCCAGGACGCTGGCCGCCAACAACGCGCACGCGCACAGCCCGATCACGTAGACGGAGCGCCGGCGCCAGAGGGTCGGCGCGACCGGGCGGCCGGACTGTGCCACCGGTGTGCGCCCGATCCCCTCCTCGGCATCGGCCACTGATCCCCCCATATGGCCGCCGTACGTTGCGGTCCCACATCACTGTGGCCGACGCCCGCGGCCTCCGGCGCGCTGGACGCCGACTGTCCGCCGACGGCGTCGCATAGTTCAGCCTTTGGAGCAAGTGGATCACGGTACGTGAGATGCGATCACTGAGGGTGGTTGGGAGGCATTCCTGCGGTGTCCCGGTGCCGTCGGGAGGAATCGAACCTCCCGCATCGCCCAAGCTCGACTGCCGCACG
>CAYZBB010000166.1:0-12560 GCA_964476495.1 uncultured Actinomycetes bacterium | reverse complement strand
CTTCGGCTTGAGGGTCTCCAGCAGGTGCCAGGCGATGGCCTCGCCCTCGCGGTCCTCGTCCGTGGCCAGGTAAAGCTCGTCGGCCCCGGCCAGCAGCGACTTGAGCTTGGCGACCTGCGCCTTCTTGTCCGGCGAGATCACGTACAGCGGCTCGAAGCCGTTCTCGGTGTTGACGCCCAGTCGGGCCCACGGCTCACCCTTGTATCTGGCGGGCACGTCGGCGGCACCCCGAGGCAGGTCGCGGATGTGCCCGACGGAGGACTCCACGACATACCCGTCACCGAGGTAGCCGGAGATGGTCTTCGCCTTGCTCGGTGACTCGACGACGACCAGCCGCACTCCGCCGTCGCGGGTGCTCGCGGTTGTGCCAGTGGCCATCAGGTCCGTTCTCCTTGTATCCGTGCGTCTTCCCGGCTCCTTCGACGTCGAGCCGGGAGGAAGGTGCTGCACAGGTGATCTCCGCCACCCTGGGACGGCCGCGGGTGGCGCCGTCACTCCTACCGGGAGCAGGATGCCACAGCCGCGCAAGTGCGCCGCGCGGAACGCGGCCCGGCTGGGCCGGTCGGGAACCTCAGGCCGGCTAGTGCACCGGCTGTGGGAACTGGCCGGCGGGTGCCTCCGGCGGTGGGGTTCCGACCATTTCGGCGAGCCGCGTAGATCTCCTCAATCCGACGATACGCACCGCGGGGCCGCCGCCCCGGGGTCCGATCAGCGAACCTGCCAGGCCGGCCGCCGCACAGCAGCCGACCAGTGACTCGTGGATCTCCGGCGCGTCCGGATCGAGTCCGAGGAGGTAGCCGACCGCGGCCGGACGTCCGGAGGCGATCGTCCAGCATCGGAGCAGGCCGGCCGACAGCTCCACCTCGCGCGGCATCACCTTGGTCGACCCGTCGAGCCACCGGACGGACAGGTCGGTCAGCACCGGTGCCGGATCCGTGCGCAGCACGGTGACCGCCTCCTGTTGGGAGACATGCGCGTCGACATCACGCACCCGGCACTCCCGGATCAATGCCGACGCCCGCCACGGATCGGGCAGCTGGATGACCAGCCGCACGCCGTCATCGACCGCCTCGAGCCGCCCGTTCGCGGCGAGCAGCCCACCGAGGTCCTCCCCGACGGGAGGAATCAGGTCGGCAGAGAACAGCGACAGCTGGGTCACCCGAACCCCTTTGCCCCGAGTGGGCGCCGTTTGGGCGTCCTTGCCAGGCAGGGTAGCCCTCGACCCGTGGCCGATGGCTACCTGCCGGGCCTCCTCGAGGTGGTCCGGGTGCGCGTCGCGCCGTCAGGCCCGCTGCGGCGCGTCCGCGTGCAGGGACGATTCCCGGCGCTTGGACACCAGCACGGCGCCGATGATGATCACCACGGCGAGCGCGGCGATCCCGTACCGGATGCCGTCGTTGGCCGACGCGCCCACGGTCAGCGCCACGATCGCCGGGGCGATCAGCAACGAGACCAGGTTCATCACCTTCAACAGCGGGTTGATGGCAGGTCCCGCGGTGTCCTTGAACGGGTCGCCGACGGTGTCGCCGATGACTGTCGCCTCGTGCGCCGGCGAACCCTTGCCGCCGTGGGTGCCGTCCTCGACGATCTTCTTCGCGTTGTCCCAGGCACCACCGGAGTTGGCCAGGAACACGGCCATCAGGGTGCCGGTGGCGATCGTGCCGGCCAGGTATCCGGCCAGCGGGCCGACGCCAAGGCCGAATCCGACGGCGATCGGCGCGAACACGGCGAGCAGTCCGGGGGTGGCGAGCTCGCGCAGAGAATCGCGGGTGACGATGTCCACGACCTTGCCGTACTCGGGCTTGTTGGTGCCCTCCATGATCCCGGGGATCTCCCGGAACTGGCGGCGCACCTCGTACACCACGGCGCCGGCCGCACGGGACACCGCGTTGATGGCCAGGCCGGAGAACAGGAACACCACGCAGGCGCCCAGCAGCATGCCGACCAGGGTGCCGGGGGAGACCACCGAGGTGACGAACGAGCTCAGGGTCTCCGAGGCGATCGCAGCGCCGGCGCCGGCCTCGGCCAGCGCTCCGGTGATGGCGTCCGAGTAGGAACCGAACAACGCGGTCGCGGCCAGCACGGCGGTGGCGATGGCGATGCCCTTGGTGATGGCCTTGGTGGTGTTGCCCACCGCGTCCAGCTCGGTGAGGATCTTGGCGCCCTCCTCGGAGACCTCGCCGCTCATCTCGGCCACGCCCTGGGCGTTGTCGGAGACCGGGCCGAACGTGTCCATCGCGACGATGACGCCGACGGTGGTGAGCAGGCCGCAGCCGGCCAGCGCGATCATGAACAGGGCCACGATCAGCGTGGTGGACAGCAGGAACGCGCCGTACACGGCGGCGGCGATGACCAGCGCGGTGTAGACGGCCGACTCGAAGCCCACCGAGATGCCGCCGAGCACCACGGTCGCCGGGCCGGTCAGCGAGGCCCTGGCGACGTCGTTGGTCGGCTTGGTCTCGGTGCCGGTGAAGTAGCCGGTCAGCCACAGGATGACGGCGGCCAGCACGATGCCGATGAGCACCGAGATGATCGCCATGAGCGCCGGGTTGCCCGAGACGTCGCGGACCGAGTCGATGCCCAGGTCGGCGAAGTTCGTCGGCAGGTAGACGAACGAGGCGACCGCGGACAGCACGGCGGAGATGGCCGCGGAGATGTAGAACGAGCGATTGATGGTGACCAGGCCGGGCTCGCCGGCCTTGGCCCGGGTGATGTAGATGCCGATGATGGCGGTGAGCACCCCGATCGCCGGGATGATCAGCGGGAAGACCAGTCCCTTGGTGCCGAAGGCCGCGCTGCCCAGGATCAGCGAGGCGACCAGGGTCACCGCGTAGCTCTCGAACAGGTCGGCGGCCATGCCCGCGCAGTCGCCGACGTTGTCGCCGACGTTGTCGGCGATGGTGGCCGCGTTGCGCGGGTCGTCCTCGGGGATGCCCTGCTCGACTTTGCCCACCAGGTCGGCGCCGACGTCGGCCGCCTTGGTGAAGATGCCACCGCCGACGCGCATGAACATCGCGAGCATGGCGGCGCCGAAGCCGAAGCCCTCCAGCACCTTCGGGGCCTCACCGACGTAGACCAGGACGACGACCGAGGCGCCGAGCAGGCCGAGGCCGGTGGTGGCCAGGCCCACGGTGCCGCCGGTCCGGAAGCCGATCTGCATGGCCTTCTCCCGTCCGCCGTCACCGTTGGCGGCGGCGGCCACCCGGACGTTGGCGCGGGTGGACAGCCACATCCCCAGGTACCCGATCGACGCGGAGAAGGCCGCACCGAACAGGAAGGCGATGGACCGGCCGATCCGCTCGCCGGTGGTGTTGGCCGGCAGCGCGAACAACAGCACGAAGACGATGACCACGAAGATGCCCAGGGTCCGGAACTGCCGGCCGAGATAGGCGGCCGCACCCTCCTGGACGGCGGCGGAGATCTCCTGCATCTTCGGGGTTCCGGTCCCGGCGGCGAGGACCCCCGCGCGCAGCACGAACGCGATGATCAGGGCAACGAGTGCGACGACGGCAACACCGATGACGATGACTTGATCACTACCGGTAATTGCGACTTCCGCAGCAGCGGCACTGGTGGACATCGAACTCCTGATCCATGCACAAGAGGTGCAGATTCGTGTGCCGATCCACTCGATCTGACCGGCGCGGGCCTTCTCCGCCGATCCCCCGTGGTTCGACGTGACGCTCTGTACTTTAAGGCACGCTTGAGACGCCCCCGTGCAGCCGCGACGGCCGGCCGGGCGGGCGTGCCGAACCGGACGATGCGATGACGACTGTCGGACCGATTCTGGACAATGCTGGCGTGACCACATCGAACCCCTGGGATGCCAGGGGTGACTGGGCCCCGCTCCTGAATCGGTCCAGCGAAGTCACAGTGAGTTCCGCCACATTCCTCGGACCGCACGTCCATCGTCTCCCGCGAGTACCGGGTTCGCCCGCCGAGTGGCCCGAGTGGGTGCCCTCGTCGGTACGGACGGCATTGGCCGTTGCCGGTATCGAGCGGCCATGGGCGCATCAGGCGCTGGCCGCCGACCTGGTCCGCCGTGGCACGAACGTGGTGCTGGCCACCGGCACGGCGTCCGGCAAGTCGCTCGGCTATCAGCTGCCCGCGCTCGCCGCGATCGCGGAGGATCCGCGATCGACCGTGCTGTACCTCGCCCCGACCAAGGCGCTGGCCGCAGATCAGCTCGGCGTGCTGAACGCGCTGGCGGTGCCGGGATTGCGGCCGGCCGGGTACGACGGCGACACCGCGTCCGAGGAGCGCGACTGGGCCCGCGCTCACGCCAACTGGTTGCTGACGAACCCTGACATGCTCCATCTGGGCGTACTGCCGCACCATCCGGCCTGGGCGCGGCTGTGGCGCCGGCTGCGGTACATCGTGGTCGATGAGTGCCATGCGTATCGGGGTGTGTTCGGCTCGCATGTCGCGCTCGTGCTCCGCCGGCTCCTGCGGGTGGCCGGGTTGTACGGCGCGGATCCGGTGTTCGTGTTGGCCTCGGCGACCGCCGCGGACCCCGCCGAGGCCGCGTCCCGCCTGGTCGGACGTCCGGTGCAGGCCGTCACGCAGGACGGATCGCCAAGGCCGGCCAAGGATTTCGTGCTCTGGGAGCCCGATCACGACCGGCCTGTCGATCGTGCGGGATCGATCCCGCCGGGCGCGGACGCGGATCGGCAGGTCGGGCAGGACGCTGGGCCGGGTGCGCGGTCCCCCCGCCGGTCGGCCTCGACCGAGGCCGCACGGCTGATGGCCGACCTGGTGGCCAGGGGGGCCCGCACTTTGGTCTTCGTCCGTTCGCGGCAGGCGGCCGAGCAGGTCGCGCTTGCCGCCCGGCGCCGGCTGCACCGAACGGCCCCGGACCTGGCGCACCGGGTCGCCGCGTACCGGGGCGGGTACCTGCCGGAGGATCGGCGCGAGCTGGAGCGGGCGCTGGATCGCGGCGAGCTGCTCGGCGTCGCCAGCACCAACGCCCTGGAGCTAGGTGTCGACATCGCCGGTCTGGACGCGGTGGTCATCGCCGGATATCCCGGCTCGTTGGCGTCGCTGTGGCAGCAGGCCGGGCGCGCAGGCAGGCGCGACGGGGCGGGCCGCCGGGCTCTTGTGGTCTTCGTGCCGCGCGAGGACCCCTTGGACACCTACCTGGTCCGGCATCCCGAGACGATCTTCGGCCGGCCGGTGGAGGCCACCGTCATCGACCCGTCGAACCCGTTCCTCCTCGGTCCACACCTGACCTGCGCTGCCGCCGAGCACCACCTGACGTCGGCCGATCTCGACCTGTTCGGCGGTCCCGCGGCCCGACCGGTGCTCGATCACCTGGAAGACGGTCGCGTGCTCCGACGTCGTCCGAACGGCTTCTTCTGGACCGGTCCGGGTCATCCGGCCGAGCGTGTCAACCTACGCGGGGCCGGAACCGGGCAGGTCGCCATCGTCGACCGGGACAGCTGCCGCATGCTGGGCACGGTCGACGCTCACCGAGCGCCGGGGGCGGTGCACACGGGCGCGGTGCACCTGCATCGGGGCGAGACGTTCCTGGTGGACGAGCTGGATCTCGCCGCAGGGATGGCGCTCGTACGGGCGGACCGGCCGGACTGGACCACTGTGACGCGGTCGACGTCCACCGTGGCGATGTCCGGTTCGCACCGGTCCCGGACGGTCGGGAACGGGGTTCGCGTGGGTGTCGGGCCGGTCGAGCTGACCACGCAGGTCGTCGGCTATCTGCGGCGTCGACCCGACGGCAAGGTCTTGGACCAGGTCGAGTTGGATCTGCCCGGGCACACGCTGCCCACGCGGGCGGTCTGGTTCGGAGTCGACGCCGGCGTCCTGCGCACCGCCGGCGTCCGAGAGGCGGCGGTGTCCGGTGCACTGCATGCGGCCGAGCACGCGGCGATGGGTCTGCTTCCGCTGTTCGCCGGTTGCGACCGGACGGACATCGGCGGGCTGTCCGCCGTGGCGCATCCCGGCACAGGAATGCCGACGGTGATCGTCTACGACGGCTACCCGGGCGGTGCCGGGTTCGCCGACCGCGGCTATGCCTCCCTCTCCGCGTGGTTGACGGCAGCGCGCGACACGGTCGAGGGCTGTCCGTGCGCCGCCGGCTGTCCGGCCTGCGTGCAGTCGCCCACCTGCGGGAGCGGCAACCACAGGTTGGACAAGGCCGGCGCGGTCACCGTGCTGGGACAGGTCGTTGGTGCCTTGGGAGCCGACGCAGCGGACCGGGTCGGCGCGTAGTCCCCCGCACGCCGGATCATCCGTCACCCCCGTGGCGCCTAAGTGACGCACCCCGCGGCGCGGATATCACGGCTGCGGGCGTCCGCCGCCTTGACCTGGCCGCCACCTGGCCGTGGGATCCGTGGTCGGGCGCGTTCAACCGGCACCTGCGGCCGATACCGGTCCCGCCCGGGCCCGACCGGTGGCCGATCCACCGAGCGGCCCACCCACGCTCGCACCGACCTCGACGAGCAGGTCCAGCCCGTCCGCCGTGCAGCTGTCGACCTCGACACCGTTCGCCCGCGCCACCCCATCCGCAGTGGCACAGGCGAACTCGACGCCATGCAGCAACCGCGCGGCCCCGGCCAGTGCTGCGAGATCGGCGCCGATCTCGGCCCGTTGCCGGGCCAGCACCGCCGACCCGAAATGGGTCGCGAGCCCGGTGACCAGGATCAGCACCATCACCCCGACACACGCGACAACCGTGACGCTGCCACGATCCCGGTCGTCGGGTCCGCAGCGCACGATCACGGCCCCACCCCTGACGGCTCCCGCGCCGCCGACGCCGACGCAACGATCACCACACCCGGCAGCAATCCGCCGATCGGGTCGGCTCGAACCGTCGCGGTCACCAGGTCCTCGCCGGACAGCGCCAGCGAAGCCCCCGGTGCCAGTGCCGAGACCGCATCGGCCGCACCGGAGTCGTCGCCACGGGCGGCCAGTCGCACCGCCTCCCTCGCCGCGTCCGCGCAGCGCAACTGCGCCAGCAGGCACGCGGTCCCGGCCAGGCACAACGCCAGGACCAATGCCAACGCGGCCAGACCAATGGCGGCCTCGATCGTCACGCTGCCCTGGTCGACCGGCCTGCCGGTGGGTCGACCCGACCGGCCGGCCTCACCGGCCGACCGGGACCGGCCTCGGCCGCTCATGTCAGCCTCGACCGGCCATGTCACCTCGACCGGCCATGTCAGAACGACCGGCCATATCAGAACGACGTGGAGAGCGCCCGGTTGATCAGATCCGTCAACCCGGAGATCACCGAGTCCCCCGTGACGATCTGATACAGCACCGCAGCGAACGCGGCCGCGACGACCGTCCCGACGGCGTACTCGACCGTGCTCATTCCGGCGTCCGTGGCCACGACCGCCCGGACGTCCTCGGTGCTGGTGCACCCGCACGTCTGGCCGCAGCCGTTCGCCGCGCCTGGTCCGCGACATTCCTCGGGCACGAGCGGATCCGGCTCCTTGAGCAGTGAAACCTGTTGCACCACCATTACCTCCATTCCATCGACGGCGGCTCGCCGTCCTCACCCACAGCCTGACGACTGCACCGTCGAAGCGACACCGTCCGCGCCTCGATGTGGATGGAATTCGGACATGTGGACAAGCGCCCGAGGAGTGGCGGTTGGTCGGCCAAGGCATCGATGCCCGCGCGGTACCGGCACGCCCGCTCGGCGCGGTCGGCCGGCGACCGCACCCGGCCGGCGCGGCCCGGGCGGTCACCGGATGGTCAGCCGGCTGAGCAGCCCGAGCACAACGGGCGCCAGACCCAGGCACAGGAACGCGGGCAGGAAGCACAGGCCCAGCGGAGCCGTCATCAGCACGCCCGCACGCCCCGCCGACCTCGCCGCCTCGTCCCTGCTGTCCCGACGCAGCTGTTCCGCATGCTCGCGAACCGCGTCGGCCAGCGTGGTTCCCCCGGCGGCCGAACGCCGAGCGGCGGCACCCAACGGTGCCAGGTCGTCGTCGAGATCGACAATTCGCCAAGCGGTGTCGGCATCTGCTCCCAGGGACAGCATCGCCGCCACCGATTCCAGGGTGAGCAGCGGGTCGAGCAGGCTCCGCCCATCGGGCGGACCGTGGGCGCCGCCGATGTCCGTTAACCGGGCCGCCCATGCCCCAGACGCCCGCCCAGCCGGCGGCCCGGTGTGCGTCGCAGCCGCGGAACCGGCCGCCGATCCACGGGCGGCGGACACCGCCGACCCACGCGCAGCGACGGCACCGCCGTCCCACGACGCGGCGCCGGCGCTCCCCGATCTCCCGTCGGCGAGCCGAGCACGACCCGGCCGCAGCACATCTCCCACCGCGCGCAACGCGGTCGCCATCGCCATCCCGGAATCCAGGCACGACGCCAGTAGCTCGGCGTGCACGATCAACCACCGCCGCCGCTCCGCGCGACGCCGCGGTGACACCCGCGCGGCCCGGAGACCCGGACCCACGGCCAGCCGGACGGCAAGGGCCGCACCCACTCCCAACGCCAACCACCACGCACCCGGTGCGACGAGCGCGCCGACCAGGAACACTCCGAGCGGCGCGGCCCACCGGCCGAACCGCCGGCCGGCCGCCGACCCACCCGACGCGCCGTCGGTCGGCCGCAGCCGAGGACGCTCCGGTGTCAGCCACATGGCGGCAGCGAACGCGATCAGCACCAAGGCGACCCGTCCCGGCGTCAGCGGCGCGCTCATGCCGCGCTCCCGCAGCACCCGGTGGGCCCAGTCACCGTGGGCCCGGTCGCCGTCGGGCCGACGCCGCCGCCACGGCGACGACCCACTCGGCAGGTCTGGCTCATCGGCCAACGATCCGTGCCGACCACAGCAGGCCGCCGCACATCAGCGCGACGCCCACGACCAACAGGAGATGTCCGAGCGGTGACACGACTAGCACCACAACGGGATTCACCCCCATGCCGGCGCCGAGCAGGAGCCCCATCAGCGGCAGTGCGGCCATGACATAGCCGGACATGCGTGGGCCGGCGAGCTGTCCGGAACGCGCCTGCACGGCCGCTAGCCGGTCAGTCATGTCCTCGGCGATCCCGGCGACAAGCCCGCCGAATGCCACCCCGTGTCGCCGGCTGAGCAGCCACGCGCTTCGCAGGAAGTCCAGGGCATCGCGCGACGAGTCCCGTCCCGGTTCGCCGGCAGGGAACGTCGGGTCGATGCCATCGTCGCCGGACCGCATGAGCGCCACCAGCGCGTCGAGCACGTCCTTGCCCGGGCCACGGCAGGCACCTGCGGCTCCCCGAGCGGCTGTCAGCGGATCCGCCCCGGACCGAAGCTCTCGCTCCAGCGTGCGCAATCCACGCAGGATCTCCGGCAGCGCCCGCCGCCGGCGCCGATCGGCCAGCATCCGGCCGATCAGCACACGTCCGGTCACCAGCAGCATCGAGGCCGCCAAGGCGCCGCTCGGCCCGGCCATCGCGGTCACCGGGAGGAGAATCACGATAGCGGCGAGAACTGCGGTTCCGCGGTGCGCCAGAACCGCCGGCTTGGAGCGCGCGATCCACCGAAGCCCGGGCGGGCGCCTCCACCCGCCGCGGATCGCCGGAACCGGCCACACGACCAGCGCCGCGGCAACCAGCAGCAGACACCCGGCGACGCGGACGGGTTCGACCATACTGCCCGCCATCACCTCAGCGACTCCACGTCACCACGGCGCCGGGTGTCCACGCTCGGCCAACAGCGCGGCCAGCCGCTCGGCTCCTGGCTGGACAGGCCGGCCGTGTACCACGGCCGGCATCGCCGTCACCCAGCCGTCGGAACCCCGTCCCAACACTGCGATCTCGGCCAGTTGGCGGTGCCGGCCGTCCCGGCGCACGTGCAGCACCACCCGAACCGCGCCGGCCAGCTGGGAGTGCAGCGCCGCCCGACCGATGCCACCGAGCGCCGCCAGGGCCTCGAGGCGGGCCGGGACGTCCGCGGCGGCATTCGCATGCACGGTGCCCGCGCCGCCATCGTGGCCCGTGTTGAGGGCCGCGAGCAGGTCCACCACCTCGGCACCGCGGACCTCGCCCACGATCAGGCGATCGGGCCTCATCCGCAGCGCCTGCCGAACCAGGTCACGCATCGAGATGGTGCCGGCACCGTCGACGTTCGCCTGCCGCGCCACCAGGCGGACCAGGTGGTGGTGCGGCGGTCGCAGCTCCTCGGCATCCTCGACGGTGACCAGCCTTTCGTGCGGCGGGACCGCGGCGAGCATCGCCGAAAGCAAGGTGGTCTTGCCCGAGCCGGTGCCGCCCGACACCAGGAACGCCAGCCGGCTGCGCAGGATCGCGGTCACCACAGCAGGCATGCAGCCGGGCAGGCTGCCGGCGTCGACGAGCGCCGTCAGGTCGTGCCGCACCGGCCGCAGCACGCGCAACGACAGGCAGGTGCCCGACGCCGCGATCGGCGCAAGAACCGCGTGCAGCCGGGTGCCGTCGGCGAGCCGGGCGTCCACATGAGGATGGGCGTCGTCGAGCCGTCGACCGGCAGCACCGGCCAGGCGGCGGGCAAGGCGCTGCACCGCCGCCTCGTCCGCAAAGCCCACGTCCGCGCGCTGCCACCCGGAGCCGCGGTCGACCCGCACATCGCCGGGTGAGTTCACCACGACGTCCGTCGTCTGCGGGTCGGCCAGCAGGTCGGCCAGCGGCCCGGCACCGACGAGTTCCCGTTGCAGCTGGCGGATCAGCCGCAGCATCTCGGCGTCGCTCATCAGGACTGCAGACTCTGCCCGCAATGCCGCGGCGAGGGCTTGCGGATCGGGGGACTGCCCACGATCGACCAGCCTGCGCTGAACCCGTTCGATCAGTTCGTCCGTCAAGGCCGGATGCGATGTGGTCACGGTGTGCATCCCAGCTCGGCCAGCACCCGGCGGGCAGCCTTGAGCAACGGCCGACGCCGCCCGCTCGCCAGTGACAGCCCGAACTCCAGTTCGTGGGCCAGTCCCGGCTCGGCGCGCATCTGCGCCAGCAGGGGCAGGCCCAGCAGATCGGCCAGCTCTGCCGCACCCAGGCCACACGGCGAAGGTCCGCGGATCACCAATCCGGAGTCGACCTCGAACTCGCGCAATCGGGTGCAAACCCGTTCCGCCGCCCAACATCCGCGCACGTCGGCCGGCGCGATCACCACGGCCAGATCGCACCGTTCCAGCACCCGGTCGGGGACCGGGCCGGGCTGCCGAGGCAGGTCGACCACGGTGACGGCCCCGGAACGGCGTCCTGCGTCGATCACCACCTCGACGACGTCGGGGTCGGGGTCGCCGCCGTCGCGCTCGCGCCCGTGGGACAACACCCAGATCCCCGACGACCCCACCCGAACCCGTGGGATCGCCCTGGTCAACTCGTCCGCGGACAGCCGCCCGGCCGGTGCCGACAGGTCCTTCCATCGCAGGCCAGGGCTGTTCTCCACGCCGAGGATGACGTCCAGTCCGGCACCCCAGGGGTCGCAGTCGAGCAGCAGCGAGCGCATTCCCGCCCTGGCCCCGGCGAACGCCACCGCCCCGGCGAACACCGACGCGCCCGCGCCCCCGCAGCCGCCGATCACGGCCACGCACTGACCGTCCCGGGTGGGCCCACGGGTGGTGTCGGACAGGAGCGCGATCAGCTCCACCTCCGATCGATGAACCTGCATCGACTTCTCGACCCCGAGATGGACACACAGCTCCCACACCGTCTCCGGCGGGTCGGCGTCGAACACCATCACCAGGCCCGGCCGCCGAGGCAGCCGCGCCTCGGCGGCGATGCGAACCGACGTGGCATCGAGCAGGACCAGCGGTGCGGCCCGCCACAGTTGGCGCGATCCCGGCTCCCGGCTGTGTACGAGCTCTACTCCTGCCGCGGCCGCAATCCTGAGCGTGTCGTCGAGCAGGGCGTCGTCCTCGGTCACGATCCACGCCCGTCCACCGTCCACATGACCCTCCACGTCCGCGCCCATCCCGGCCGATGCGGCGTCGTCCCACTGTCCGTCACGAGAGTGGAGGCATCCGGCGCAAGGCCTGGGATGTGGATGGAATTCGGACATGTGGACAACCGCTGAAGGACGGGGTCGTCAACCCAGGAGAAGGTGGGAGCGACGTCGCTCATGCCCCGCGCGGGAGCGGTCCCGAGCGACCGACCGGAGATAGAGGGCGGCCCCCGCCAGGGGGGAGGGCGGGGGCCGCAAGGGTTCAGCTCCGGGGGGTTGAGCTGAACCGGAGGTCGGTTCCGGGGGGGTGGAAACCGACGGGTTCACTGTAGACCCGCGAGCGTGGTTCGTCACGTGTTGACGCGAGGCATCTGGCGGAAGGTCTTCCCTCCGATGCGGCGAGACACTTTCGGGTGCATCTGAATCGGTCAGGGGGGTTCAGCCGCAAACCGCATGTTGCCCTCGCCCGCGTGCACAGGTATCACTGTCTCAGGGACCCTCGAAGGGCCAAGGGCGTAGTGAAGAGAAACTTCGTCAACCCCCTCCGGAGCTCCCCGTGCAGGTCCCGGAACCCACTCACCGCTATAAGCCGCGGGAGGTACGTCGTCAGGGTCATCCACGAAGGACGCGGAGCCCGTCACGACGAGTCGTGGTGAAGCTTGGTAGCTGGTCAGCCTGCACAGACGGCGTCCGACCT
>CAYZBB010000165.1:5623-12561 GCA_964476495.1 uncultured Actinomycetes bacterium | reverse complement strand
GGAGGCGGGACAGTGAGCGAACTCAAGTGGGAAGACCTGCTCGGGTTGGAGGCGGCCGTCGAGGAGGCCAACCGGAAGTGCGACGTGTGCGGCCGAACCGTACCGAAGGGCGAGGTTGTCGAGTTGTGGGCGGTCTGGAATGGCGCCAGATACGTGATGACGGGTTTCTGCGCCACCTGCCCGAAGCCCGAGGTTACCGAATGACCCGACGCACCACCCAGCGCGACCTCGCCCAACGTGTCTCCCAGTGGGAGGCACGGAAGATCATTCAGGCCCAGCGCGCGTTCGAGGCCGGGGACAAGGTCCGCGCCGCCCGGATCTTCGAGAAGATCCTGAGTCGCAACAAGCGGTGCTGGCCCGCCGTCTTCTCGCTGGCGGTGATCGCGCACACGGTCTGCGATCACGACTACGCCGTGGCGATGCTGATGTATCTCTGCTCTGAGGAGCCGGGATTCGCGGAGGCGTGGTACAACCTCGGGACCATCGAGCAGTGCGTGAACCGCTACGCCGACGCGGCGGACCACCTGCGGGAAGCGGTGAAGCTCGACCCGACGCTGGTCAACGCCCGGATCAACCTGGGGAACGCGTTGCTCGGTCTCGGCCGCACCGAGGAGGCCCACGCGGAGTACGCCGAGGCGTTGAAGCACAAGCCGAACAACGCCGAGGCGACGTGGAACCTGTCGCACTACTACATCCTGACCGGGCAGTGGCTCAAGGGGTGGGCGGCCTATGAGGCGCGGTGGTCGATTCCCGGCTTTACCGAGATGAACGCGATCACGGTGGCCGACTCCCCGACGATGCCGGTCCCGTGGCAGGGCGAAGACCTGACGGGGAAGACGCTGATCGTGGCAGGGGAACAGGGATGGGGGGACGACATCATGTGCCTCCGCTACGCCGATCGGCTCCGCGACCTCGGCGCCACGGTGATCTGGGCGGTGCGCCCCGGCCTCCTCCGGTTGGCCGCGAAGACCGTCGCCCCGGATCGCGTCGTCTCGCTTGAGGAGCCAGTGCCGGCGGGTGACTACATCGTGACCACGATGACACTCCATCATCGGCTGGCGATCACCACCACGACCGTCCCGCACGCGGACGGCTACTTGAAGGCGGCGTGATGCCGTGTCCTCACTGCGGCGCCAAGCCCACCGCTGAGGAGTGCAAGTGCATCAGCGCCGGCCGCGCCGTCGTCCTCCTCGAGCAGAGCCTTTCCCGGGTAGGGCTTCGGGCGATCGCGTTTATGCCGATCCACCAGCCTGAGCGCGAGAACGGCGAGAAGGTGTGGCGGCTCACGGCGTTGGCCGGGCAGGTCCGGCACGGCCTTATCGTAGATGAAGCGACATTGAACGACCCCAACGCGCTTGACGCGTTCGTGCGCCAGCAAACGAATCGGCCCGGAAAGGAGGGATACCGCATGGCTTCGTGAAGGTTGGCATCTGCTGGGAAGGATCCAAGACCCACCGCAACGACGGGATGCGTTCCCTCCCGCGTGCTGCCGTCGCCCCCCTCGCCACCGTCGAAGGGGTCGAATGGTTCGCCCTCGCCAAGGATGGCTGGACGCCGGAAATGGGCGAGGCCGGTCTCCCCAACGCGTTGGCCCTCTGTGAAGACTGGCTCGATACCGCCCGGGTGGTCGAAGCCCTCGACCTCGTCATCACCGTGGACACCGCCATCGCGCATATCGCCGGGGGGCTGGGTGTCCCGTGCTGGATTCTCCTCGCCGCCGTGCCTGACATGCGGTGGATGCTCAACCGCACCGACTCGCCCTGGTACTCGTCGGTGACGCTCTACCGCCAGACCATCGCCGGGGAGTGGGGGCCAGTGGTCGAGAAGGTCGCCCGTGACCTGCAGCAGCACGTCTACGCCACACGATTTGCGGAGGCCGCGTGATCCGAGACCGCATCGACCCGTCGAAGATCGCCGTGGTCCCGACCCGCTACGGCCGCATGATGGTGCTGGAGAACGACAGGTACATGGGCCAAGCGATGATTCGCCACGGCGAGTACAGCGAGAGCGAGGTCGAGCTCTGGCGGCAGCTGCTCCCGCCGCACGCCATCGTCGCCGACATCGGGGCCAACATCGGGGCACATACCGTCGCCCTCGCGTCACTCGTCCCGGATGGGCTGGTGTACTCGTTCGAGCCCCTGCCCTTCCTGTATCGGATGATGGTGGGCAACGTCGCACTGAACGGCCTGACCAACGTGAAGCACTTCCCGGTTGCCGTGGGCGCCGAGAACGGCACCCTGACGGTGCCGCCCCTCGACTACTCGCGGGATGGCAACTACGGGGGCCTCAACCTTGAGAATCACAAGGCGG
The DNA here is from genome assembly GCA_964476495.1 of uncultured Actinomycetes bacterium. Taxonomy (GTDB): domain Bacteria; phylum Actinomycetota; class Actinomycetes; order Mycobacteriales; family Nakamurellaceae; genus Nakamurella. The sequence continues at coordinate 10,251 of CAYZBB010000165.1, read as the reverse complement.
GCAACCCGGTCCCCGTGATGCCGCTCGACGACATCGTCCCGGTCTGCCACTTCCTCAAGGTCGACGTAGAGGGGATGGAACTCGGCGTCCTCAAGGGCGCTCAGCGCATCATCCGCGAGTGTCGCCCGGGCCTCTACCTCGAGAACAACCCCGGCCCCGAGCAGGACACCCTGATCCGCTACGTCCAAGGGCTCGGGTACGATGTCTGGTGGCACTACGCCCCCCACTTCAACCCCGCCAACGTGAACGGCGCCGAGGCCAAGGACGAGCACGAGCGCACCGTCGTCTCGTTCAACATCCTGTGCCTGCCCTCGGAGGGGAACAACGTGATCGACGGGCTGGAGTTCGTGCCTCCCCTCGGAAACATCCCCCCCACCCCTGACGAAATCCCCCAGAATCCGGAGGGCGTGTGACGGAGTTCACGATGAAGCTTGAGGGCGGCGAGGAGCTGCAGGCCGCCCTCACCAACCTGCCCCGTCAGGTGAAGTTCGCCACCGCGGTCGGCATGAACCGCACGATTGACGAGGCGCAGGCCGAGATCACGGCGGGGTTGTCGGGGAAGTTCACCCTGAGGCGTAAGGCGTTCGTGGAAGGCACGATCTACCGCAAGCCGGGGAAGGATTGGGCGACCAAGGACAAGCTCGAGGCCCGGGTCCAGGTGAACCCCGACCGCAACGTGCTGGAGAAGTTCGAGGACGGCGGCGAGAAGCGTCCCACGGGTGGACGGCGCGCGCTCGCTATCCCGATCGCGGTCAAGCGCAACAAGTCCGACATCGTGACCAAGGCCAACAGCGTGAAGGCGCTGCTGGCCTCGAAGAAGGCGTATATCCGGGACGGCAAGGTGTGGCTACTGCAGGGGCGCGGGAAGATCCGGAAGCGCGTGCTGGCCTACGTCTTCGCCAAGGCCGTCCCACTCAAGCCGACCCTTCGCTTTGTGGAGACGGGGCGCAAGGTGATCGAGGCGCGCGGTGCGGCCAACGTCGCCGGCGCGATCGAGAAGGAGCTGGCGGGTGGACTCTCTACGGGCACGGGGGCGCGCTGATGGGTGGCACACTGCACGCGCAGGCACGGCGCATCGCCGATGGGGAGTTCGCGGCCCGCTACTTCGTGGGGCATGGGGTCGACTTCGGGTGCGGGGGTGAGCCTCTGTCCCTGTTCGCCGAGCACTACCCACGGATGACCCTCTGTGAGCCCTTCGATATGGAGATGGGGCACGGTGACGCACAGACCGCGGACTGCTTCGAGTCTGAGTCCCTGGACTTCGTCTACTCCTCCCACCTGCTCGAGCATGTGCGTGACCCGCGGGTCACCATCACCCGTTGGCTCACCCTGCTCAAGCCAGGGGGCTACCTCGTGAGCGTCGTGCCCGACGAGGACATGTACGAACAGGGGGTGTGGCCGCCTCGCTTCAACAACGACCACAAGCACACGTTCTGTATCAGCAAGCCGAGCAGCTGGTCGCCTGTGTCGATCGCCTTGGCCGACCTGCTGCCCACGTTCGGCTGCACCATCGAGCGCATCGTCCGCCTGACCCACGACTACCAGCCGGGATGGGGGAACACCGACCAGTCTGCGATGGGGCGCGAGGTGGGGATCGAGTTCGTGATCCGCAAGCCGGGAGGCGTGTTGATTTGACACGCGAGGGAGGGCACCCCCCGGGGTAGGTTCTTCGACTTATCCACACGCGAAGGATCGCGCAAGCCGCGCTAACTGAAAAGCGACAGAATTTTTGACAGTGAGGTTTAGTTGTCCACAAACGGCAAGGAACGGGTGATCCAGAAGGACGCTGCGACGCGGATCGGCAAGACCGCCCAAGCGATCGGCATCTGGATGAAGCGTCCGGGGGCGCCGGTGGAAATCGTGGGCGGCAAGACCTACTGCGTCTGGCCCGACTTCCCCAACTGGCGCGAGAAGGAACTCGAGAAGCAGGTCCGGTCGGAGTCCCGGCAAGAGGACCGCCCGACCGAACTCAACGAGGCGGTCCTGCGGCGGGCGATTGCCGACGCGGTGATCGCGGAACTCGCCGCGGCTGAGAAGGAACGGACGCAGCTGCATGTCGGCGTCCACGAGGAGGTGGTCGGGACGCTCTGCGATCGGCTCCGGGGAGCCCTCGTCAACATGCCGTCGAACTACGCCGTGGATCTCGAGCGGGCGGGGGTGCCGGCTGACCAAGCGCAGGCGATCCTCGAGCGGATCAGCGAAGACATGACGGCCACCCTGCGGGCCAGCGTGGAGGAAGATGACGGCGACCTCTGAGCACGTCGATCTGGCGGCCCACCGGAAGCGGGCGTGGGCGATTGCCCGCGCCGCGGTGAAGGCGCGTCTCCGGCTGCCCCCCAAACTGACCATGTCGGAGTGGGCGGATAAGTACCGCGTCCTCTCGCGGGAGTCGTCGGCGGAGCCGGGTCAGTGGCGGACCGACCGGGCGCCCTACCTCCGGGAGATCATGGACACGATCTCCGGTCGGGAGTACCAGGACATCACGATCGCGAAGTGCTCGCAGTCCGGCGGGACCGAAGTGGTCAACAACGGGGTCGGGTACTACATCGATCAAGAGCCGTCCCCGATGCTGGTGATCCAGCCGAACGTGAAGCCGATGGCCGAGGCGTGGTCGAAGGACCGCCTCGCCCCGATGCTTCGGGACTCGCCGCGGCTCCGGGGGAAGGTGAAAGACCCCCGCGCACGCGACTCCGGCAACACGGTCCTCCACAAGACCTTCCCGGGCGGCTACATCAGCGCGATCGGCGCCAACTCGGCGGCTGGTCTCGCCAGCCGGCCGATCCGGATCGTGTTCGCGGACGAGCTCGACCGCTGGGGCGCCTCAGCCGGGACGGAAGGCGACCCGCTCTCGCTGGCGGAAGCTCGGACCACCACGTTCCGGCACCGCCGCAAGATCGTGAAGGTGACGACCCTCGGGAACGAGGGGGAGAGCCGCGGCGAGAAGGAATGGGAGATCAGCGACCAGCGGCACTACTACGTCCCCTGCCCCCACTGCGACCACATGCAGCCCCTCGAGTGGCGGGACAGCGGCGGCAAGCCGGGGATCAAGGCGGGCCGGGGGGACTACCGCCTCGTCTGGACCAAGACGATCAGCGAGGACGGCGAGGAGATCCACCACCCCAAGACGGCGGGCTATCAGTGCCGCAGCTGCTCGGGGATCATGTATGAGAGCCACAAGGCGCAGATGCTGGCCCGTGGCGAGTGGGTCAAGCACAACCCGAGCAGTACCCGGGCCGGCTTCCACATCTCCGGGCTGCTATCGCCCTGGGTGACGTGGGTCAGCATGGCCGAGAAGTGGCTCGACAAGAAAGACGACCCGGAACAGCGGAAGACCTTCATCAACACGGTCGTCGGCCTGCTCTACGTCGAAACCGGCGAGGTGCCGGACGCCGAAGGGCTGGCGGGCCGTCGGGAAGCCTTTACCGAGGAGGTGCCGCACTGGGTCCGGGCGATCACGATGGCGATTGACGTGCAGGGCGACCGTCTCGAGGTGTCCGTCCGGGGCTGGGGCCAGCGCGAGGAATCGGTCGGGATCCGACTCGAACGGCTCTACGGCGACCCCTCAGACCTGAGTAACGAGGTGTGGGCGCAGGCCGAAGCCCTCCTCAACCGCCACTGGCTCCGGGCGGATGGGACGGGGGCGCGGGTGCTGTCCTGCATGGTCGATACGGGCCACCTCACGGACGCGGTCTACCGCTGGGTGAAGCCACGCCAGCGCCGGCGGGTGTTCGCCTACAAGGGCGTGGACAACGCCAAGGCGCCCATGAGCCGGGCCAGCAAGGCCAATTCCGACGGCGTGAAGGTCGTTTCGGTGCGCCCATCGGACTTCAAGGACATCCTGTTCCGCCGCCTGCGCCGGGTGACCCCGGGGCCGGGGTACATCCATATCGGGATGGCCGACCACACGGGCGAGGACGCCGAATACCTCAAGCAGTTCGGGGCCGAAAAGCGCCAGGTGGACTACAAGGACAACCGTCCAAAGGTGTCATATATCCAGATTCTGCCCCGGAATGAGGCGATCGACCTGTATGTGATGTCCCTCGCCGCCCTCCGGATTCTGCCGCGGTCGTTCCGGGAGTCGATCGACAACCGGACCGCCCCCCTGCCGACCGAGGAGTCGGCCACCACCCCTCTCCCGGAGCCCCTACGGATGGCCCTGACCAAGCAGCGGACGACCCCTCGCCGGGGCGGATGGGTGAAGCAATGGTAGAGCGCCCGATGCAGCGGATGACGCGGCGGTGCGGGTGCAACCGGGACGTGCCGGTCCGGCTGGCGCCGTCGCTCCTCGAGGCGGCGCGTCGGGCGAACCTCCCCGAACGGACCCCGGTGGTGAGCTACCACTGCCGCCAGTGTGGGATCGTCCAGTTCCGATTGGAGGACTTCCCGAACACGATGTTGCGGGCAGCGTGATGACGTATTGACACGCCCGAACACACCCCGTAGATTGGTGCGTAGGTAAAACCTAAAGCCCTCACGCGCGTAGCCAGCGCGAGGCGTAAGCCCACGGCCCTTCGAGATCCCCCCACGGGATCTCGGGGGCTTTTTTCGTTTGCCGGAGGCCGATGGCCCCGATCCTCGCGACGACGGAACCGACGACGGCCACGGCTGGGGCGACCTGGACGTGGGCG
>CAYZBB010000165.1:3578-5523 GCA_964476495.1 uncultured Actinomycetes bacterium | reverse complement strand
GAACTGCAGGGCTCCATTCGCTTCCTTCGGGATCGCGCCCGCGACCTCGAGAAGAACAACCCGCTCGTCCGGCGCTATCTCCATCTCGTCGCGGAAAACGTCGTGGGGCACCGCGGTATTCGCTTGCAGTGCGCCAATACCCTGCCCGATGGCTCCCCCCATCGCAAAGCCAACGCCGAGATCGAGCGGGCCTTTTGCGCGTGGCATCCGCCCGCGTCGTGTTCGATCGACGGGCGCCTGTCGTGGATGGACCTCCAGCGGGAAGTGATCCGCACGGTGGCCCGCGACGGCGAGGCGTTCGTTCGGATGATCTACGACGGGCCGCAGGGCTTCGCGCTGCAGCACATCGACGCCGCCTTGGTGGACGAGGACTTCAACCGCGCGGCAGGCGACGGCATCAACGCGGTGAAGCTCGGCGTCGAAGTCAACAAGTGGAACCGCCCGGTCGCCTACCACGTCTTCACCGCCCACCAGACGGACGGGATGGCGGGCGCGGGACGGCGCGAGCGGATCGCGATTCCTGCCAGCGAGATGCTGCACCTGTTCGTGCCGCGTCGGCCGGGTGCGACCCGCGGCGAGACGTGGATGGCTCCGGTGCTGCTGGCGCTCCGGATGCTGGACGGCTACGCGGAAGCGGAGCTCGTCGCGGCGCGGACGGCGGCGGCCAAGATGGGGTTCGTCATCACGAACCCCGAGACGGCGGCCCCGACGGACCCGGACGCTCCGGCCCGCGCCGAAATGGAAGCGGCGCCCGGTGTGATCGACTTCCTCGATCCCGGCCAGACGTTCGAGCAGTGGGATCCGACCCACCCGAGCCAGAACTTCGCGCTGTTCGTGACGCAGATCAGCAAGTTCATCGCGGCGGGCCTCAATGTCTCGTTCGCGGGCCTCACGTCGGACCTGCGGGAAACCAACTTCTCATCGGCGCGCATCGGGCTCCTGCAGGAGCGCGACGGCTGGCGCGTCCTCCAAAGCTGGCTGGCGGACCACTTCCACGAGCCGATCTATCGCGCGTGGCGCGAAGTCGCGTGGGTGCGCGGTGACCTCAGCGTCCGGATGCCGCCCCGCGAGTACACGGATCACGCGTGGCGTCCGCGCGGATGGGCCTACACCAACCCGCAGCAGGAACTCCAGGCGGACATGCTGGCGGTCGCCGCCGGCTTCACCTCCCCGCAGCGCGTCGTGGCCGACAATGGCGACGACCTCGAAGACATCTACGCCGAACTCGCCACCGCGGACGACCTCGCGGACGAGTACGAAGTCGATCTGTATGTCCCCAACTCGGTGATCTCGAATGACCAACCAGACCCCCAAGAGTCCGCCGTCGGAAGTGCTGAGCCGAGCCCTGACGGTGGATCGGACCGAACTGGCCTCGCGCGCCGAGGGCGACGAGCGGATCCCCGTCTCGCTCTCGTCCGACGCGCCAGTTGATCGGTGGTTCGGGGCGGAAGTCCTCGACCACACCAAGAGTGCGATTGACATGAGCCGGGCGGCCAACGGCCTGCCCCTGCTCTACAACCACGACACCGACCAGCCCATCGGGCGGCTCGAGGAGGTGTCGCTCCGGAAGGACGGACGGCTCGGCGGGATGATCCGCTTCTCGCGCAACGCGCGGGCGCAGGAAGTCCGGATGGACGTGGAGGATGGGATCCTGACCGACATGTCCGTCGGCTACCGGATCAACGAGTGGGTGGAGGAGCGCACGGCGGGGAGCGACAAGGCGACCTACCGCGCGACGAACTGGACCCCGATGGAGGGGTCGATCGTGCCAGTACCCGCCGACCACACGGTCGGCATCAACCGTGGGGCCGACTTGTCGGCACCCAAAGCCCCGGTGACCCCGGAGGAGCAGCACATGGCGGATGAAGTGACGCCGACCCCGGCCCCCGCGCCGGTGGCGGTCAGCGGTGAGCGCGGGATGCCGCGCGAGCTCGAGACGAAGTTG
>CAYZBB010000165.1:0-3478 GCA_964476495.1 uncultured Actinomycetes bacterium | reverse complement strand
CATGCCCCTCTCGATGCAGCACCGCGCCTCGGTGACGGGTAACATCGTCGGCACGTCGTCCCTCGGCGGCGCGGCGGTCCAGACCTCGCTCCTCTCGCTGATCGAGATCCTGCGGAACCGGCTGATCGCCTCGCAGGCGGGCGTCACGGTGATGTCGGGCCTGACGGACACGATCTCGTTCCCGCGCCAGATCACGGCGAACACCTTCACCTGGACGGGTGAAAACCCGACCGCGGCGAACTCGCTGACGGCGCTGACCTTCGACAACGTGACGATGTCGCCGAAGACTGGCATGGCGTCGACGGCGTTCTCGCGGCGCGCGCTGGTGCAGACCTCGCCGGACGTGCAGAACGTGGTCACCAACGACCTGATGCGCATCTGCGCGATCGGCGTTGACTCGGCGGTCTTCAACGGCCTCGGCTCGGCCAACCAGCCGACCGGCATCCGGTCGACCTCCAACATCGGCAACCGCACCCTCGGCTCGGCGGGCGCCGCGCTGACGTGGGCGGACCTCGTCGGCCTCGAGACGGACGTGGCGACGGCCAACGCGGACGGCGGCACCCTCGCCTACGTCACCAACGCGAAGGTGCGCGGCAAGCTGAAGCAGACCCTCAAGGCCACCACGGCGGGCTCGTCCTTCCTGTGGGAGGGCGGCAACGACCCGGGCACGATCAACGGCTACCGAGCGTTCGCCTCGCAGCAGATCCCGTCGAACCTCACCCAGGGCACGTCGACCACGATCTGCTCCTCGATCATCTTCGGCGACTTCGCGCAGGCCCTGCTCGGCATCTGGGGTGACGCGGTCGACCTGATCGTGGATCCGTACAGCTCGAAGAACCAGAACATGATCGAGGTGACGGCCGTCCTGATGTGCGACGTGGCCGTGCGTCACCCCGAGGCGTTCTCGAAGTCTGACGCGGTGCTGACCACCTGATGCTGGTCCGCTTCGTGGGCAGTGACCTTGGCGCAGGCCGCCAGTTCGACGGGAAGACGTATTTCCCCGGCGACGTGGCGGATCTTGCTCCGCATTGGGTCGCTGCCCTCGAGCGGGCGGGCTTGGCCGTGCGCGTGCCTCCCGAGCCCGTGCTGGTCGGGCCGCGGGAGGTGGAGATCACGCACCGCGACACGTTCGCGCGTGCGAAGCGGGACCGCCGGTGAGCATCGACTCGGATCTCGAGGCGATGCTCGCCGGGTGGGACAGCAAGCCCGTGTCCATCGGGTCGTGGACCGGCACGGGCCTGCTGGACGAGATGGACGTGCTGGACGTGGACCGCTCTGGGGATCCCGTGCTGGTCCGCAAGACGGTGTTGAAGGTCGCGCGCGCCCCGTTCGTGGATAGCGCCGGCGCCCTGACGATCGCGCGCGGCGATACCGCGACGATCGCGGGCACGGACTACACGGTCTCGGACCTCCGGATGGGATCGGCGGACGGGCAGCGCGGCGGCGAGGAAGTGGACGGGCGGGAACTCCACCTGTTCGTGAGGAAGACGTGAGGCTCGAAGCGGTGCGGATGGTGACGGCGTGGCTCAAGGATGACACCTACGGCTATGCGGCAAAACTTGCCGCCCTGCCGCTGGATGGGTCGGATAGCCGACCGACGACCGTGGCCGACGCTTCGATTGTGAATGAGTGCGACGACGCCAACGCGGCGTTCCATCGCTTCGACGGGCTGACCCTGCCCGCGCTGATCGTGTCGGTGGTCGGGGATGTGGAACACCTCGAACCGAACCAGCCGCAAACCGGGGAGCGGGCCGACGGGATGGTGACCGTGCAGGTGCGCTACGCCGAGAAGAACACCGCCGGGGCGACGGCCATCGTGAATGGGATCTACGCGATCCGGGCTGTGATCGCCTCGCTGCGGGAACTGCACCAGAATGCCAACGCCGCGAGTCGGACCCGGAACTCGATCCGGCTGGTGTCGTGCGAGTCGCTGACGGAACAGGGGGTCTACGAGGAAGTCGAAGACACCTGGCTCCTCGCGGCGGTGCAGCTGAAGTACTACGTCGTGAACCTCTTGCCCTTGGGGGCGTGATGCCGGACTTCGTGATCGTGAACGGGGAGCGGATCCAGCTCCCGACGGAATGTGAAACTGATCTCGCGGCACGCGCCGCGTTCATTGCCAAGGCCGAGAAGGGCGCCAAGGCTGACCCCCCGCCGCCGCCGGCAGAGGAGAAGTAAGCGATGGGATACCCTGCCAAGCTGCTCAACACGAAGGCGCTGCTGGCGAAGCTCGAGGCCACCTACGGGACGGCGGTGTCGGTCACTGCGACCGCGGACGGCCAGCTGCTCGCACTCGGCGACCGGACGCAGGCGATCGTGGTCCCGCAGTGGGCCTACGACGGCGCCGTCGGTCCGGCCCCCGGCAACCTCGGGATGCTCAAGCGCGTGGCCGCCGTCGGCCGCTCGGCGACGATCACCGTCCCGATGCGGGCGAAGGGTGCCGCCGCGACGTACGCCGCGACGGTGCTCCCCAACATCCACACGATGTTGAAAATCTGCGGCATGGACTCGACGCTCGCGACCGGGACGTACACCTACACCCCGACGCCGGACTCGATCACCTACTCGTCGGCGACGATGGAAGCCTACGCGCGCGGCCAGAAGTGGACCTCGCGTGGCGTCATCGGGTCGTTCTCGATCGACGCGCCGAACCCTGGCATCCCGCTCTGGACCTTCGACTGTCGCGGCATCCTCGACACGGCGGTCGCCGACGCGGCGATCGTGGCGCCGACCTACCCGACGCTCTCCACGGCGGAACCGATCGCGACGGGGATCACCCTGTCGATCGGCAGCTACGTCGCGCCGGTCGTGAAGTCCTTCTCGTTCAAGCAGAACCGCTCGATCGAGAACCCGCGCCTGAACCTGACGGCGGCGGACGCGCACGAGGGCTTCGTGCCGGCGGGCTACGAGCCGGAGTTCCGGGTCGTGGTCGAGTCGACCGCGCTCACCTACCCGCACAGCACGTCGGGCTTCGACCCGTACAAGGCCCGCCTGAACGGCGAGGCATTCGCGCTGTCGCTGACCGTAGGCTCGTCGTCGCTCAACCGCTGGAAGCTCAACATGGCAACGGCGCAGCTGGCCGAGTTCACGGAGAACGGCGAGGGGCCGGTGGCGACCACGGAACTGGTGTTCCGCCCCTACAACTCGTCGCCGATCGTGCAGGCCGATGCGTTCACGGTGGTCTTCGACTGAGTGCGATGGGCGCTGACGCTGGGCGGGGTCGAGTATGTCGGTCGGCCCCTGAGTGCGGAAGCGGTACGGGTCGCCTTGGCCGAGGTGACCCGCGCGGGAACGGACGAAGCGGCAGGGATGGCCGCGTTGGAGCGATTGCTCCGGAAGTCGTTCCCGCTGTCGTGGCGGTGGCTGTGGGTCGGTGATCCGGTCAGGAAGTGGCTCCGGCATCCGGGGCGCAACCAGCTGCTAACGGGCTTCCTGACGATCCCGACCGAGAAGGTCGAGCCGACGCGGGAACCGGACG
>CAYZBB010000164.1:0-12675 GCA_964476495.1 uncultured Actinomycetes bacterium | reverse complement strand
CAAGCGTTCCCGGAAGGGGACCCGTCATGAACGAAGGTAGTGCCATCAGCGCCGATCGCTACGAGCCACCAGGGGCGATCCGCGCCGCCACTGCACCGGCATTGCGCCTCCGGGCGCCGCGTGCGTGATCCCGGTTCAGCGGGCAACAGATCCTTCGCCCGACCTCCCCGGATCCGGCGTCCCGGGCGCCAACCGGACCAGCCACCGGGCCGCGGGTAGCCTGCGGACGTGTCCGCGCCCTGGCTCGTCGCACTGACGGTGCTGCTGTTCGCGGCGGTGCTCGGCGGGCTGTGGTGGGTCGCCCGCCGCGCCCGCGGCCGGGCGGTGGCGAGCGCGGTCACCGGGCCGTTCGAGGAGATCTGGCATCCGGCCGCGCACCGGGCGCGGGTCGAGATCCGGATCCAGGACGAGCGGACCGCGCCGGACGCGCAGCCGGGCGATCCGCCCACTGACCCGCCCGCACGACCCGTCGGACCCGACTCACCCGGTCCACCGAGCTGACCCGCCCGCGACCGACCCTCATGCGGTCACCCGGGTGTGGGTGCCCGGGATGTCCGTGCCCAACCAGCGCCGGCCGAGCCGGTCGAGGGTGCCGTCACCGCGCATCGCGGCCAGCGCGGCGTTGATCGCCCGGGCCAACGCGTGCTCGCCGGAACGGACGGCCACCGCGAGCACCTCGTCCGTGATGCCGACCTGGACCAGGCGCAGCGCCGGCCGGTCGCGGATCAACGAACGCATTACCGGTTCGAGCTTCATGAACCCGTCGATCCGCCCGGACTCGACATCGTCCAGCGCGCGCCGGATCTCCGGATACCCGTACACCTGTACCCGGCCCAGCCGACCGTCCGCGTGCAGCCGCTGCACCACCGGCTGCGAGGTGTTGCCGTGCTGCACCCCGACGGTGCGGCCGGACAGGTCGTCGATCGACCGCAGGTCCGGGGTGCGAGTCGGATTGACCACCAGGCTCTGCCCGGACCACACGTAGGGGTCGCAGAACAGCGCCAGTCCCCGCCGGTGCTCGGTGATCGTCGCTCCGGACGCCACCACATCGGCGTCGCCGCTGTCCAGGAGAGCGAAGATGCCGTCGAAATCGCCGCCGCCGTACCGGTCGAACGACACCCGACGGCCGAGTCGGTCGCCGATGGCACGCATCACGTCCGGGTCGAAACCTACTATGCCGACTTCTGATTCGTCCTCGAAGGGCGGATCGGGCAGCGCCGACACCACCAGCAGTGGTCCGACCTCGGTCATGAACTGCTCCCTCCGTGGAAGCCCGCCAGCGCATCGTCGCACGATGAGACCAGCACCGTAGCCTCGACGCCGGGAGGGTGGATGCTCAGGAGCCGTGGGATGGTCGCGCTGCTGGCCGTGGCGGTGGTGGGCTTCACCTCGTTCTTCCTGACCCTGTCCGCGTTGCCGTTGTACGCGGTCCAGCAGGGTGTGCCGGACGCGCTGGCCGGACTGGTCACCACGGTCATGCTGGTGGCCACCGTCGCCTGCCAGCTCCTGGTGCCGGCCGCGGTCCGCCGGTTCGGACAGCCGGTCACGCTGGCGGTCGGCCTGCTGGCTCTCGGTGCACCCACGCCCCTGCTGCTGGTCGACGACCATCTGTGGTGGCTGCTGGCGGTGTCCGCGGTTCGCGGGCTGGGTTTTGCGATCCTCACGGTGCTGACCCCGCTGATCGCCACCCAGATCGCGCCGCCGGGCAGCCACGGCCGGGCGATCGGCCTGTACGGGCTCGCCGTGGCGGTGCCGAACGTGTTCGCCGTCCCGGCGGCGGTGGCGCTCACCGACGCCGGGCGCTTCCCGATCGTCGCCATGCTCGGCGCGGTCCCGGTGCTGGCGATACCCTTGGTGGGACGATTCCCCAAGCCTGCTCCTCCCGGTCGCCGACGGACCGGAAGGCACCGGACTCCCGTCGCGTCGATGGCCGGCGTGCTGGCCCTGCTGCTCGCGGTCACCCTGTCGGGCGGCGGGATTTTCGCGATCGTGCCGGTGCAGCTGGCGGACTCGGGCACAGCCGTGACCTGGGCATTGCTGCTGCTCGGTGTCACCTCCGCGCTGGCCCGCTGGCGTGCGGGTGCCTTCGCGGATCGGGCCGGTCCGGCGCGACTGTTGCCGGCGACGGCGGCGGTGGGCGTGCTCGGGCTCGGACTGCTGGCCTGGGGGGCGTCGGGCAGCGGCGTCTGGCACGGCGTGCTGGTCGCGGCCGGGGCCGCGGTCTTCGGGATCGCCTACGGAGCGGTGCAGAACCTGACCCTGTTGCTGAGTTTCGATCTCGCCGGTGCAGATCGGCGCACCGCTGCCAGCGCGGCGTGGAACGCCACCTACGACGCGGGCACGGCCTCCGGCGCGCTGCTCATCGGAGCGGTGGCCGCCGGATCGAGCCTGACGGTGGCCATGCTCGGGTGCGCGGTCCTGATCGTGGCGGCGGCAGTGGCCGCCGTCAGCGCGGCGTCCGGTTCGGACCGGGGCGGCCGCTAGCGTCGTCCCGGGGCCCCCGGCTCTCCCGGCATCGGGGCCGGCCGCTCAGAACTGGAGCGGTGTGGCCGGGTAGATCGGCTTGACCGATGTGTTGATGAAGTTGCCCTTGGACTTGGCGGCCAGCAGCTGGTGGTACACGTGTGATGGCACTCCCCGGTAGACATACCTCGCGCCGCCGGTGTACACGACGTGGAGGGCAGAGCTGGTGTCGTCGTAACCGACCATCTCGATGGCGCTGGACGCGACGTGCTGCATCTTCGGCATCACGACTGGATCCCCTCTCCCCGATGCGGTCACGGGGGTCACATGTCGTGGCCGGCGCCCACCCGAGGACGATGATCGTCCAGGTCGGGTGCCGCCCGGTCATCGATGACAGCCATGACCAAGGAGTGAGCGTCATGTCCCACCATCACCATGCCATCGACTATGTCGAGCTGTCCGCGCCGGACATCGACGCCGCCCGAGCGTTCTACGCCACCGCATTCGGTTGGGAGTTCAACGACTACGGGCCGGAGTATGCCGGCATCCGCGGGCCGAACCCGGACGGGCCCGAGGCGGGCGGGCTGGCGGCGCACGGCCCGGCCAACCCGCTGGTCATCCTGTACTCCGACGACATCGATGCCACCGTGCTGGCGGTCACTTCCGCCGGCGGCACGATTCTCAACGGTCCCTACGACTTTCCAGGAGGTCGGCGTTTCCACTTCGCCGACCCGTCGGGCAACGAGCTCGCCGTATGGGGTGCGGGACCGACACGAAGCTGACGCGAAGGCATTCCTCCGGGCAGGTCTCGGGACCGAATCGCTCGCTCGCGGTTCCCACAGGGTCAGGCGCCACATCCGAGTCGAGCGGCCTGGGTCAGGTTCGCCGCTTCCACAGACCGGCGGTCGCCGTCGGCCGGTCACCGCGGGGACGACGTCACGACCCTGCCTCGCACCCGTCGATGGGTGCGAGGCAGGGTCGGCGGACGAATCAGCGCAACTGGCCCAGCTGGCGTTGCGCAACGACGAGCAGCTCGTCGCGTACGGTCTGCGACGGGGCCTCGTTGATCGCCTTGTAGATCATGCGGCGGGAGCGATGCTCCTCGAGCCGCACCAACATCGACTTCCGATTCTTCCTCATGGCTTCGCGCTCCTCACTTCGTCTCGGTCCGGACGGGACCTAGGTGACGACGCCGTGACACACCGGAAAGATGCCCGAAACGTGGGTGAGTCCGCTCACCCTCTTGACAACCGCGGTTCGCCGTGCTGGGACGGGTCAGGCGGAGCGGGCCAGGACGTGGAAGCCGACCCACCACCACACCAGCAGCACCAGCAACCGGCCGACGCGTCGGCGGGTGGCCGAGGCGGTCATCTCGGACACCGTGGCCACGGCCGACGATCTGCGATGGGACAGCACCGCCAGCCCCAGCAGGGCCAGGCCGACGACGAGGTAGCCGGCCAGGAACACCGCCCGGGTGCTCATCCCCGCACCAACCGGACGCCCACGGCGAACCAGACCAGGTAGCCGGCGAATCGGAACCACCAGTGCGGACCGGCGAGCGGGCTGACGATCGAGCTCAGGGTCGGAAAGTCGGCGCGCGGCGATCGAACCAGGGCCAGCAGCTCCCATGCTGCGCCCACCGCGATCACCACCACCCACGGGAGGACACGGCGCCACCCGATGCGCGCCGGGGTGGGCCGGGTCGGCGCGCGCAACGAGACCCAGCCCGCGATCACCAGCGGGGGAACCGTGGCAGCCATCGCCGGCCAGGTCAGTGGCTCGAACAGCGCGGCGACCGCGGCGTAGCCGACGGCCAGCGCGACGCATGCCGGGCGGGCCGCGCGCTGCCACCGTCGCTGCCACTGTCGGTGCCGATGAGTAGCGTCCACGATGACAGTCAATCCCAGTGACCCGTCTCCGAACCGGAAGGATCCACCGATGTCCACCACCCTGAATCCCTACCTCAACTGGCGTGACTCGGCGCAGGCGGCCATGGAGTTCTACCAGTCGGTTTTCGGCGGCGAGCTGACCGTCAGCACGTTCAAGGAGTTCGGTGCGCCGGTCGAGGCCGGCGAGGAGAACCTGATCATGCACAGCCAGCTGGTGACTCCCGCGCTGACGCTGATGGGTGCCGACGTGCCCACGGGCATGCCGTGGACCGAGAACTCGAACGGCTCCATCTCGCTGTCCGGCGGCCCCGATGACGAGGTGCAGCTGCGCGGGTACTGGAACGCACTGTCCGAGGGCGCGACGGTCACCGCCCCGCTGGACAAGGCGCCGTGGGGTGACACGTTCGGGATGCTGGTCGACAAGTTCGGCGTCAACTGGCTGGTCAACATTGCAGGCTCGCCCTCGTAGCGGGGCGGTCACCGGAGTCGTCCGTCCAGGGCCGTCGACATAGAGTGCGTCGGTGGCCCTGGACGACTTCCCCCGCTATTCGCTGCTGTTCGGTCCCAGCCCGGTGCACCGGCTGGACCGGCTCTCCGATCACCTCGGTGGGCCGTCCATCTGGGCCAAGCGCGAGGACGTGAACTCTGGCCTGGCGTTCGGCGGAAACAAGACGCGGAAGCTCGAATACCTCGTCCCGGACGCTCTGTCACAGGGTGCCGACACGCTGGTGTCCATTGGTGGGGTGCAGTCCAACCACACCAGGCAGGTCGCCGCGGTCGCCGCCAAGCTCGGGCTGAAAGCCGTGCTGGTGCAGGAGAAGTGGGTGGACTGGGATGACCCGGTCAACGACAGGGTCGGCAATATCCTGCTGTCCCGGATCATGGGCGCCGAGGTGCGGTTGGACCCGAGCGGATTCGGCATCGAGTTCAAGGGCAGCTGGCAGCGGGCGATGGAGGACGTCCGCCGGTCCGGTGGCGTGCCGTACGCCATCCCGGCCGGCGCCTCGGACCACCGGTTGGGTGGGCTCGGATTCGCGAACTGGGCGTACGAGGTGGCGCAGCAGGAGGCCGAGCTCGGCGTCTTCTTCGACACGATCATCGTCTGCAGCGTGACCGGATCCACCCACGCCGGGATGATTGCCGGATTCGCGGGGCAGGACCGGCCGCGTCGGGTGCTGGGCATCGACGCGTCGGCGAAGATCGACGCGACCCGCGAGCAGGTCGCCCGGATCGCCCGGAACACCGCCGAACTCATCGGCCTCGGGCGGGAGTTGCGCGACGACGAGATCACCGTGCTGGATGGCTGGGCCGGCGACTTCTACGGCATCCCGGTGCAGTCCACCGTCGATGCGATCACGCTGACCGGCCGGCTGGAGGGGATGATCATCGATCCGGTGTACGAGGGCAAGTCGATGGCCGGCCTGATCGACCTCGTCCGGCAGGGGGAGATCGGCAGGGATTCCACCGTGCTGTATGCGCATCTCGGCGGCCAGCCCGCCCTCAACGCGTATTCCGGGATCTTCGGATGACGGTGCATTCTGCGGCGGGGTCGTACCCCACCATCTGGCACACCGTGATCGACTGCCCGGATGCCCGAGCGCTGGCCGAGTTCTACCGTGAGCTGTTCGGCCTGCGGTATCGGGAGGGCGACGAACCGCCGGAACCGGGTCGCGACGACCCGGCCGGGCGGGACTGGCTGGTGCTGCGTCACCCCGACGGATCACGCGCGCTGGCGTTTCAGCAGGTGCCCGACTACGTGTCGCCCACCTGGCCGGACGGCCCGCGCCCGCAGATGCTGCACCTGGACACGATCGTGCCGTCGGTCGACGAGCTGAACCGGCATCGGGAGCGGGCCCTGACCCTCGGTGCGCGGCTGCTGCTGGACCGCTCGGACGATTCCGATGAGCCCCTGTTCGTGTTCGCCGACCCGGCCGGTCACCCCTTCTGCGTGTTCGTCGCCGAGCTGCCCTGATCGGCGTCGCCGACGGTGAGCGGGTCGACCGCGAGCCGCCGCCGGTAGGCGGCCGGGCTGTGCCCGTACTCGCGGGAGAACGCCGCGCTCAACGCGAATCCCGACGAATACCCGACCCGCGCAGCGATCGTGTCCAGGGTGAGTGCTCGTTCTGCCATCAGGTCACGGGCAAGGGCCAGCCTCCACCGGGCCAGGTAGCGTAACGGCGGCCGGCCAACCAGCCGAGTGAACCGATCGGCCATTGTGGCCCTCGACACGGCCCCGACCCGCGCGAGATCTGCGACGGTCCAGGGCCTTTCCGGCCGCGTGTGGATGGCTTCGAGGGCGGCGGCGACCGCGGGATCGGCGACACCGGCCAGCCAGGGCGCCTGGGCGGGCGGGTGCTCGGCGGCCCAGGCGCGGATCGCCTGGATGGTCACGATGTCGACCAGTCGGTCCAGGATGACGCTTTGTCCGAGCCCGTCCCTGGCGATCTCCAGCCTCAGGAGTTCGACGAGTCCCGATCCGTCGGTGAGGGTGCCGGACGGCAGCACCGCCACCCCGGGCAGCACATCGGTGACGAACCGGCCGACGTTGCCCACGTCGCGGTAGCCGGCCACGATCACCGTGTCCGGGCCGTCCGGGTGGTTTCCCCAGTGCCGCAGCCCGTGCGCGAACGTCAGGTGCAGCGGCGCTCCATCCGGGGTGACGCATCGCTCGCCCGGTTCGATGCGGGCGATGGTCGGGCTGCCCGCCGCGTCGGTGACCCGGTACGGCTGCGGTCCGCGCACCAGCGCGACGTCGCCGGCCGTCAACTGATGGTCGGTGTCGTCCCTCCGGATCCGGCAGCGGCCGCCGGTGACGATCATCAGGGTGAGGGCCCCCTCGTCGGCGATGTGCACCGCCCATGGCGTCCGCATGGTCATCAGCAGGCAGAACGCGCCCTCGGCCTGCGGGTGGGCAAACAGCTGCGACAGCGGATCCATCTCACGCACATTAGACGATGGCGTATGAAATCTGGAGTACACATCATTCTAAGTCCGGGATTGATGGACTGGAATTGCGCCATGACCACTACCGATCTCACCACCGACACAGTTCTCGTCACGGGCGCCACCGGACGCAGCGGACGCCGGATCGCCGCTCGGCTGCTGGCGCGCGGGCTGCGTGTTCGGCTCGCTTCCAGGAGCGGCCAGGTGCCGTTCGACTGGCACGACGATCGCACCTGGGCCGCCGCCCTGAACGGGTGCGCGGCTGCGTACCTGTGCTATTCGCCCGACCTGGCGTTGCCCGGCGCGGACACGGCGGTCGGCGGCTTCGCCGAGACGGCCACGGCGCTCGGCGTGCGCCGGCTCGTGCTGCTGTCCGGCCGCGGCGAGGATGGCGCCCGGCGCTGCGAGGACCTGGTGCTGGCCGCCTCGATACAGTCCACCGTGGTGCGCTGCGCGTGGTTCCAGGAGAACTTCAGCGAGCACTTCCTGCGCGAGTCGGTGCTGACCGGGCGCATCGCTGTGCCCGCGGGATCGGTACGTGAGCCGTTCGTGAGCCTTGACGACATCGCCGACGTGGCCGCGTTGGCGCTGGCCGGCCACGCCGGACTCGCCGGGCGAGTCCTGGAGCTCACCGGACCCGAATCGCTCGGCTTCGACCGGGCGGCGCGATCTCTGTCGGCGGCGCTGGGCAGCGAGGTGCGCTACGAGGACGTCAGTCCCGAGGTCTTCGTCGCCGAGCTGGTCCGTGCGGGCGTCGACCGTGCCGACGCGCAGGGGTTGGCCTGGCTGTTCGGTGAGGTGCTTGACGGCCGGAACGAAGCCGTCACGGACACGATCGAGCTGGTGCTCGGACGTCCGGCGACCGGGTTCGACGAGTTCGCCCGGCGTGCGGCAGGTGCCGGCGTCTGGTCCCTCGCGACAACGGCGTCGTGATGACGGCCGTCGCGACGGTGCTGGCCGGGCTGACGACCGGCCTGGTCGCCGGCGTGTATCTGGCCTTCTCGGTCATGGTGATGCCGGCCCTGGCCCGCACGCCCCCGGCGCCGGCGTTGGCGGTGATGCAGCGGATCAACGCACTGGCGCTGCGGCCGGTGTTCATGACGGTGTTCATCGGTGCGGCCGCGACGTCCGTCTGGGTCCTGCTGGCCCAGTGGCTGCCCGGCGGCGCGCGGGACGGCCGGGCCACGGCGGGTGCCGTGTTGTCCCTGATCTCGTTCGGCATCACCGCCGCCGTGCACGTGCCCCGCAACCTGCGGATTGCCGCCCTCGACGGCGGATCGACGGTGGATCTCGACATATGGCACGTGATCTCGGCGCAGTGGCGGTGGGGCAACCACCTGCGGGCGACCTGCGCCGCCCTGGGTCTGGGCGCCTTCCTGGGGTGACGGGCCGACCGCGCGCGTGGGCGAATGGACCGTCCCGGTGCGTCACGCCGGCGGCGACCCCGAGGACTGATCCGCATGACATCACAAGCGACAATCGCCGACATGACCGACCCGGCCTACCCCACCGCGGCCCCCCGCACCGACGATGTCGCCCCGGTCCCCCGCCGGATCCGCGCCCGGTTCGGCGGACGGACCATCCTCGACACCACCCGGGCCCGGTATGTGTGGGAGTGGTCGCACTACGTGCGGGTGGACGCCGTGCGGTGGCGGCGATCGCCGGCCTGGTCGCGTTCTATCAGGAAAAGGTCGATGTGTTCGTGGATGGTCAGAAGGTATAGGTCCTGGCTACCACCGCCATCTCGGAGGTGTGCGAGCCGGCGATGCCGACGCCGGTCGGTCGGGGGGTGAACCCGGGCAGCCCGTCCAGGCCGTCCGACCCGTCCAGCACGCGCAGGACGACCGGGTCGGTCGACCCGATCACCAGGGTGACCTCGACCCCCTGCGGGGGCGGCGCGTGGAACACCACCGACAGACCGTCCGCGAGCTCATCCGCCGGCACCGGCCGACCCTCGAGACTGGCTTGCCTGACCGGTGTGTCGTCGATCGTCAGGTAGACCAGCCGGGCGTCCCGCTGCGGGGTGACGCGCAGTGTCAGCGTGCGCCCGTCCGCGTCGGTGCGGTCTGACAGGACGGTGACCTGGGGTGCCGGCAGGTCGGCCGGTTGCGCCGGCCCGACCGACACCGTGCCTCGGATGAGCCCGAAACTGTCTTCCGCGGAGCCGGTCTCGGTGACGTACCGGCTCACCCAGGCGCCGGGTCGGTTGTCCTGGCTGATCCAGCGGGCCTGCCCGATGTCGGTGTCCAGGATGTAGGCCAGCTCGGCCGGCTCCGGGTGGTCGGCGTCGAAATGGTCGACCCGCAGACCGATTCCGGCGAAGACCAGTGCGGCGACAGCGGCCACCAGGGCCGGTGCCGCGCCGACCAGGCGTCCGGGTGGGACGACCTCGGGATCTGGATACAGCAGTTCGAGCACCGGCAGCAGGGCGAGGCCCAGCATCGCCGCGAACAGCGCCGCCGCACCCCCGGTGGCCAGACCGAGCGCCGGGAAGAACAGGTAGACCGTCGGCGCCAGAATGACCACCGCCACCGCCCCGGCGATCCCTACCGCGAGCGCACGCGCCCAGAACTGCGGCCGGACCAGTGCGATGGCGACGCCGGCCGACCCGGCGAGCGTGGGCAGCGAGGCCAGGTAGGCGCCGCCGGGCACCACCGCGGCCATCACCACGCCGAGCACGGCCAACACGCCGAAGGCGCCGACGGCCAGCGGCCATGGCCCGAACCGCCGGCGCAGCAACCCGTACCAGACGAGCACCACCAGCGCCGTCAGGGCCGCGACGCACGCCCGGAACCAGCCGGGCCACCAGGGGTCGAGCATGTTCGCGTAGCCCGGGCGCACGGCGACCAGCAACGCGCAGAACGCCTGCGCCGCAACGGGCGCCAGCACCAGCGGGATCACTGCCAGGCCGAGTCCGGCGATCAGCCGCCCCCAACCGGCGGTCCCGCGGCGCACCGCGATCCACCCGGCGAGCCCCACCGCCAGCAGGCCGGCCACGGCCAGCGGCCACACCAGCCACCCCGGGTACCGGACGAGCAGCCCCAGCGCCGGGAAGTACGTGGCATCGCCGGACGCCGGCCGCGCCAGCTCGCCGAGGTCGGCTGACGCGAGCGCCCTGGTCAGCGCCAGCGCGTTCTCGCCCTCGTGCTGCAGGCTCGCCAGATCCATCGACTGCGGGGTGTCCTGCGGCGCGTGGTAGACCGCAGACCCGTCGATGTAGGCCGAGTTCAAGCCGGTGAACCGGCCGGCGTCCAGGAAAGGGGTGAAATCGGTGTCGTTGGGCAGGATCCGGTAGACCTCGACGGCCAGGCTGGTGGCCACCGGCCTGCGCACCGCTGACCCGTACAGCGACACCAGATCGGCGTTGCCGGGACTGGTCTCGAACATCACCGACGGTCCGGTCGACCCCCTGGACTCGAAGTTGAGCACCACGCCACCGGTGGCGCCGAGTGGGTCCCGGTCGACGAACGACTCGGCGCCGCACAGGCAAGCCTCCTCGGCGTCGGTGAACAGCAGCACGACGTCGTTGGCCGGGGCCGGGCCTTCGGTCAGCGCCCGGGCGACCTCCAGCAGGGTGGCCACGCCCGCGCCGTCGTCGTTGCCGCCGTGCGAGACCTGAACGGAGTCGTAGTGGGCGACCAGGATCAGCGTGCCGGTGGCCGCGGACCCGGGGATCCGAACCACCACGTTGCGGGTGGCGGCCATACCGAGCGGTCCGGAGAGTTCCGCCGAGGCGCCGACCCCGTCCGTCGTCCGCGGGTCCAGCCCGAGACCCTGCAGGGTGGTCATGATGTAGTCGCGGACCTCGGCCGCGGCAGCCGACCCCGCCGGATGCACCTGCAGGCCGATCCGCTGCACATGGGTGAACGCGCGACCGGCGCTGAACCCTTCGGCGGGGGCGTCCGCGGCCAGCGGCTCGGACGGTCGAACGGAGCCGACGGCCAGCACGCCGACCATTGCCAGCACCGCGAGCAGCAGCAGACCGACGGTGACCCGGGTGCGCGTCGCGATCCCCATTGCGCAATCCTCGCGCAGCACGACCATCGGAGCCGGGTGACGCGGGACTCCCCGCCGGCGGGTCGGCCGCTGATCACGACCTTGCCGGTCGGCTGTCCGGTTGCCGTGTACCGCTCCGCGGTCCTACGAAACGGCGTCGGCGCGAGCGCCGCTCAGTCGGGATCCTCGACCCAGATCATCGGCCGCCGCACGATCGGCTCCGCGGCCTCGGCCATCGCGTGCGATAGCTTGTGCCGCCGGAAGAACGAGGTCATCACGTCGGCCGCACGCGGCCCCCTGGGGTCCACGAACGCCCCCTTGCGGTGCCCACCCGACCATGCGTGACGCAGCCCGTCGATCCGCCAGTACTCGAGTACCCGGCGTCCGCGGGCGGTGTACCAGCGGGTGCGGATACACCGCCGGCCGTCCACGACCAGCGCGCGGGTGGTGGCCAGGGGGCGCACCCGATCGAGCCCGGTCAGCCGCTGCGAGTCCCGGGAGGCCAACCATTGGTCCACGATCCGGTCGGCGTTCGGCGCCCGGACCACCGGGTCGTTGGTGCCGTGGATCAGCACCACGGGTGCCATTTCCCCGCCGATGAGTTCATGCGATGGCATCGACCCGTGCGCGGCCATGGCGCCGAGCGCGCTGAACCCCTGGGTGGCGCTGCGGTAGGCGGTGGCCGAATGCACTCCTGCCGCGGCGATCACGTCCGGGTAGGTGGTCGCCAGGATCAGCGACATCGCGCCGCCGGCGGACAACCCTGCGGCGTAGACCCGGCGCCGGTCGACCCGCCATTCGTCGTTCCCGGCACACACCTGAGCCACCAGGCCGGCCAGGATGGCCGGCTCACCCCTCCCCCGGCCCTGATGCTCGGACTCGTACCAGCGCCAGCATCGCTGCAGTTGGTGGTGCCGGTCCTGCCGTGGCGCGACGACGATGAAGCCGTCGGTGTCGGCGGCGGCGACAAAGCCGGACTCCACGGCGAAGTCGACCGGTCGCTGCTGACATCCGTGCAGCAGCAGGACCATCGGAACCCGCTCATTCGGTGACAATCCGGATGGCAGGTACACGTCGTACTCTCGCGAGCCCTCGTCGCAGCGGAACTGTCGATGCAACCACCGACCGGGGGTGGTCGGGATCACCCGACGCGGCCGAGGCGGGGCCTGCGTCGTCGGCCGGCGGGTCGCGCCGAGTCGGCGCAGCTTCGGCGTCAGCCATTGCGGTCCGGTGCGCAGCATGCGGTGGTCAACACCTATCTGACGTCTCGGCAGCTGCAACGATGCTGTGCTGCAACGGTTCGATTCCCGGCGAGCCCGTCCCGCCCTGCCGGACTGCCACCCGCGCCGGGTCCTATTGACGAGGAAGGACTGTCAGGACTCGC
>CAYZBB010000163.1:0-12887 GCA_964476495.1 uncultured Actinomycetes bacterium | reverse complement strand
TGGGCGCCTTGTTCAGGGCGGTCCGCACGTCCTGCCACTTCTTGCCCTTGAACTCGAGAGTGGGCAGGTCGATCAGGTTGTCCTCGGCCACCTGAGCGCTGGACCAGCCGAGCGCGTCGGTCACCGCGATCGTCCGTTCCCCGCTGCTGAAGAAGTAGGGCACCAGCGCGGCTTTGTCGCACATCGCGACGAAGTCGCTGATGATCCTCTCGGTGGATTCCGGCGGACCGACCGGATCGCCCAGCGCCACGGCGACGCCGGCGTGCTTGCGGAAGGCGATGTAGCCCTGCCCGTCCGCGGTGATCATGTGCCGGTTCTCCGGCCAGGTGGTCATCCAGGAGATGGTGTCGCCGCCCCACCGGCGCAGCAGTTCCTTCGCGGTCTCGGCGTGCGAGGTGCCCGACGCGAGCCGTCGCTTGCTGCGCCGGGGGACCCGGAACGCGCCGCGGCCCGCGATCAGCAGGGTCAGGTAGAGCAGGTAGAGCAGCGACTGGGCGAAGAATCCGGGCAGCCCGCCGTCGATGTCCAGGTCGCCGGATTCCGGGAAGTACACCAGCAGCACCGCGATCACCGCGATGAACGCGGCGAGCAGCACGATCAGGGTGCACAGAACGACGGTGACCCACCACGCCCACCGGTAGCCGCGCCGCAGCCCGTTGGCCACGAGCAGGAACAGGGCCAGCTCGACCAGCAGCACCCACCAGGACTCCGGCGTGTCGTCGGTGGGCCCGAACGGGGTGAGCCGGTCGGGTAGCAGGTTGGCCAGCACGGTCAGGGTCGCGATCACCAGGACCCCGACCGCGGCCAGCAGCCGCAGCTCGTGCCGGGTCGGCAGGGCCCGCGCCCGCAATGCGTTCGGGCCGGCCAGCCGGGTGGACAGCGGCATGCTCAGCACGACCGCGACGAAGTGCTCGGCGTCGGCCATCTGGCCGACGAACAGCACGGAGAAGAGCACGTATCCCCAGATCGCCAACCGCAGCCGCAGCCGCCACGGTGGCCGTACGGTCGCGCTGGCCACGCTGACCGCGGCCAGCATCCCGGCGGAGAAACCGACATCGGTTTCCGTGGCGCGTTGCTGCACCCAATCCCAGCCGGTGCCGCGGAACATCAGGAAGAGCAAGGCGGTGAGCAGTACCGCGCCCCACTGGTAGGCGACGCAGACGACCACGGTCCGTACGGTCCCCAGCCGCCATTCGGAGAACCCGGTGATCAGCGCGAACGCGCCGGCGACGTAAACGTAGAAGAACGGGTCGAGGGCGAAGAACATGCCCCAGATCAGGGTGAGCCAGCGGCCGTCGGCGAAGGCCGGCAGCCCGAACGCGACGTCGTCGTAGAAGGGTTTGTCCTCGACCGTGGTCCAGAGCGTGCCGAGCGTGACGGCCAGGACCAGCGTGACGACGACGTAGGTGGTCGTGAACGGGAGCCGCTTGACCAGTCTCAGCCAGGTCGGTGTCGGCCGGGGCTCGGCCGGTGCCGTTGGCTCCGCGGCCAGCGTGGTGGCCGGCTTCGCCGGCTCGCTGCGGGCCGTCACTGTGCCGGTCGTGTTCGGTTCACCGAGGTCGGAGCCCATGGACGGAACGTTATCGCGCCGCTGCGGCGACCCGGCCGTGCGACGGCCGGATGGCCGCACATGGGATGTGGGCGGCGGCCGCTCCGGTCGTCACGCCGCGGGCGCCGCGGCCGCCGCCGGGTCGAGGACGGGTCCGACGGGCAACGCATCGATCAGCTCCGGCGGCAGCTGGGCGACGGGTGCATCGGCCAGTCCCAACTGGTCGAGCGCGCGCTGCCCCGACAGGGGGTAGCGCGTGCCGGTGTCGGTGACCAGGAAGACGGTGCCGCCCCGGCTGTCCGGTGCCTGGCGGGCCGCGATCAGGGCACCGCTGCCGGTGTCGAGTCGCACGGTTGCCGTCGGCGACGGTCCCGCCGTCGTTTCCGCGGGACCGGTGACCAGGTCCGGGCCGGCGCCGCCGGTGTGGTTGACACACAGCTGCTGCCGGCCGGGAGGCAGGTCGCGGAGGGTGGGGGCGGCTGTCGGCGCCGCCGGTGCGGTCGGCCCGGGCAACGGACCGGGTGCAGCCTCCGTGACCTGCGCCTGGCTCACCTTCAGCGGCGTCGGACTGCTGCCGGCGTAGGCGGCGGACAGCGCCGGATCGGCGAGCATCAGCTGCGCCTGCAGCGCGGTGAGGGTGGCCAACCCTTCCCGGGTCATCACGTAGTACGCATTGGTCCGATCCGCGTACACGCCCCCCACGATGGCGGGTTGCACCGATCCGGGCAGGGCAGGGCCGGGCTCTCCGATACCCGGCACGTCCGGTGGAACCAGCGGTTCACCTGCCGGCAGGGCGGTCACGAAGGTCTCGTCGACGGCGATCGGGTCGACGGTGGCATACCCGAGGGCCTGCAACCACTGGTCGGGAACCTCGTGGGCATGCCCGGACCAGATCAGGTGGGTACGCCCGGCCCCGGTGCGCACGAGGTACCCGGTGCTTCCGTCGACCGGGGTTCCTCCGGCGGCGACGCCGGGTCGGATCTGGGTCCGTAACGGTTCTCCGTCGGCCGCGCGGCCGACCGCGCACACCGACCAGTCCGCACCGGCCAGGTCGGCGGCAGCGGGCAGCGAGTCGGGGGCCATCGGAATGCCCAGCATCGGCCCGCGGGCCGGTTCGTCGAGCGAGGCCGACGACACCGTCACCACGTGCATGTCCGCTCCCAACAGCAGGCGGGCCGAGGCGAGGTTCAGCACCGGGTGGACGACGCCGTCAAGGTAGATGTAGCGCGCGCCGGTGTCGCCGTCCACGATGAGCGCGCCGGGTTCCTGCCACGCCGTCGATCCGCCGGGTCGGAGCACCCCGTACAGGCCGGTGACGGCCAGCAGAATGACCGTGACCAGGATGCCGCCGTAGACGCCCGCGGCCAGCCGGCTCAGCGGGCGCGCCGGCGAGTCGGGGTCTGCCTCGAGCAGGGCAGCCTGCATGCGTCGGTTGCGGAATCGCTGTGCGGCGACCTCGTCCCTGGTGTCCGCGGTCATCTGACGCGTCACCGCCGGAGTCGTCGTCGGGTCGTTCGTGCTCACCCGCCCAGCCCTCGCACGAAGGCGAATGCGCCCAACACCGCGGCCACCAGCGGCACGACTGCGATGGTCAGGGCGACGTCCGCGATCTCGGCCGCCCTGGCCAGCGCCGGCGGCCGGCGGGTACGTCGTCCGGCGATCACGGCCGCCATCGCCGCGCCCAGCAGCGCCGGACCGGCAACCGCGGCCACCGTCGCCGGTGAGGTGGACGTCAGCAGCACGCCGACCGGCACCGCGAGCAGGCAGCCCAGTCCGGCCACAAGAAGCGGTAGCCGCTGGCCGACGGTCCGGAACAGCCTGGCTCGCAGCAGCAGGGCGAGGCCGACCACCGCCGCCAGCGCCTGCCCGGCGGGGTGCCCGGCGATGGCCAGCGCCACACCGGCGGCGAGGGTGGGCCAGGACAGGCCATGGACGAACGCGGTGAGCATGTCGACGGCGCGCGATGTCCGGTCCCTTACGGCTGCCGCGTCGACGATGTGCCGGGCACCGGGGTCGGCCGCGGTCGGCAGCGGGTCGGGCTCGAACGAGGCGAGACGCAGTGCCAGGGTCGGCAGGACGGGCATCACGCACACGGCAAGACCGCAGACCAGGGCGGCCGTGCCGATCCGGGCCAGGTCGAACGCCGCGCCGCAGATGAGCGCGACCGCGAGCAGACCCGCCGCGGCGACGATCGCACCCAGCGCGACCCGTCGAGCGCCGATCGCCAGCGCCGCGGTCCCGGCGAGCACGCCCGCCGTCACCGCCGCGAGCAGGCCCTGGGTGGGGCCGAGCGCACCCAACGGCAGCGAGCCGGCGCCGGCGACCGCCGCGGCCGGGGTGCCGGCCACGATCGACAGCAGCCCGAGGGTGAGCGCGAGGCCGGCATCTCCGATGCGCCGGGCGACGACGGCGGCAATGGCCTGCAGTCCGACCGCCATCGCCGCCAGCAGCAGGGCCGGTGCGGTCCACGGTGGGCCGAGGGCCAGGATCGCGACGATCGCCACGCCGGTGAAGGCGCCGGAGGCGCCGAGCGCGAAGCGGCGACCGGCCGTCGCCGACCAGGTCGATGCGTCCGCCCGCACCGCGTCGGCGACCGCGTCCGCGACGTCGTCGTAGACGACCGCGGGTTCGGTGGCGTCCGCCCCGGCGAGGAACAGGGTCGTGCCGCTGCCGATGCCCTCCTCGAGCAGTGTGGTCGAGCCGGGCAGCGGACGCCCGGCCGCGGTTCGCAGGATCCAGCCGCCGTGTGCCAGCGCCTGTTCCCGCAGCGAGCGTGGGGCCACGTCGAGCACCGTCTCCAGCACTTCCGCGACGGTGCTGCGGTCCGGCAACGCGAGATCCACTCGGGACGATGGCGTCCGGATACTGACCGCGACGATCCGGCTGACCGGCCCGAACGACGATTCGGCCGGCGTCGCGGGCGGCACGACGGATCCGGGTTCGCGGGACGGCCCGATCGGAGTCGGCCCGGCCAGGACCGACGGTGTACTTGGTCGCGGCCGCCGGGACGGGCCGGAGCGCGACCGTGGTGCCCACGGGCTGCCGACCGGCCGCGACGCCGGATCCGCCCCGGGGTCCGCGCCCCCCGGGCCGCCGGGCGGTCCTGGGGCAGGTTGGTCGTCGCGGTGGCGACCGCCGATGGACTCGGACGGACCCGCGCCGGTCGGCTCGGATCGAGCCGCGCCGGTTGTGGTTCCGGCGAGTGCCGACGGTGGCGCGAAGCCGGCCGGCCGGGCCCCGGCCGGGTCCATCAGCAGAGGGCGCCGAGGTTCTCCGCCCTGCGCAGGGCCCGGGCCGTCGTCGGAATCGTCCGTCCGGGGCGCCGGCTCCCGCGATGGG
The DNA here is from genome assembly GCA_964476495.1 of uncultured Actinomycetes bacterium. Classification (GTDB taxonomy): domain Bacteria; phylum Actinomycetota; class Actinomycetes; order Mycobacteriales; family Nakamurellaceae; genus Nakamurella. Next base: position 7,999 of record CAYZBB010000163.1, on the reverse strand, counting down.
TCGGCTGGCGTCGGATCGGATGGCGTCGGGTCGGCTGGCGTCGGCGGACCCGGTGGATGCGAACGGATCACCGGCGCCACCGCTCCCGGCCGGACGCGGATGACTCGTCGAGCACGGTCTGGACGAGCACCTCCGGGCCTCTTCGCGGCACCCACACGCCGCGTCCGGGCGGATACTGCGCCATCCGGGTGTGGCCGATCACGGTGCCCTCGGACTCGGGCCCGGACAGCAGCACGGCCGGCGTTCCCACGTCCTTCAGTGTTGCGTAGACGCCGTCGTACACGGCGCGGGCCGCCCCCCTGGCCCGGCGGGAGACCAGCACGTGCAACCCGATCTCCCCGGCGTGTTCGAGCAGCGGAACGAGGGGGGCGAGCGGCGCCGCACCCACCAGCCGTTCGTAGTTGTCGACCACCAGGTAGACGTCCGCGGGCGAGACCCACCAGGCGCGCCCGGCAAGTTCGGACGCTGGCATCCCCGGTGGGGGCAGCCGGGCCGCCAGCCGCTCGACGTTGGCCGCCACGATCCGAGCGGCCTCGCGCCCGGTGACCGCCGACCCGATGAGCTGGTCCGTATGGAAGGGCAGGTCGGTCAGGTGCCGATCCGGGTCGAACACGATGAACCCGGCCTGGTCCGGGCCGTGTCGCGCGGCGATCCGCAGCACGAGCCGGCGCAGCAGGGTCGAGCGGCCGGATTGCTCCTCGCCGAAGATCATCAGATGCCGGTCGGTCACCGGATCCCAGATCACCGGGCGTAGGTCCTCGTCGAGGCCGATCACCACGCCGGACCCGCCGGACCCGCCGGACCCGCCGGTCGTGACCGGTAGGTCCGCCGGCCGGACGACGTCCGGCAGCATCCGCACCGGCGGGGCGGTTCTGCCGGGCCATCGGCCGCGGACGACCTCGACCAGCCGTGCGGTGGCCGCCGGCAGATCCCGCGCGCCGGTCTGGCCGTCCACCCGCGGCACGGCGGTGAGCAGGTGCAGGCCGTCCGCGGTCAGCCCGCGTCCGGGCCGGCTCGACGGGACGGTGGCGGCAATGCGGGAGTTCACGTCGGAATCGAGCGGGTCGCCGAGGCGCAGCTCGATCCGGGACCCGATCAGGTCCTTGAGCGCAGGTCGGATCTCGGGCCACCTGGCTGCCGTCAGCACCAGGTGAACCCCGTAGTTCAGGCCGCGGGCCGCGATCGACTGCAGTCGTGCCTCGAGCGGTTCGAACGCCTCCCGCAGCGCACCCCAGCCGTCGATGACCAGCAGCAGGTCGCCGAATTCGTCCGCGGCGCCGGTCGTCCGACCGTCCGGGTCAACGGTCCTGTGGTCGGCGGCCCGGCGTGCCCGCCAGTCCGCGACGGACGGCACCCCCGCGGCGGCGAACGCGGCCTCCCGATCGGCGAGCACCCGCTCCACGGTCGCCACGGTGCGGCGGACGAGGTCGGGCTGCAGCCGCCCGCAGACGGCACCGACCTGCGGAAGGTCGGCCAGCGCGGCCAGCGACCCACCACCGAGGTCCATGCAGTACACCGACAGTTCGGCCGGGCCATGGGTCAGGGCCAGCGAACAGATCAGGGACCGCAGGGCGGTGGACTTGCCGCTCTGCGGGGCGCCGACGATCGCGACATGTCCGGCCGCGCCGGACAGGTCGAGCTCAAGGATGCCCCGGGCCTGCTCGAACGGCCGGTCCACCCATCCCAGCTGGACCCGGCCGAAGGCTGCGCCGGCCGGTCGCGGCGAGGTGGGTAGCAGCAGGTCAAGGGACGGTGGATCCTGCAGCGGCGGCAGCCAGACCTCGCGGGCGGGCACACCCGCCCCGGTCAGGCGCGACACTGCTACCTGCAGCAGGCTGAGCCCGGCGGGCGGCTCGCCCCGGTCGATCTGTCCGCCGGACTGCGGATCCACCACCGATGTGCCCGCACCCTGGGGTTCGGCGGCCGCGGCGCGGCTCCGGGAGAGGTCGCCTGAGGACGCCAGGCGGAACACCCTGGGCGCCGGCCAATGGAGGGCCGTGCCCTTCGAACGTCGCTCCGGGACCGGCCCGGAGACGTATGCCGTCTTGAACCGGACCAGGCCGGTGGTGTCGAACTTGAGGTAGCCGTTGCCAGGAGCGGTGGGCAGCAGGAACGCGTCGTCGGCGCCGAGCACCGCCCGGGATTCCGCCGCCGAGAACGTCTTCAGGCCGATCCGGTAGGACAGGTGGGTGTCCAGGCCGCGCAGGCGGCCCTCCTCGAGGTGCTGCGTGGCCAGCAGCAGGTGTACGCCGAGCGACCGGCCGACCCGGCCGATGGTCACGAAGACATCAAGGAACTCGGGTCGCGCGGTGAGCAGCTCGCTGAACTCGTCGACGACGACCAGCAGCGACGGCATGACGGGCAGGTCGGGCCGGGATGACCGCGCACGGTCGTAGTCACGCAGGGAGGCGTAGTCCCCGCACGCCCGCAGCAGTTCCATCCGCCGGGCGAGTTCACCGGACAGCGCGTCCTTCATCCGGTCGACCAGGTCCAGGTGGTCGGTGAGGTTGGTGATCATCGCCGAGGTGTGCGGGAGAGCGTCCAGGTGGGCGAAGGTCGCGCCACCCTTGAAGTCGACGAGCACGAAGTCGAGCACATCCGGGGGGTGGGTGATGGCCAGCCCGAGCACCAGCGTCCGCAACAGCTCGGACTTGCCGGATCCGGTTGCGCCCACCACCAGCCCGTGTGGGCCCATCCCGCCCTCGGCGGCCTCCTTCAGGTCGAGTTCGACCGGTTGCCCGTTCCCGCCGACGCCGATGGCCACCCGAAGTCGGTCAGCGGATGGGCGGGGACGCCAGCAGACGGCCGGATCCAGGGTGCGCACGTTCGCGACACCCAGCAGGTCGGTCAGCCCGGCTGACGACTCGGTGGGCGGCACGACGGCGCGGTCAACCGGCAGGCCCAGGTCCGCGACGGCCCGGCAGGTCGCCGCGGCGACGGCCGGAGTCACCCGGTCGGGCGTGCCGACGTGCTCCGTCAGCTCCTGCCCGAACCGGTCGACAGCGACCGCCACGACGTCGGTGTCGGTCACCCGCAGGCGCAGGCTCCGGCCGGGCGGCGGCTCGGCCTGCGCGACGGCGGTCGGGGAGTTCGCGGACGCGGCGGCCCGGTCGTCCGCCGCGATCCGCAGCACGGTCACCCCGAGGGGGACCTGCTGACCGTCCAACTGGCCGCCGGGCCGGGCGGCGACCGACCCGTCGTCATCGACGAGGACAAGGACATGGCTGCGGCTCGTGAGCGGATCGGAACCCGGTTCCGCCCAAGGCCTTCCCGCGAGCTCGTCGGCCAGAACGGTCTCCAGCGCTGGCAGGTCGTCGGCGACGGCGAGGCTCGGTGGGTCGGCCGGTGCCGGGGACGGGTGGGCCAGGTGCGGCGCCCACTTGAGCCAGTCCCAGATGCGCAATCGCCCGGGGTCGCCCGCGGCCGGGACGCACACGCCGATCCGCAGGTCACCGGGTGCGTGCCAGGTGATCGCCTGCAACATCATCGCGGCCGCCATCTGCCGGCACGCGGCCGGGCTCCCCTCCAACCGGACGACGCCGAACGACCGCAGGTCGAGCGTGACGGGCAGGGCAGGCACCGTCCGGTGAGCCTGCAGCAGCCGGTCGAGGGCGACCGCGGCCACGACATCCACGTCGTCGGTGGTTGCCGCCTCCGGGGCGCGCAGGGTCAGCGACAGTTGCTGGTCGCCGACCCCGAACCGGAGCGTGCCGAAGTCGGCGTCGGTGGGGCGCCGTTCCCACAGCCGGCTCGTGCGCACCAGCGAGGGCAGCGCCTCGGGGCAGGGGTGCAGCCAGGTGAGTGCCTTCCGCTGGTCCGCCGCGGCCGATCGGGCCCGGGCGCGGATCAGGCCGAGGTGGCGCAGGTAGTCGCGACGCGCGCCGGTGATCCGGCGGGACCGGTCACCGCCGACACGGACCAGCTGACCGGCGGCGACAGCCACCATCGACACCCCGAACAGCACGCCGGCGGCCAGGTGCATGCCCGAACCGCCGGCGGCGAAGATCAGTGCCATGGCGCCGACGCCAGCCAACGCCGGCAGCAGCACCAGCACCGCCGCCATCCCACCGTTTTGCCGGGGCGGCAGGATCGGTGGCGGCCGCAGGTCGGCCTCGCCGGCCGTGAGGGGTGGCGGGGAGCGTCGCGGCGGCCGTCGGAATACCGCTGAGGTCACGGTCGAGGCTCCCGAATTCTCCGGGTGAAAGCGCGAATGGCTTTCCTGGACACGTTGCGTCGATACATCTCGACGAATCGCCGCCGCCCACTTGCACTTTCAAGTGCGGATGACCGGGACGACATGCCGCTCGGCCGCACCTTTCGTGGGTGGATCGACGCACCGAAGCTATCACCGGAATTGGTCCGTACACGGATCGGTCCTTCAATGTGGACAACTCCGTGGATTCTGTCCACACATCACCCGAACTGGTGGCTCGTCGCGCCCCGGACCCGCCGCAGCGCGGCGCCGAGAGCGGCGATGCCCGCGTCGATCCGACCGGCCGGACTGGCTGCGTATCCGAGGACGAGGCCGGCCCGGCCGGGTTCGATCCGGTGCCAGGACAGCGGCTGGACCTTGACCCCCGCGGCCAGCGCCGCGGCGGCTAGCGTCCGATCGTCGACGCCTGCGGGGTTGCCGAATGTGACGGTCAGGTGCAGTCCGGCCGCCGCGCCGTGCACGGTCGCGGCCGGCAGGTGCCGAGCCAGGGCGGCGATCATGGCGTCCCGTCGCTGTCGATGGCGTCGCCGGATCGTCCGCAGGTGCCGTTCGAGCTGTCCCGATTCCATCAACTCGGCCAGCACCAGCTGCGTCAGAGCCGGGTTGCCCAGGTCGGCCTCGCGCTTCGCGGCGACCACCTCCGCCCGCAGCCAAGGCGGCGGGACCAACCAGCCGACCCGCAGGGCCGGAGCCAAGATCTTGGAGACGCTCCCGGCGTAGCACACCCGGTCCGGCCGTCCCGCCTGCAGCGCGGTGACCGGGGGTCGGTCGTAGCGGTGCTCGGCGTCGTAATCGTCCTCGATGACGAGCCCGCCGGCGGCGGCCCAGGCCAACAGCTCGCGGCGGCGCGCCCCGTCCAGCACGACGCCCATCGGGAACTGGTGGGCGGGCGAGAGCAGGACCGCCGGGACCCCAGTCGTCGCCAGCAGGTCGACGCGCACGCCGGAATCGTCGACCGGGACGCCGACCGTCGTCATCCCCCACTGTTGCAGTTGCTGCCGTGCACCCAGCGATCCTGGGTCCTCCACCGCGACGGCATCGATGCCATGCCCGCGCAGGACCCGGCACAGCAACGCCAGCGCCTGTGCGACTCCGGAGACCACCACGATCTCATCCGGGTCGACCCTGATGCCGCGGAACCTGGCCAGCCAGCCGGCCACCGCCCGACGGAACCGCGGGGTCCCCGCCGGATCGCCGTAGCCGAACGCCTCCGGGGTGAGACCGGCGAGCACGGCCCGTTCGGCGCGGAGCCAGGCCGTCCGGGGGAACGCGGCCAGATCGGGCAGGCCGGGCGACAGGTCGTACTCCGCGGGATGCGACCGCAGGGCGGTGAACACGTCGCCGGTCGGTCGGTCGTCGAAGATCGCCCACCGGGCCGGGACCTGGCTCGTCGGTGCCGGCCGGTCCATCGGCGCTTGCCGGTCCGTCGGCGCTTGCCGGTCCGTCGAGGGGACCGCCGGCGATGCGGGATCCGCTGCGTCGGGTGCCACCACGGTGCCTCCCCGTCCACCGGCGACCACCACCCCGTCGTCCAGCAGCCGGCGATACGCCTCGGTGATCACCCCACGGGAAACCCCAAGATCGGTGGCCAGCGTGCGGCTGGCGGGCAGGCGGTCACCGGGGTTCAGCCGGCGGTCCCGCACGGCCGAACGGATCCGGTCGGCCAGCCAACCCGACATCCCGCCGGCCGGCGCCTGATCGATCCGCAAGGCGAGGAAGTCCGATCCGCGACCGCTCCGCACGTTTTTGGACCTGTTGGTGAGATCCTCATTGGATCTGTTCATCGGACCATTATCCGGCCATGGTGGGCATATGACGAGGGTTGAAGCGACGCCGATGGCCGGCGCGGTCGTGGCCGGAGTGGCCGGCATGACGCTGGTCGGCAGCAGCGTCGCGGTGTCGCACGAACTGGTCGACGCGCCGCTGTTCACCGCGCAGGCCGCGCGTTACGGGCTGGCCGCGGTGCTGCTGCTGGTCCTGTGCCGTGCCACCGGAGTCCGGCCGGTGCGTCCACGGGGACGCGAGTGGTGGTGGCTGGCCGGCGTGGCGGCCAGCGGCCTGGTGCTCTTCAACATCGCGGTGGTGCGCGGGGTTGCGCACGCAGAGCCGGCGGTGATCGCGGTCGCCGTGGCCTGCGCGCCGGTCTTCCTCGGCGTGATCGGTCCGTTGGCGCAGCGACACCGGCCGGCCGGACCGGTGGTCGCTGCGGCGGTGGTGGTCACCGTTGGCTGCGTGCTCGTGGAGGGAACGGGTCGGGCGGACGCCGTGGGGGTGGGCTGGGCGGCGGTGGCGCTGGCCTGCGAGTGCTGCTTCACGCTGCTCGCGCTGCCGGTGCTCGGCCGGCACGGCGCCTGGGGCGTCTCGCTGCATGCGGTGTGGATGGGCGCGGCGATGTTCGGCGCTCTTGCCCTGCTGACCGAGGGCACAGGCGCGGCAACCACCCTGAGTGGGAGTCAATGGGCGGCGGTCGGCTGGCTGGCGGTTGCGGTCACCGCAGCGGCCTTCGTCCTTTGGTACTCGGCGGTCCACCGGCTCGGGCCGGCACGTGCGGGTCTGATCACCGGGGTGGCCCCGGTCGCGGCCGCCCTGAGCGGGCTGCTGCTGGCCGGGATCGCCCCGGGATCCGGTGTCTGGCTGGGGATCTCGGTCGTGGTCGGCGGCCTGGCGGCGGGCCTGGCGTCGACCCGGAAGGCTGCCTCCCAGGCCCGCACCTGTGCACGATCGGCACGGTCCGCTGGTCGAACCAGCGGTTTGCGCTGATCGTAGGCGTCGCCGGCGAGATCCACGCGGCCGGGCTTCTTCCTCGGCTGGTGACGTGGACGCGGCCGGGCGGGGCACGGAGTCGGCTGGGTCGAGATCCACGTGGCCGGTCTTCTTCAGCCGGCCGTGCGGATCTCGACCGACGCGACCGCAAGATTTCGGGCGTAGCGGTCATCTTTGGTTTCGACCGATCAGCGCAACCGCAGGACGAGCCAATTCAGTCCTGGCCCACCTTTCCGGTGGTGTTGTGCGGATCGATGACGTACTTGCGCGCGACCCCCGAGTCGAACTCCGCGTAGCCCTGCGGCGCCTGGTCCAGGCCGATGACGGTGGCGTTCACCGCGTCGCCGATGTGCACCTTGTCGTGCAGGATCGCGTTCATCAGGCCGCGGTGGTAGCGCATCACCGGGCACTGGCCGGTGGTGAACGACAGCGACTTGGCCCAGCCCAGGCCCAGCCGGATGGACAGCGACCCGATCTTGGCCGCGTCGTCGACCGCACCGGGATCACCGGTCACGTACAGGCCGGGAATGCCGAGCGCGCCACCGGCCGCGGTGAGGTCCATGACCGCGTTCAGCACGGTGGCCGGCGCCTCATGGCTGGAATCGGCGCCGTGCCCGCGGGCCTCGAAACCGACGGCGTCCACGGCACAATCGACCTCGGGCACGCCGAGGATCTGATCGATTTGGTCTTTCGGATCGCCCTTGGACACGTCGACGGTCTCGCAGCCGATCGAACGCGCCTTGGCCAGCCGCTCCTCGTTCAGGTCGCCGACTATGACGACCGCGGCGCCGAGCAGCTGGGCGGAGACCGCGGCGGCCAGGCCGACCGGCCCGGCGCCGGCGACGTAGACCGTCGAGCCGGTCTTGGTGCCCGCGGTGTAGGCCCCGTGGAAGCCGGTCGGGAAGATGTCCGAGAGCATCGTCAGGTCGAGGATCTTCTCCAGCGCCTGGTCCCGGTCCGGGAACTTCAGCAGGTTCCAGTCGGCGTAGGGCACCAGGACGTACTCGGCCTGACCGCCGACCC
>CAYZBB010000162.1:0-12912 GCA_964476495.1 uncultured Actinomycetes bacterium | reverse complement strand
CGGCGCGGTCGTTCAACGGGGTGGTGCCGGCACTCCGCGGCGCGGGTTCGACGCCTGGCAGGAGTGGGCCAGGCAGCGTGGCGCGCGGGGCCTGGCCTACGTGACGATCGCCTCCGATGGCGCAGGCGGGACGACCTTGTCGGGCCCGGTGGCCAAGAACATTTCCGAGGAGGAGCGGGCCGGGTTGGCCAAGGCGACCGGTGCCGAGCCCGGTGACGCCATCTTCTTCGCCGCCGGCGCCCGCAAGTCGAGCCAGGAGCTGCTGGGCGCCACCCGGCTGGAGATCGGTCGGCGCGGCGCTCTGATCGACGAGGACGCCTGGTCGTTCGTCTGGGTCGTCGACGCCCCGCTGTTCGAGCGGGTCGACGAGACCGAGGACGTGTCCGTCGGCGGGGCGGACAGCACCTGGACCGCCGTGCACCATGCGTTCACGGCGCCCAAGCCGGAATGCCTGGACACCTTCGACACCGACCCGGGCTCGGCGCTCGCATACGCCTACGACATCGTCTGCAACGGAAACGAGATCGGCGGTGGCTCGATCCGTATCCACCGCGCCGACGTGCAGGAACGCGTCTTCGCGGTGATGGGCCTTGCACCGGAGGACGCCAAGGCCAAGTTCGGCTTCCTGCTCGAGGCGTTCACCTTCGGCGCGCCCCCGCACGGCGGCATCGCCTTCGGCTGGGACCGGATCGTCATGCTGCTGTCCGGGACGGCATCGCTGCGCGAGGTCATCGCCTTCCCCAAGTCCGGCGGCGGCTACGACCCGCTCACGGCCGCGCCCGCGCCGATCACGGCGGAGCAGCGCAAGGAGGCCGGTGTCGACTTCGTGCCCCCGAAGGCGGGCCGGGGACCCGTCGCGACGACCGGATGACCGCCGTATAACCGCCGAAACACGGTCTGAATAGAGTGTGCGACCAGCGGTGCGGCCGTCGGCCGCGCCGGTAGCGACCCTGCGGCGTGGCGGGGGCGGTCCCGCGACGTGGAGAAGGGAGCAGCGTGGGCATCAAGGTGGCGCTCGAGCACCGCACGTCCTACCGCTTCGACCGCCTGGTCACCATTCATCCGCACGTGGTGCGGTTGCGCCCGGCACCGCACTCGCGCACGAAGATCGAGTCGTACTCGCTGACCGTCGAGCCGGCCAACCACTTCATCAACTGGCAGCAGGACCCGTTCGGCAACTTCATGGCCCGCCTGGTGTTCCCGGAGCGGGCGCGGGAGCTGACCATCACCGTCGGCCTGGTCGCCGACCTGGCTGTGGTCAATCCGTTCGACTTCTTCATCGAGGAGTACGCGGAGCACTACGGGTTCGCCTACCCGCCGGAGCTGGCCTCCGATCTGGAGCCGTACCTGCGGCCGGTCGACGAGGGTGACCCGGGCAGCGGACCAGGCCCGCTGGTGCGGGGGTGGCTGAAGGAGTTCACCGTCGCGGACGAGACTCGGATCGTGGACTTCCTGGTCCAGCTGAACGCCGCGGTGCAGCGGTCGGTCGGGTATTCGGTGCGGATGGAGCCGGGCGTGCAGACCCCGGACTTCACCCTGAACACCGCGATCGGTTCCTGCCGGGACTCGGCCTGGCTGCTGGTGTCGCTGCTGCGCGAGCTGGGCCTGGCGGCCCGGTTCGTGTCCGGCTATCTGGTCCAGTTGACCTCGGACGTGCCGTCGCTGGACGGGCCGTCCGGGCCGGCCGCCGACTTCACCGACCTGCACGCCTGGGCCGAGGTGTACATCCCGGGCGCCGGTTGGATCGGCATGGACCCCACCTCGGGCCTGTTCGCGGGGGAGGGTCACATCCCCCTTTCGGCGACGCCGCACCCGTCGACGGCGGCCGCGATCACCGGTGCCACCGGCGTCGCGCAGACCACCCTGGAGTACTCCAACATCGTCCGCCGGGTGCACGAGGACCCGCGGGTCACCCTGCCGTACAGCGCCGAGCAGTGGGCGGCCGTGCAGGAGGTGGGCCGCCAGGTGGACCGGCGGCTGGTCGAGTCCGACGTGCGGCTGACCATGGGCGGCGAGCCGACGTTCGTGTCGATCGACGACCTGACCGCCGCCGAGTGGACGACCGCCGCCGACGGACCGCACAAGCGCGAACGCGCCGGGGTGCTCGCCGAGCGGCTGCGTGGCATCTACGCGCACGGCGGGGTCGTGCACCGCGGCCAGGGCAAGTGGTATCCGGGCGAGCCGCTGCCACGCTGGCAGATCGTGCTGCATTGGCGCGCCGACGGTGCACCGCTGTGGTCGGACCCGTCGCTGTTCGCCGATCCGTGGGCGGAGGAATCCACCGATGACGGCGCCGGCGCGGCGGGGGATCGGCGCCGGGCGGCCACCGTCGCGGACGCGCTGGCCTTCGCCGAATCCGTCGCCGGCCACTTCGGCCTGCCGCAATCCCAGGTGCGCCCGGCGTTCGAGGATCCGCTGGCCAGACTGGTCGCCCAGGTCCGGATGCCGGCCGGGGAACCGGTCACGCGGGATCTGGTCGATGACACCCCGGACGCCAGAGCGGATCTGCTGGCCAGGCTGGATGAGTCCGTGACGGGGCCGACCGCGTTCGTGCTGCCGCTGCACAGGTTGCCGGTGCCGGAATCGGCCGGCGGCTGGGCCAGCGCCGACTGGCGGCTGCGCCGGGGCCGGATCGTGCTGCTGCCCGGAGATTCTCCGGCCGGTCTGCGGTTGCCGCTGGATGCGATCTCCTGGACGCCACCCGAACCGCCGGTCGACCCCGATCCGCTCATCGTCCGGCCGGATCTGCCCGTGCCGCGCGCCGACGTGCGGGATGCCACCGCGCCCGGTCGTGTTGCGCCGCGCGCCTCCGTCGTACCGGCGGAGGGTGCGCCGACCACCGCGCTGGTCGTGGAGGCACGCGCCGGGATCGTGCACGTGTTCCTGCCGCCGATCGAGGAACTCGACCCCTGGGTCGAGCTGATCGGTGCGATCGACCACGCCGCGTCCACCCTGGCCACGCCGCTGGTGCTGGAAGGTTACCCGCCGCCGAACGACCCGCGGCTGAGGACCCTGTCGGTCACCCCCGACCCCGGCGTCATCGAGGTCAACGTGCAGCCGGTGGCCTCCTGGGACGAACAGGTCGCGCTGACGACAACGTTGTACGAGCAAGCCAGGCTGAGCCGGCTGGGCACCGAAACGTTCGCCGTGGACGGCAGCCACCGCGGCACCGGCGGTGGCAATCACATCACCGTCGGTGGCGCGGAACCCGCGCAGTCCCCGCTGCTGCGCCGGCCCGACCTGCTGGTGTCGCTGCTCACCCACTGGCAGCGGCACCCGTCGCTGTCCTATCTGTTCTCCGGGCAGTTCATCGGACCTACGTCGCAGGCGCCGCGGGCGGACGAGGGTCGCCCGGAAACCCTGTACGAGATGGAGATCGCGTTCTCGGAGATTGATCGCGCAATCGACAGAGCGATAGCCAGGGCGGGAGATCGTCCGGCCGGCGCAGCCGCGCCGTGGGTGGTGGACCGCGCGCTGCGCCATCTGCTGACCGACATCACCGGCAACACCCACCGCGCCGAGTTCTGCATCGACAAGCTGTACAGCCCGGACTCGGCGCGTGGCCGGCTCGGCTTGCTCGAACTGCGCGGCTTCGAGATGCCGCCGCACGCCCAGATGGCCCTGGTACAGGCACTTCTGGTGCGAGCGCTGGTGTCGCGGTTCTGGGACGAGCCGCTGCGGGCGCCGCTGATCCGGCACGGAGACAACCTGCACGGCCGATTCCTGTTGCCGCACTATGTGATCGCCGATATCGCCGAGGTGACAGCCGATCTGCGCGCGCACGGCATCGACTTCCGGACCAGTTGGCTCGACCCGTTCTTCGAGTTCCGCTTCCCCCGGCTGGGCACGGTCTCGGTGGGCGGCATGGGCCTGGAGCTGCGCTGGGCGATCGAACCCTGGCACGTGCTGGGCGAGGAAGCCACCGCCGGTGGCACCGCCCGGTACGTGGACTCCTCGGTCGAACGACTGCAGGTCAGCCTGACCGGCGCGGCCGGGCCGGGGCAGGTGTGGGTGACCTGCAACGGGTACCCGGTGCCGCTGCAGCCCACCTCGGTGCCCGGCCTGCTGGTGGCCGGTGTCCGGTACCGGGCCTGGCAGCCGCCGAGCTCGCTGCACCCGACCATCCCGCCCGACTCGCCGCTGGTGTTCGACGTGATCGACGCGGTCAGCGGACTCTCGCTGGGCGGAGCGACCTACCACGTGTCGCATCCGGGGGGACGCAGCTACGACAATCCACCGGTGAACGCGATGGAGGCCGAGGCCCGCCGGACCCGCCGATTCGACGCGGCCGGGCACAGCCCGGGCGAGATCGATCTGAACCAGTTGCGGGAACGCGCCGGCCTGCTCGCCGTCGACCACAACGCCCCCGGCATGCTCGACCTGCGCCGGGCCAGGGCCGTCTGTCGGTGACCGTGACGGGCCCCCCGGATGAGCAACGGCACGTGCCTCCAACCGGCTCGTCGGCCGGCGCAGCGCCTGCCCGGGCGTCCCTTGTCGAGGCCTACCTGGCCCGTAGCGGCATGTTCACCCCTGGGGTGGATGACCCCCGGCGGTACGACGAGATGACCGGCACCGACGGCGGCCTGCTACCGGGCTGGTCCGAGTTGGCCGCCGAGATCGACGCGATCGGCGAGGCGGGCCTGCCCGTCCTGACCGGTCAGGTCGAGCGGCTGCTCGAGGACGACGGAGTCACCTACACGCCGGTCGGCGGGCTGGTCGGCAACCCGGATGTGGCGCCGGCCGGGACGGAGCGGTGGCGGCTGGACCCGTTGCCGCTGGTGGTCGCGGACGCCGACTGGGACCGCCTGCAGGCCGGGCTCATCCAACGGTCCACCCTGCTGGACGCGGTGCTGGCCGACCTGTACGGGCCGGGCAAGCTGATCGAGCACGGGTTGCTGCCACCGGAGTTGATCTACCAGCATCCGGACTACCTGCGCCCGGCACACGGCATCACCATTCCCGGCGCGCACCAGTTGTTCTTCCACGCCCTCGACGTCTGCCGCGACACCGACGGTGGATTCCAGGCACTCGGCGACCACACCCAGGCGCCCTCCGGGGCCGGGTACGCGATGGCCGACCGGCGCGCGGTGTCCAAGGTGCTGCCGGACCTTTTCCGGCGCACCGCACCTCGCGGGTTGTCCGCGTTCTTCCACACGATGCGGTCGGCCCTCGCGTCCATCGCGCCGAGCGAGTCGGAGGACCCGAGGGTCGTGGTGCTGACCCCCGGCACGCATTCCGAGACGGCGTTCGACCAGGCCATGCTGGCCTCCCTGCTCGGCGTGCCGCTGGTGGAGAGCGCGGACCTGACCATCCGCCGGGGCCGGCTGTGGATGCTGTCCATGGGTCGGTTCGAACCGGTCGACGTGGTGGTGCGGCGGGTGGACGCCGCCTGGTCCGACCCGCTCGACCTACGGCCGGAGTCCCGGCTCGGCGTCGTCGGCCTTGCCGAGGCGTGCCGGCGCGGCACCGTCACCGTGGTGAACACCCTGGGCAGCGGAGTCCTGGAGAACCCGGGGCTGCTTCCGTTCCTGCCAAGGGTGGCTCGTGCTGTCCTCGGAGAGGGTCTGAGAATCCCCTCCGTGCCGACATTCTGGTGCGGTGACGAGAGCCAGCGGCGGCACGTGCTGGCCAACCTGGACACGATGGTGCTGCGCTCCACGGTGCGCGCCCGTGCCGAGTTCCCGGCCATGATGAGCCGGGCGGATGTGGCCACCTGGCGCGCGCGGGTCGACGCCGAACCGGCGCTGTGGGTGGGACAGGAGGTCGCGCCGTTCTCGGAGGCGCCGATGGCCACTCCGGAGGGGCTCATCGCCGGACAGGTGAGCATGCGGTTGTTCACCGTCGCGCACGGCTCCGGGTACGTGGCGATGCCCGGCTCGCTCGGCCGGGTTCAGGACGGCGAGCTGACCTCGGCCGGACGTGGCCGGACAAGCGTGGCCAAGGACGTGTGGGTGCGGTCGGGTCGGTCCGACGCGCCGGATCGGCGCGAGGGCAGGGTATGGCTCTACGAGGGCCCGCTGGTCGTGCCGGAACCGGTCGAGTCCACGGCGTCACCGCGGGTGTTGGAGGACATGTTCTGGTTGGGTCGGTACACCGAGCGCACCGAGGACCTGATCCGGCTACTGGTCGCCACGCGGCAGCGGGTGGACGACTTCCGTTTCCGCCCCGAGCATCTCGGCGCGGGCTGCGTGCCGGTGCTGCTGTCCGCGGTGTCCGCGGTTTCGGGCACCCGGGCGTTCCGTGCCGACGAGGAACCCGGCCACCGGATCCGGGAGCTGATGCTGGAGGCGGCGGAGGACGGATCGGTCGCCCAGTCGTTGGCCGGCCTGCGGGAGTCGGCAAGGTCGGTGCGCGACCAACTGTCCGGCGACACCTGGATGGTGCTGGCCGCCACCGACCGGGCGGTGGGTGAGCTCGCCGAAGCACCCCCGGACGCGAGCATGGTGCTTGCCTCGACGCAGTCCGAGGTGCTCTCCAGCATGCTCGCCCTGTCCGGGCTGATCAGCGAGAACATGATCCGCGATCCCGGTTGGTACTTCCTGGATCTCGGGCGGCGGATCGAGCGGGCGCAGCAGGTGGTGGCGCTGCTGCGGGCCACCTTGACCCGATCCCACAGCTCCGCCGTCGACTCGCTGGTGGTCGAGTCGGTGCTGTCCGCCAGCGAATCCGGAGTGACCTACCGTCGGCGGTACCGCGGCCGGATCCAGATCCCGACCATGCTGGAGCTGCTGTTGCTGGACGTGGGCAATCCCCGCTCCCTGGCCTACCAGGTGTCCGCCGGCCGGGCCGACCTGCGGGCGCTGCCGGACTCGTCGGGCACCTCGCGGCCGCAGCGGAGACTGGAGGAGGTGGACGCGACGCTGCGCCGCGTCCGTCCGGAGGAGCTGGTGGGCGTCGATCCGAACGGGGCGCGCGCGGAGCTGTCGACGCTGCTCGACGGGCTGGCCGATGCGCTCCGTGGTACCGCCGATGCCGTCGCCGCCCAACACTTCTGGCATCCCAGCCCGATGCAGTCGCTGGGCGTCGTCACGCTGGAGGGGGTGACCGGTTGACCCGCCGCTACCGCATCGAGCACCGCACGATCTACCGGTACTCCGACGAGGTGTCCACCTCGTTCGGACGGGGGTACCTGCGACCGCGGGAGATCGCGGGCCGGCAACGGTGCCTCGCATACAGCCTGACGATCGACCCGGAACCGTCGGACATCACCGAGGACGTGGACGTCTTCGGCAACCCGAACAGCTACTTCCATGTCACCCGTTCGCACACCGAGCTGGTGGTCACCGGGCTGTCCGAGGTCGAGGTCCAGGTGCCGTCGATCGATCCGTCGGTGCTGGACCTGCCGTGGGAGCGTGCCCGGCCGTCCGGGTCCACCGACCCGAGTGCCGTCGAGTTCACCCTGGCGTCGCCACTGGTTCGGATGCCCGCACAGATCCGTGAGTACGCGCTGGTGACGTTCGCCGAACGCCGGCCGATCGGTGAGGCGGTGCGCGACCTGACCCACCGCATCTTCACCGAGTTCTCCTACCACCCGGGTTCGACCTCGGTGTCGTCCACCGTGACCGACGTGCTGGACGCGCGGGCGGGGGTCTGCCAGGACTTCGCGCATGTCGCGGTGGCCTGCCTGCGGTCGGTGGGACTGGCCTGCCGGTACGTTTCGGGGTACCTGGCCACCGACCCACCGCCGGGCAAGGAGCGAATGATCGGGGTGGACGCCAGCCACGCCTGGGCCGCCGTCCGGCTCGCGGACGGCAGCTGGCTGGGATTCGACCCGACGAACGACCAGCTCGCCGACGAGCGGTATACCGTCGTCGCCTGGGGTCGCGACTACGATGACGTACCGCCCTTGCGCGGCGTCATCTACACCGACGCCGAATCGAACGAGATGGACGTGTCGGTGGACGTCGCGCCGCTGCAGGTGGAATGACGACGCTGCGATGCCAGGGCCCGGCCCGCGCCGCCCGGCCTCGCGCTTCCCGGCCTCGCGCTGCCCGGGCGCGGCGCATCCTCGACCGTGTTCCGTTCTCGACCGCGGTCCGTCCCCGACCCAACCGTTTGCCACATTCCGCCGTTTCGCGGCCGGGATCCGGGCGGATAGTGGCAAATGGCCTGGCCTTGGGCGTGTCGGAAGGGATGACGGCGGCGACCGTGATCGAACGTTCCGCGGTTCGGGCCGTCCGCACGAGGGAACACGTTCGGCGGGACAATTACAGTGGTCCTGCCGCCATGCCGTCGTCCTGCGGCCACGCAGCGGGCGACATCCGGACACATCCCTGGAGAAGCTACCCATGCGCGACTTCGCCTGCCCGCACTGTGGCCAGCAACTGGCCTTCGAGAACTCGGTGTGCCTGAACTGCGGCCACAGCCTGGGCTTCGACCTGGCCGTTCGCGACTTCGCGATCGTCGGCCCGGACGGCGCGACAACCGAGCAGCCCGCCCGCCGGATGTGCGCCAACCTGCACGTCGCCGCCTGCAACTGGCTGGTACCGGCGGACGGCAATCCGCTGTGCCGGTCGTGTTCGCTGACCCGGACCCGGCCCGCGGACGGCGACCCCGCGCTGCCGGCGTTCGCCGAGGCCGAGGCGGCCAAGCGGCGCCTGGTCGTCGAGCTGGTCGAGCTGGGGCTGCCGATCACCGACCGGGTCGCCGACCCGGAGCGGGGGCTGACCTTCGACCTGCTGTCCAGCCAGCACTCGCCGGTGATCACCGGCCACGACTCCGGGGTGATCACGCTGGACCTCGCCGAGGGCGACGACGTGCACCGGGAGCAGTTGCGCATCTCGATGGACGAGCCGTATCGGACGCTGCTGGGGCACGTCCGGCACGAGACCGGGCACTATTACTTCTTCGTGCTCGCCGAGACCGGTCCCGCCCGGCAGGAGTTCGAGGCGCTCTTCGGCGATCCCGACCTGGACTATCAGGCCGCCCTCGACAGGCACTACTCGCAGGGCGCGCCGCCGGGCTGGGAGGAGGACTACGTGTCCTCCTACGCCACCATGCACCCCGCCGAGGACTGGGCCGAGACCTTCGCGCACTACCTGCACATTCGCGACACCATCGACACCGCTGCCGCTTTCGGGATCGCTCCGGCCGGGGCCGCGGCCACCCAACCGCTGGCGGGGGACGTCGGATTCGACCGGATGATCGCCCTCTGGCTGCCGCTGGCGTGGTCGTTGAACATGATCAACCGTTCGATGGGGCACAAGGACCTCTACCCGTTCGTGCTGCCGCCGACCGTGCTGGACAAGATGCGGCTGGTGCACAAGCTGGTCGCCGCGTCGAACGCGCCGGCCGCTGTCAATGCGGAGGTGAACGCCGTCGTGTGACCCGGGCCGTTCGTGCCGGGCCGTTCGTGCCGGGCGGATGGGGGACGGTAGCGTCGGCCGGGTGAGCGAGGCTTGCCGAGCGAATCATCAACACAGACGCCGCGGGCGCATCAGGGCGGCCGAGCGTGCGAGACGGCCCGGACAGGCCGCGGCGTGAGCCCGAACGAGCCCGGCCTGTTCGCCGTCGGCGGCGAACACCAGGAGCGCTCGGCGGGCCGGGCATTGCCGGGTGGCGGTGACCCGCGGCCGGATCGGCCGGTCGATCCACACGCGCCGCTGGCCGCCCGGATGCGGCCGCGGTCGTTGGACGAGGTGGTCGGCCAGCAGCACCTGCTCGGTCCCGGCGCGCCGCTGCGCCGGCTGGTGCAGGGTGGTGCGCCGTCGTCGATGCTGTTGTACGGGCCACCAGGCACGGGCAAGACCACGCTCGCCATGCTGGTCGCCGGATCGACCGGACGGCACTTCGCCCAGCTCTCCGCGGTGTCCGCGGGCGTGAAGGAGGTCCGCGCGGTCATCGCCGACGCCGCCTCCCGGCTGCGCACCACCGGCGAACAGACCGTGCTGTTCATCGACGAGGTGCATCGGTTTTCCCGCACCCAGCAGGACTCGCTGCTCGCGGCGGTCGAGGACCGCACCATCGTGCTGGTCGCGGCCACCACGGAGAACCCGTTCTTCTCGATCGTCTCGCCACTGTTGTCCCGTTCGCTGATCCTGCAGCTGCAACCGCTGACCGACGCCGACATCGGCCTGCTGATCGACCGAGCGACGCTCGACGAGCGGGGGCTGGCCGGCGAATTCACCATCGCCGACGACGCGAAGGCCCACCTGCTGGCGCTGGCCGGCGGTGACGCGCGGCGGGCGTTGACCGCGCTCGAGGCCTCCGCCGAGTCGGTGCGCGACACCGTCGGCCTCGCCGACGCCGGCGCGGACGCGGTCGACGCGGCAGACACGGGCGACGCCCCGACGCCCGCCGTCATCGACCTGGCGGCGGTGGAACGTGCCGTGAACCGGGCGGCGGTGCGCTACGACCGATCCGGGGATCAGCACTACGACGTCACCAGCGCGTTCATCAAGTCGATCCGGGGAAGTGACGTCGACGCCGCCCTGCACTATCTGGCGCGGATGATCGAGGCGGGGGAGGATCCGCGGTTCATCGCCCGCCGGCTGATGATCCACGCGTCCGAGGACGTGGGCATGGCCGACCCGACGGCGCTGCCGGCGGCGGTCGCCGCGGCCCAGGTCGTGCAGCTGGTCGGCTTGCCGGAGGCGCGGATCGCGTTGGCGCAGGCAACCATCCACCTGGCGACCGCGCCGAAGTCGAATGCGGTCATCACCGCGATCGATGCCGCACTCGCCGACGTCCGGCAGGGCCTGGCCGGTTCGGTGCCGCCGGCTCTGCGGGACGGGCACTACCCGGGGGCGGCACGCCTGGGCCACGCGCAGCGCTACGTGTACCCGCACGGTCATCCGGGATCGGTGGTCGCCCAGCAGTACCCGCCCGACGAGCTGGTGCGTCGCGACTATTACCGGCCGAGCGGCTACGGTGCGGAACGCCTATTGGCCGAGCGGGTGCCGAGGCTGCGTCGCACCATCAGGGGCGAGAACACCGACACACCAACAATATCCGGTCCTGATGACCGGGAGAGAGGTTGAGCCGGCATGGGTGAGGGACTGGTCCAGGCGATCCAGATCAGCGAGAACGGCGGTCCGGAGGTGCTGCGATTGACCGAGATCGACGCCCCGGAGGCCGGTCCCGGACAGATCGCGGTGCAGGTCGCGGCGGCCGGGGTGAATTTCATCGACATCTATCACCGGCAGGGCGTGTATCCGCTGCCGCTGCCGCGGGTGCTGGGCGAGGAGGGAGCGGGCCGGGTGATCGCGGTCGGCGACGGTGTGTCCGGTGTCTCGGTCGGTGACCGGGTGGCCTGGCTGGACGTGAACGGCTCCTATGCGCAGGCGGTGGCCGATACCGCCGGAAAGTTCATCCCGGTCCCCGACGACGTGTCCGACGAGCAGGCGGCGTCGATCGCCCTGCAGGGCTTGACCGCGCAAGCCCTGGCCACCGACGTGTACCGGATCGAGCCGGGTGACAACGTGCTGATCCATGCCGGCGCCGGGGGCGTCGGGCTGCTGCTCACCCAGATCGCCAAGATCAAGGGCGCTCGGGTGGTCACCACGGTGTCCACCCCGGAGAAGGCGGCGCTGTCCCGGCGGGCCGGCGCCGACGAAGTGATCGTCGGCTATGAGGACTTTCCGGCCCGGGTCAGGGACTTCGCCGGCGGGGTCGGCGTCGAGGTGGCCTATGACGGGGTCGGTGCGGCCACCTTCGACGGATCCTTGGAGTCGATCCGGCGGCGCGGAATG
Source organism: uncultured Actinomycetes bacterium (assembly GCA_964476495.1). Lineage (GTDB taxonomy): Bacteria > Actinomycetota > Actinomycetes > Mycobacteriales > Nakamurellaceae > Nakamurella. Next base: position 1,222 of record CAYZBB010000162.1, on the reverse strand, counting down.
ATGGTCCTTTTCGGCGGGGCAAGCGGCCAGGTGCCGCCGTTCGACATTCAGCGGCTCCGTCGACTCGGCTCGCTCAAGCTGACCCGGCCCACCGTGTACCACTTCGTGGACGATCGCGAGGAGTTGCTGGCCCGGGCGGCCGACGTGTTCGGATGGGTGGCCGACGGGCGACTGGAGGTGCGCATCGGCGGTCGGTATCCGCTGGCCGACGCGGCCAAGGCCCAGGAGGACCTGGCATCCCGGCGGACCTCGGGCAAGCTCGTGCTGATTCCGTGAGTGAGGGGACCGATCCGGTCGAGGTGGCGAAAACCTTCCTGGCCGCCTTCGACGCCGGTGACCTTGCCGGCCTACGGGCCTGCCTGGCCGACGACGCGGTCGCGCTGGTGACCGGACCGGACGGTCGACCGTTCGAGATGACCGGCGCGGACTCCTATGTCGCGGCGATGACGGCGATGAACCTGCCGGCGGTGGACTATTCGGTGACCCTGACCCAGGCGCCCGTACGGGTCGGGTCGCAGCAGGTGCTGGTGATGGTGGAGGTGCGGGCCCGGCGCAACGAGCGCACCCTGCACAACTACGCCGCGCACCTGCTGGAGGTGCTCGACGGACGGATCACCCGGCTGTCCATGGTGGAGGCGAAACCTGCGGAGAGCGACGAGTTCTGGGCTTGATCGTGCGGCGAGCCGACCGGCCTGTCGGGCCCGCCGGGTGTCGCCGTGACACGCTGAGGGCATGACCATCGACGAGATCACCGACATCATCGAGGCGATGGGCGGCGTGCTCACGCTGCGGCCGGGACCCGGCAACGGCTCACCCGAGATCGCCTGGGGTGACCGATTCTTCTACTACTCGCCCGAGGGTGTGATCCCGCCCGGGCAGCCGTTCGCCACCATCGTGACCAAGACCTACCCGGACGAGCCCGACTCCGGACTCGACCGGCCGGGCGCCTTCCGGGTCAATATCGCGGCGGGCCGGGACGTGTTCCGGCAACACCTCGGCCGCGAGCCAAGAGAGCCGGCGGGGGAGGCCGACGACCCGGCCACCCCGGACGTCGTCATCGCCCATCCGGTATACGGTCACCTCGGGTGGCTCGCCGTGGTGAATCCCGGCCCACAGATCCGGCACACCGTCGTGGACCTCCTTCGGTCCGCGCACGACGCCGCTCGCCGACAGCGCGGTCGACGTGCCTCGTGCGCCTTAAGCCGTTCTTCGGTGGGCCTTC
>CAYZBB010000161.1:0-12964 GCA_964476495.1 uncultured Actinomycetes bacterium | reverse complement strand
GGAGGAGGAGATCGTCGACGCCGAGATCGTGGACGAGGGCGACAAGAAGTGACCGGACCCGACAAGGACGGCCACCGCGAGGAGCCGGTGATCCGGGACAACCGACGCGTTGACCCGGCCACCGGTGCCGTCCGGGAGCCGGCGTCCGGATCCACCGGCGCCGGCGGACCGGCTGTCGGCGGCCCGGGCCCGCAGGCTGGGACCGGCCCCTTCCCCGGGGCCGGCCGCCGGGGGACGCCGGATCCGGCGAACCCGAACGATGCTGCCCAGCCGCTGTCCATCGACCTCACCGCCGCCGAGCTGGATCTGGCCAAGCAGGAGGCGGCCGAGCGGACCGCGGATCTGCAGCGGGTGACCGCGGAGTACGCCAACTACCGGCGCCGGGTCGATCGCGACCGGGAAACAGTTGCGGCGGCTGCGAAGTCGAGCGTCGTGCTCGATTTGTTGCCGATCCTGGACGACCTGGACCGCGCGCGTGCGCACGGCGACCTGACCGGTTCGTTCGGCGCGGTGGCCGACAAGCTGATCGCCACGGTGACCAAGCTCGGCCTTGAACCGACCGGTAGGGTCGGCGACCACTTCGACCCGGCCATCCACGAGGCGGTGCAGTTCGGCACCTCTGCCGAGGTCACCGAGCCGACGGTCACCACGGTGTTCCGCAGCGGCTACTCGTTCGGCGGGAAGCTGCTCCGGCCGGCCGTTGTCGTCGTCACCGGACCCGAGCACGAGACCACCGATACGGGACCGGGTGCGTCGGCCTGACACATGTTGACACACAAGAGATTGCGATGATCGAGGAGGGAGGTTCCGGGTGAGCGCCAAGGATTACTACGAGAAGGACTTCTACAAGGAACTGGGCGTGACGAAGACCGCGTCCGGCGACGAGATCAAGAAGGCCTACCGCAAGCTCGCCCGGGACCTGCACCCCGACAAGAACCCGGGCAACAAGCAGGCCGAAGAGCGTTTCAAGGCGGTCTCCGAGGCATACGACGTGCTCTCCGACGACACCAAGCGCAAGGAGTACGACGAGGCCAGGAACCTGATGGCCTCCGGCGCGTTCCGCGGTTTCGGTGGTGGCGCCGGACCCGGGACCGGTGGCACCGCCGGGTTCGACATGAGCGACCTGTTCCGCAACGCCTCCCAGGGCGCCGGCGGAATGGGTGGGATCGGGGATCTGTTCGGCGGCCTGTTCAACCGGGGCGGCGCCGGCGGATCGCCGCGGCCACGCCCGCAGAAGGGCGCGGACCTGGAGACGGACGTCCGGATCGGCTTCGCCGACGCGGCCAACGGGGTCACCGTGCCGCTCGGCATCACCGAGCGGGCGACCTGTCCGACCTGTCACGGCATCGGTGCCAGGCCAGGCACCATGCCCCGTGAGTGCCCGGTGTGTCACGGCACCGGGCTGACCACCCGCAACCAGGGGTCGTTCGCGTTCTCCGAGCCGTGTGCGAACTGCCACGGGACCGGGTCGATCATCGACGACCCCTGCCCCACCTGCCACGGCGAACGGACGGTCCTGCAGACCCGGAAGCTGACCACCCGCATTCCCGCGGGGGTCGCCGACGGCCAACGGATCAAGCTTGCCGGCAAGGGTGAGCCGGGGCCGGGCGGTGGCCCGAACGGCGACCTGTACGTGGTCGTGCACGTCACGCCGCACGAGCTTTTCGGCCGCAGCGGGGACAACCTCACGCTGACGGTTCCCGTGACGTTCCCCGAATTGGCCCTGGGCACCACGCTGACCGTGCCGACCCTGACCGGGTCGGTGAGCCTGCGGGTGCCGGCCGGCACGTCCAACGGCCGCAAGTTCCGGGTGAAGGGCGCCGGGGTGACCCGCAAGGACGTCACCGGCGACCTGATCGTCACGGTGGACGTTGCGGTGCCACAGAAGCTTTCGAGTGATGCGAAGGCGGCGCTCGAGGGGTTTGCCAAGGCGCAGACCGCCGATCCGAGGGAGGCCATCACACGGGCGCTGCGTTCGCGCGAGGGCGCGACCGCGGGTAGCTCGTCATGACCGGGCCAAGGGGCGGGAACCGGTCGGGGCCGGAGGACCGCCGGGGCGCGGGCTTCGAGATGGACGCGCCGCTGTTCGTCATCTCGGTGGCGGCGCAGCTGGCCGGGATGCACGCGCAGACGCTGCGGTCCTACGATCGCGAGGGCCTGGTGTCGCCCGGCCGGACTCCAGGCGGCGGCCGGCGCTACTCGCAGCGGGACATCGAGCTGCTGCGCGAGGTGCAGCGGCTGTCCCAGGACGATGGGGTCAACCGGGCCGGCATCAGGCGGATCATCGAGCTGGAGTCCCAGGTCGACGCGCTGCGGTCGCGGATATCCGAGCTGACCGCGGAGGTCGCCGAGCTCCAGGACGATCTGCTCACCGCTCGGATGGATGCGGCCAACGCCGCCGCCAACGCGATCGCCGGGCTGCGGCGAGACGTGGTGCCCTGGCAGCAGCCGAGCACCGCGCTCGTCGCCTGGCACAAGCCGCGCCGCTGAGTCCCCACAGCCCTGCGCGTAGCGGGAGCGCCGCACGTAGGGGGCGCCTGTACGTGGTGGTGGCCGTGCACGTGGGGCGCCCGTGCGGGTGATCAGCCGAGTCCGAGTTCGTCTGCCTGAACCACCACGACCCGCCGGTTGGCCACGCCGAGCTTGGTAAGTACCGCCGACACGTGGTGGTCGGCGGTCTTCGGCGAGATGAACAGCCTGGCGGCGATCTCGGCGTTGGTGAACCCGCGGGCGACCAGCTTGGCCACGTCGAGCTGGCGGTTGGTCAGGCCGCCGGGGTTGGATCGGGTGCTCACCCGAGGCCGGGGCGGCACCTGACCGACCCCTTCCTGCCGCAGCGCGATGCGCACCCGATCGGCGGTGCCGATGGCGCCCAGCGAGTCGAGCAGCTCAACCGCCCGGGCGCGGTCGGCCGGCTCCGGCGAGTCCACCCATGCCAGTGCCTCCGCGAAGGGATCGCCGACGCGCCGCCACCAGGACGCGGCACGGTCGGGCCGGCCGTCCAGGGCAAGCCGGAACGGCTCGGCGACCGCGATCGAACGATCCGCCAGCAGGCCAAGCCGCGCCAACCAGACTGCGAGATCACCAACAGCCCAAAGGGTTCCGGGGATTCCGTGGTAGCGGGTCACCTCGCCGGGGGCGAGGTCGGTCACCCGGACGTCGGGCTCTCCGGTCATCCACTGGTGCTCGGCCAGCGCGGACAGCACCGCCAACCGGCGCAGCGGCTCGTCGATCAGGCCGACCAGACGCCACGCCGCATCGAGCGGATCGATCGGCCCGTCGCCGGGGCGGACCCGGTCGCCTCTGCGCAGCGGGATGAGGGCGGTCACCAGTAGCGGCCACACGGTGGCCAGCGGCATGCCTTCTCCGTCGAGCACGAACCCGGCGTCCTCGAGCGCGGCGCTCCAGTGGCCGCGAGCAAAATGCAGCCGGGACCGGACTCCGGTCTGCCACTGCTGGCAGATCGGTATGTCCCGCTCCGCGCTGAACGGCAGCGATTCCTCCAGCACGTGCTGCGCATCCCGGAGCCGGCGTTGCTCGACGTCCAGATTGGCCAGGTTGGAATATCCGGTCGAGGCGAGCTCGTCGAGGTTGGCGCCGCGGGCGTCCTCGATGAAGCCGGTCAACCGGGTGCGTTCCGCCTCGTCGCCCGCCGCCAGACCGGCGGCGGCCCGGACCAGGCGGCTGCGGATGCCCAACGCGTCGTGCCGCCCGACCTCGGCGATTCGCCCGGCGTCCGCATAGCAGTCCGATGCCAGCTCGAAGTCGTTACGCATGTAGGCCAGGTAGCCGCGGGTGGCGCGGGCCGCGCCGTAGGTGAGTTCGGCCCCGGATTCGCCGGCGATCGCGGTGGCGCGCTCGGCGTGCTGCTCGGCGTCCCGGCGACGGGCGTTGTAGTACTCGAAGATCGCGACCTCGTCATGCGCGGCGGCCAATCCGCCGGGATCTCCGGCCTCGTCCCAGAGCGGGAACGTCGCGCTGACGGTGGCGATGGCCGCTCGCAGGCGGTTCGTCATGTACTGCTCGAAGCCCAGCTTGAGCAGCAGCCTGGCGCGATCGCCGGCCGGCGCATCCTCCAGATGCTCCAGCGCCGTCCGGTAGAAGGCCGCGGCCTCGGTGTGCGAGCCGGCGGCCGTCGCCTGCCGGGCTGCCTCCTGGGCGTACCGGGCGGCGCGCTTGAAATCCCTTGCCCCGACCGCGTGATGGGTGAGCACGGCCGGATCCGCCGACTGGATCTGCTCCAGCGCGGCGAGCAGCCGAGCGTGCAGGCGCGGGCCGCCACCCGGCGGAATCGTGCTCTCCACGGCCTGGCGGGCGAGCTCGTGCCGGAACACGAGGCCGTCGCGGCGGCGGGTGAGCAGCCCGGTGCTGTCCAGCCGTCTCAGCGTGGGCAGGTCGACGCCGAGCGCGGGCAGCGCCCGATCGTCGAGCCGGTCCGGCGCGCTGGCCACCAGCTGCAGCACCTCGAAGTCCTCCGGCAACACGTCGGACGTGCGAGCCAGCACCGCGTCGCGGATCGAGGCGGGCAGTGGCCGGTCCGGATCCTTTGCCACCTCGGTGACGAAGAACGGGTTGCCTCCGGTCAGCGCGTGCACCCTCGCCGGATCCGACGCGGTCGGACCCAACAGAGTGCGGACCCCGCCCAGCGACAGAACCTCCAGCCGCAAGGTGGTCAGGGCATCCAGCCGCGCGAAGTCGCCGAGCAGCGTGCGTGCGGAATGGCCGGGGTCGATCTCGTGATCGCGGTAGCTGACGAGCAGCGCCAGCGGCATCGAGGAGACCCGGCGGGCCAGGAACCGCAGCACATCGACCGACGCCGCGTCCACCCAGTGCAGGTCCTCGATCACCAGGACGGTCGGCTCGGCACGGACCGCGCGGAAGATCGACTCGCAGATCTCGGACAACAGCAGGTCGTCGCGTCGGACGTCGGCCGCATACCCCGCCTCGTCGGCAATGTCCCGAAACGGCCCGAGCGGGCGGGGCGTGCTGAGCGGGTCGCAGCTCGCGCGCAGGACGCGAACCGTGGCGCCGGTCCGGCAGGCGGCGGCGAGCAGGACGGACTTGCCGATCCCGGGTTCGCCGCAGACGGCGACACCGGCGCCTTCGCCCGCCGCCGCCCCGGACACAGCGGCCCGCAACGTGGCGAGCGAAAGGTCACGTTCGACCAGATCCACCGGTCGAGCGTAGATCGGTTCGGCGGCGGGCAGCAGGCCCGATCCGGCGGCGCCGGCGTGCTGCTCCTGGGCGCTGGCGGACCGGGAGGTCGCGAGGGCGATGAGGCGCGGACCGTACGGTGCCGCGCCCCCTCTCCCGGTCGTGAGGCCTGCGGCGGCGGTCAATTGACCGACATCAGGTCGGCCGTGTGTGGCCCGAACTCGTGGGTGATCACCGCGACCAGATTGCACGGGAAGCCGGCACGCCGCGCATGCTCCATGATGGTCTCCGCGTCCTCCGCCTCGTGCACGCAGTAGATCTTGTCGCCGGCCACGTAGCTGGTCACCCAGGTGTACGGGACGCCGAGCGAGGCCACGGTCTCGTTGGAGGTCTTGGCGATCTTCACCAGATCCTCCAGGGTCAGGTCCGCGGCGCCGGGGATCTCGCGCTCGACCAGGAATCGGGGCATGGTCTGCTCCTTCGGTTTCCCGGCGACCCTGTGCCGCCGGTGTGCCGCTAACTTTGCGGCTCGCCCCGGGGCCGAGACATCGGGAGCCGCTGCCCATGTTTGCTGCTCAGCGACGAACCTGCGCTGAAGTGACACTCGATGAACCGGACAAAGCAGGCACGGAGTCGACTGGGTCGAGATCCACGTGGCCGGTCTTCTTCAGCCGGCAGTGCGGATCTCGACCGACGCAACCGCCGGATAGCCCTTGGTTCGGCTGATCAGCGCAGGGCAGCAGGGGACCGCGACTAAGCGATCGGCAGATCCGCCACTCTGCTCGCCGCGAACGCGAGCGTGCCAAGCGCCAGGACGATCAGCATCACCCGCGCAGGCTTGTACCGGAACGACGACGTGACGCCGGCGAAGAACAGGGCGACCGCGAGGACGATGGTGTTCAGCACGTACTGCTGGGCGTTCTGACCGGCGATCTGGGCGTCGGCCGCCGCCGCGTCGGCCTGGGCTTGGGCGTCGAGATATCCACCTCGTAGCCCGTTGAGGTAGTCCTGGTCCTGGCTCAGCGGCGTCGGGGCCTGGCCGGCGGCTACCTCCGCCTCCCACTTGTCCAGCGTGGGCAGGAACTCCGGCCGGGCCAGTGATTGACGGTAGAACTGGGCCAGGCCGGTGTTACCGGCCTGGACGGCCTGGGCGTAGGTCGCAATGAAGTTGGAGTCGTAGCTCAGGGTCTGCACGGCGAGACCGAACTGTCGGTTGGCCTCCAACCGGTGCTCGGCCTCGATCCGGTTGTCGTCGGTCTGCACGCCGGACCATTGGGACGCCTGGTAACCGCACCAGGCGGTGCCGAGGGTGGTGATGGCCAGCAGCAGCACCGCGATGATCTCCAACAGCCGATCGAGGAACGTCTTCTCCTCGTTCACGCCTGCGACCCCTGCTCACCCGGATCGCCCTGATCGCCCTGATCAATCGGCTCGGCAGGCGCACCGATCTCCGCCGGCGCCGCGGCGGGCGCGGGTCCCGGCCCCGCGCGCAGGGCCACGTTGAGTGCCTCGGTGCGCGTGACCAGCTCCCGCCACAGGTCGGTTTCCCGGTACCGCCATGCGTCGTCGCTGGGCGCGCTGAGCTGCTTTTGCAGGTCGGCGTCGTTCTGTGCGCGCAGGCTGCGGGTCTCGGCCTCGGCCCGCTCGCGCTCCAGTTCGTACCGGGCGCGCACCGTTGCCTGGATGACCTCGCCGGTCCTACCCAGTTCGACGGCGCCGAGAACGAAGCCCGTCATCTTGATCCCGTCGGCCTCCAGTGCGTCCCGGACCGCGTGTGCCAGCCGTTGCTCACACTCTTGCCGTCGAGCGCCGAAGAATTGCTCGATGCCGTCGTGATGCTCGGCGAGGGTGCCCAGCACCGCGCGAGCGCTGGTGTCGCGGACGATGCCGAAGACTCCGTTGGGCCCGTACCGCTCGTGCACCTGCTTGAGATTCTCGGGCAGGAGTTGGAATCGGACCGTGACGACGACGGTCGCCTCGGTGCGGTCACCGAGGGTGACCCGCAGCGGTGGGCCGGACATCTCCAGTCGGTCGAAGGCGCCCCTGCTGACCCGCCGATCGCCCAGGCGCCGGCTGAACCCGACCTGCTCGTCGTCGCCCAGACCGTCTGCGCGGTAGGCCAGTTCGACCGACGGGTACTCCTCGATGATCACCCGCCGGAGCGCGAATACGAAGTGCCCACCCGGCGGCAGGGACCGGTCGGTCGCCTTGCCCCTGGTCATGACCAGGCCGAGGCTCCCCGACGGCACGCGGACCAGGGACGCGGCGAGGATCACCCAGACCAGCAGGCCGAGGGCCGGGATGATCAGGATCAGCAGGATGATCCATGCGAGGGTGCTCATCGAAGACTCCTACCGACCGTGGGCAGACGACCGTTCCGGAGGAACTTACCCATACCTGCTGAACCTGGCACCAGGGCATCCTGCGACATGACCCGGTGGGTGCGCGTCACCCGCAGAGAATGATCGCGGCGCCCCGAGCGGGGGCGGCGCGGCGGGTCGGGCGCCGCCCGGATCAGCCGCCGGCCTCCGGAGAGGTCCGGGGACGCCCGCGACGGGGAATGGGTGCCGGATTGGCCGGCGCCCGCCCGGCCTCCGTGAGCGCCCGCCGGAGCAGCACCTCGACCTGCGCGTTCACGCTGCGCAGGTCGTCGGCCGCCCACTTGGCGAGCGCCTCGTACACGGCAGGGTCCAGCCGGAGCAGCAGCGCATGCCGCTCCGGTCTGCGTCCCGATCGTTCGGTCACCCGGCTCAGGTGTAGAGCGAGCCGGTGTTGACGACCGGGGTGGCCTTCTGGTCGCCGCACAGGACGACGAGCAGGTTGGACACCATCGCGGCCTTGCGTTCGTCGTCCAGGACGACGACCTCCTCGCGCTCCAGGCGATCGAGCGCCATCTCCACCATGCCGACCGCGCCGTCGACGATCCGGGTTCGGGCAGCCACGATGGCCCCGGCCTGCTGCCGCTGGAGCATCGCCTGCGCGATCTCCGCGGCGTAGGCCAAATGGCTGATCCGGACCTCGATGATCTCCACGCCGGCAACCGACACCCGTTGCGCCACCTCGTGTGCCAGCTCGGCGGAGACGACGTCGGTGGATCCGCGCAGCGACGTGGCGTGCTCGGTGGAGTCGTCGTAGGGATGGGTCGTGGTGACGTGCCGCAGGGCGGACTCGGACTGGACGGAGACGAAGCTCTCGTAGTCGTCGACGGCAAAGACGGCCTTCGCGGTATCGGCGACCTGCCAGACGACGATCGCTGCGATCTCCACCGGGTTGCCGTCGGCGTCATTGACCTTGAGCGTGTTCGTCTCGAAGTTGCGGACCCGCACGGACACCCGGCGGTGCGTGGACAGCGGAACCACCCAGGTCAGGCCGGTTCGGCGGACCGTGCCGATGTAGCGCCCGAAGAACTGGACGACGCGCGTCTCGCCCGGCGCGATCACCACCATCGGTGCGGCCAGCAGCAGCATGACGACGAAGGCCACGGCCGCGATCGTGATCGGCATGGTCAGGGACTGCTCGTCCTGCACCGCGTCGACGATGCCGATGATCTGCCAGATCATCACACCGAGCATGGCCAGGGCGCCGAGCAGCGCCAGGAATCCACTGACCGCCCACGCCGGGTGCTCGTCGATGTCCACCCGGATTCCGGAATGGCCCACCGGCGTGCTGGCCGTCGGCTCGAGCTGCGGGTCGACCGTGGTCTGTGCGGTGTCGATCATGGCGCGCCCTCCATCCGTAGAATTGGATATCTAAATGATATCACTTTTCTCAGGTTGTGAGGGAGCGGAGTGAACGACGGCCGACCGAGTCCCGGGGCGCCGCCCCGGCGCTCGGCCGCTCCCGCACAGCGGCGGTGAACTGCGCAATCGGCGCGCGATCCGGCACACTGCGTGTCGACCCGGTCCTGTTCGCCCGATCCGCCGTCCGCCCGGCGCCGGGCCCGGCGATGCACACGAGGAGCCCGCAGTGCTGCCACCCGCGGCCGATCCGCGGCCATCCGCCCCTGACGTGGCCGGTCGGCGCCCCGCGGCCGGGCGGCTGGCCTGGCTGCGTGCGCGCCCGGATCATGACGAGCTGTTCGGTCCGGTTCCCACGCGGGCGATGACGACCCGGCGCCGGCCGGCGATCTGGTCGGTGAGCGTTGCCGCCTTCCTGCTCTACGCCTACGAGTCGGTGCTGCGGCACCAGCAGTTCAAGACCACGCTCGACATCACCATCTTCCAGCAGGCGATCGCCAACTACGCGCAGGGCCGGACACCGAATGTCCTGATCAAGTCGCAGGAGCCGTTCAACAGCCTGGGTGACCACTTCACCCCGATCATGATGACGCTGGCGCCGTTCTACCGGATCTGGCCCAGCGTGCTGACCCTGTTGATCGCGCAGGCACTGCTGCTGGCGGTGGGTGTGCACGTCGTGACCAGGGTGGCCGTGCGCAGGCTCGGCGGCCTGGGCTACTACGTCGGGATCGCCTTCGCCCTGTCCTGGGGCGTGCTCAAGGTGCTGGACTTCGACTTCCACGAGGCCTGCTTCACCGTGGCGTTCCTGGCCCTCGCGCTGGAGGCGTTGCTCGACGACCGCACCGGTGCCCTGCTGTTCTGGTGCGGGGCGATGCTGCTGGTCAAGGAGGACACGCCACTGTTCATCGCGGGGATCGGGCTGGTGTTCGCGCTGGCCCGCCGGTGGGCCCTGGCGGCGGGCCTGCTCATCGGGTCGGTGCTTGCCTTCGGCCTGCTGACCATGGTCGTCATCCCGTCGTTCAGCTACTCCGGCACCTACACCTACTTCGCGCTGGGCGGCAACGCCGCGTCTGCTGGGCCGTTCGGGCTCGCGGCGACCGTCCTGGGCAACCTGTTCAGCCTGAACGGCGCGATGCTACTGGGCGCGCTGGCCGTCACCGCCGCGCTCGGCCTGCGCTCGCCGCTCATCCTGGTGATGGTGCCCACGCTGGTCGCCCGGTTCGCCTCCGAGCGCGAGGTGTACCTGGAGATGAAGTACTACTACGACGGCCCGCTGATGGTGATCTGCTTCATGGCGCTGGTGGTCGCCGTCGCCCAGCGGCGACAGCGGCTGGGCATCACGCCGCAGCGCGCACGGGCGTTCTGGGCGGCCCCGCAGGGACTGGCCGCCGCCCTGTTGCTGGCCGTGGTCATCGACTACAACGTGCACACCACCGAGCTGCCCATGACGCTGGAGGGGGCGCGTCAGCCCTGCTACTTCTGCGACGACGCCGACCGAATGATCGCGCAGATCCCTGCCGGTGTCCGGGTGATCGCCGACGTCGGGCTCCTGGGCCACCTCGCCGACCGCAACCCGGTGCTGGTCGCCGGGCCCGAGTGGACGGACTCCACCCACCTGCCGTTGGCGGCGGACTGGGTGCTGCTGCGGATGGACTCCGGGCCGCCGGGCGCGGACACCTCCTGGCTCACGCAGCGGCGGGAACGGCTCCTGGCGAGCGGCTACCAGCAGGTCGACAACGCCGGCACGCTGGTGCTGCTGCGCCGCTGACGCGCTCGCCGCTTTCCCTCCCGTTTCGGGACTCGCCCGGTGCGGTTAAGGTCCAGTGGTCCGGTGCCGAAGCCATCGGCCCGGGCGGCGTGAGCACATCGCGACGAGGAGCAGCGCGCATGACATCAGCGACCCATTCCCAGGCACTTGGCGATGCGGCTGCGAGAAATCTCGCCGACGTCACCAAGACCGTCCCGCAGATGGCCACGATCACCCCGCGGTGGCTGGTACACCTGCTGGCCTGGGTACCCGTCGAGGCGGGCATCTACCGGGTGAACAAGGTCAGGCACCCGGAGGAGGTCGACATCGTCTGCAGCAACTACGACGAGTCGCCGCTGCCGACCACGTTCGTCGACTACGAGGAGAATCCGCGTGAGTACATCCTCAACTCGGTCTCCACGATCCTTGACGTGCACACGCGCGTCTCCGACCTGTACTCCAGCCCGCACGACCAGATCAAGGAACAGTTGCGGCTGACCATCGAGGCGATCAAGGAGCACCAGGAGGGCGAGCTGATCAACAGCCCGAACTACGGGCTGTTGGCCAATTGCGCGCCGAGCCAACGAATCACGACCATCAGCGGGCCGCCGACGCCCGACGACCTGGACAGCCTGATCGCCAGGGTGTGGAAGGAGCCGGCGTTCTTCCTGACCCACCCGGAGGCAGTGGCCGCGTTCGGCCGCGAGTGCACCCGGCGCGGTGTGCCGCCACCCACGGTGAGCCTGTTCGGCTCCCAGTTCCTGACCTGGCGCGGCTTGCCGATCGTGCCCAGCGACAAGGTGCCGTTGGAGAACGGAAAGACCAAGGTGCTGTTGATCCGCACCGGGGCGGCCCGGCAGGGCGTGGTCGGGCTGTACCAACCGGGGCTGGCCGGGGAGCAGGGGCCCGGCCTCTCGGTCCGATTCATGGGCATCGATCGCAGCGCCATCGCGTCGTACCTGGTTTCGCTGTACTGCTCGCTCGCGGTATTGACCGAGGACGCGTTGGCGGTGCTCGACGACGTGGCCGTCGACAGGTTCCATGACTACGCACCGACCTACCGCTGAGCCCGTCGGCTCGGCAACGCAGACCGCGGCCGTTCCGGCACCCCCGGACTGGCTGCCGGACGAGGCGACGCTGAACCGATTGGCCGGGGAGTTCTTCGCCGCGCTGCCCGGGGCGACGCCGCCCGAGTCCGGCGGTGCGGCGTCGCGGATCGTCCGGCCGGGCGACGTCGATCATGCACCGCGGGTGGACGTCCCGGCCCGATCCAAGGACATCCCCGCGGTGCCCGGGGACGCGGGTGGATCGGCAGGCACCGGCCCGGCGACGACGCCGGTGCCGCCCGTCGTGGCGCCCGACCTGCCAGGGCTGATCGTCGACGATCCGGCCGCCGTCGGGCCCGCGCCGGCCCGCGCGATACCCGACGTCAGCGAGGCGATCACCGCGCTGCTCGGTGCGGCCGGCCTGGGCATGACCGTCCCCGACGGGCCGATCGTGCCCGGCCTGACCGGTCTGCAGGTCGCCGACCCCGGGGCCCTGACACCGGTCGGGATGAGCCTGGCCGAGCCCCGGCCCGACCAGCCGGTGCCCGGCCTTGACGCGGCCGTCGGGTCGATCACCGCACCGGGCGGTTCACCCGACGTGTCCGCGGTGGTGCCGCCCCGTGGCGGATTCGGTGCCCCGGCGTCGTCACCGGAACCGGCGGGCATGCCGTTCGAGGTCGTCGGGCTGCAGGTGCCCCTGCCCGGCGGCGAGCAGGTGCCCGCATTGCCCGGACTGGCCGCACCGTTGCCCAGCGAGGGACTGCCCGGGATCCCGGCCAGCGACCAGGCGGTCGCCGGCGCCGGGCTGCCCGGCGGTCCGCCGGACGTGACCACCCCGTCGGCAGGGCTGACCGCGGCCGGGTTGACCCCCTCCCCGTTCGGTCTGGGCTCGCCGCCCACGGAACCGGCGGCACCGGGCCTTCCAGGCGTGCCGGGCGTACCCACTGCCGCCCCGGCGCCCGCCGGCCAGGCCCCGGCCGCTGCCCCGTTCACGCCGGAGGCCGGGCTCTCGGTGCCCGGCGTGCCGGCGGTGCCCTCGCTGTCACCCGACACGTCGGGTGCGATTCCCGTTCCCGGTGCGTCCGGCGGGAAACCGGCTGCTGGGCAGGGGATTGCGAACGCCCCTGATGGGCAGGCCGATCTCGGACCGCTTCCGGTTCCGGGACTGCCCACCGTGCCGCAGCCCCCGGTGCCCGTTCCCGATCCGCCCGTCCCGGTGCCCACCGCGTCGACGCCCTACTATTTCCTGGCCGAATCGTCGCCCTACCGCGGCGGTTCCG
>CAYZBB010000160.1:0-12984 GCA_964476495.1 uncultured Actinomycetes bacterium | reverse complement strand
TTGCAGTCACGGCACCGCCCAAAAGGAAAGCCCACAGCCCCCACCACGGGTTCATGCGAACACCGCCGGGATCTCTTTCGTCCGAGCGAACACCCGCTCCCTGATCCGCTTCATCGCTTCCTGGTCCGGCTCCCACTCCGAAGCGGTGATCGACACGTCGTACCCCCCCACCTCATTCAGGGCCACGCCACACTTGATCGCCGCCGTCTCGTCATCGAAGTCAATGAGGAACGGCAGGGCATACCCCTTCTTCTTCCAGGTAACGATCCACGTCTTCATTTCTCGGCCAACCAGATGATCGCCGCGCTCACCGGCCCCAGGGCCACCAGCGCGATGATGAATTTCACGGAGAGGTAGGCACCCTTGTTCTCGGACTTCGTGTCCTCCAGGGCTTTGATCCGCGTGTCGTGCATGGCGAACCGCTGCGTCATCTCCGTGCGAATCGCCGCCGTGTCTGTTTTCAACTCCGCTTTGAGGTCGGCCACCGCCGCCTTCGCCGCATCGAAGTTCCCGCGGGTCTCCGCCCGGAAGTCGTCAAATGTATCTCGCATCCCGCCCACCCTCTCGGCCAAGACCCCTATCAATTCACGGTCTGAAAAGCGACTGTCATCCAACGGCTGCGCTGCCATTACGCTCCCACCCGTTGTAGAATGAAAGCATGACTAGACGATTTCACAGATGGGACGGGACCACTCCATCGGAGCGATTCTGGGCTAAGGTTGATAAGGAATCGTCCGAAAAAGGGTGCTGGCTGTGGACTGCGAGCCTTCTCCAGCGGCGCGGTTATGGGCAGTTCACGATTAATGGTGTCCCGATCAGCCCTCACCGCTTTGCGTACGAAGAACTGAAGGGGCCGATACCATCTGGCCTTTCTCTTGACCATCTTTGCCGCGTCCGGCACTGCGTAAACCCGGACCATCTGGAGCCGGTCACGACACGGGTTAACCTGATTCGTGGAGAATCCCCGGCCGCTTTGAACGCCGCCAAAACCCATTGCCCGGCTGGCCATCCCTACGATGTCGCAAACACGTATCGGATGCCAAACGGGGGCCGAGACTGCCGGGAATGCCGAAGAACCCGCAAGGCCAAATACCTGGCCAAGAAACGCACGCCTGCAGCGTAGTCTCATAGGTTCCTGTATTGTCCGCTTTCGCATTCCGGCCCTCCTACGGTCGGGGTGTTTGGAGGGGGGGGAGTGTTCACGCACTCCCCCCCCCCGGGCTACTCGGCGGACAACATGATCACCGGCACACAGACATGCCCGTAATTGGCAGCTTCGAGGTCGAGGTCTGCCTGCGTCACAATCTGATCCCCGTCCACGTCGCCGTACTGGTACGGGGCTGTGCCCTTGTAGAGGTTGGAGACAGTCAGGGAGAGGTCGAGGATGTTCACCACGTTGTCGCCATTGGCGTCACCGGGGCAGGTCTGTGGTGCAGCCTTAGCGATCCCGTAGATCCCGACTGCTGCAAGGGCGAATGCGAGGATTATCGTCTTCATATCGTCACCGATTGCCCGATGAAGGTATCCAGCTTGGAGGCGATGCCATCAGCCTGAAGTTTACGCTTGAGTTTCCCGATTACCAACGCCCGGAGCGTCACGGCTCCACGCCTTCTCCAGGGCTGTGACCACATCGTCAAGATCGGGGTTCGGTACAGTGAGGACTACGCGAGCCATTGTTTCACCAGCATGTGATCACCACAATTCCATTGCCCCCATTGCCACCTCGGCTTCCCCCGACTCCAGCACCGCCGCCGCCGCCGCCTGAGCCATACGCACCATTCCCACCCCCTCCTCCTGCCGCTGCGTTGGATGACCCACCGCCCATGCCTGAGAAACTAAAGAACGGTTCCCAACTTTGTGCGGAGCCGCCACCATTTGAACCAGCCGCCGCTTGAGCGGGGCGTTGTTCGGAGAGAAACGACCCGGCAATTGCTGTGATTGGCCCACCAGCGAAGTCCGCCGCTGTCGTTCCACCGCCGCCTGTACCACCCATCGTTACGACTCCTGTGACCGGGATCGTTTGTGTAGCCCCGGCACCGCCAGCGACAGCCCCGCCAGCCGTCCCAAGTTGCCCTGCGATGGCAAGCATGATGCCAAGGCCGCAAAGCGGCATAGCGCCGATAACACCGATAGTCCCTGCTGTTCCCGCCGCGCCTACAGCAGCGCCTGTGCCCGTCCCGCCGCCAACTGCCGCCGCCGCTCCAGAAACCGCAATGACATTAGAGGCAGTGGTGTTAGGGGCCACGGCAACATACGAAAGCACCCCAGACCCTGCTGTTCCCCCACCAGAGGCCACGCCTGCTCCACCTGCGCCAACCTGCACAAATAAGGTGTCGGGTAACGCCCAGAGCGGCACAAGGACGCGAGTCACGGCGGACGACCCGCCACCCCCTCCTCCCCCGCCAGCAGCACCAGCAGCGCGAGCAAAGCCCCCTCCCCCGCCGCCACCACCGCCGATACACAGGATCGAGCACATTTGCTTGCCACGGGGTTTTTGCCATGTCTCCCACTGGAGGTTTGTAACCGTCGCGGGGGTCGTAAAATAGCGCGAGTCAACGTCCCCACCGGGGGTGGGGATGTCATACATATCGAGGCTCAATAATTTCCTCCGATGCCGGTGCAGACCCACCCTGCCGCGACGGTTGTCCCGAGGCCGACATAGATGCGGAAGCCGGGATTCAAAGCAAAACCCATAGGGTAATCCACCTCTACGGTGGCCGCTGTCGCAATCGCAGTAGTAGCGGGAAGAGAGACCTCGCCATAGAACGAGTTATTCGCAGCAGTGGTGTTTGCCGAACCATTATTAATGAAGATGCGCGCAACCGAGGCGGTGTTCGTCCCAACTGCCTTGAATTTCAGCCGGGCAATATAAGAGCCATTTGTTGCATCAGCAGTGAACACCAGTTTGTTATGTGTTGCCGTCGCACCAGTGTAGTCCGCCGCCGCTGTCGTGAACGTCGGAGCCATTGCGGTTGTATTGTCGGAGGAAACCTCCCCCTGAAGCGAGAAGATCGGACTTGTATTAGCAGCCATTTATGTGCCTCATGGAAGGTTTTGTCCTTGTGATGTCGTAATTGCCTTTCCGTACGAGAAGCTGCCCGCAGCCGCTGCCGCCCACTTAATGCCGGTTGTCTGGGCGGAATCAGCGGTAAGAACCGTCCCGTCCGCACCTACACTGAGAACCTGTGCTGTGTCTGCCCCGGTGCCGACTGCCAGGTCTCCCTTGGCATCCCAGATCGCGTCCGTCGCCACACTCCCGCCCGCCGACGACGGCGAGGCGATCGCCCGCCACCCGAACCCAATGTTGGCCGACGTGTCATAGAACAGCAGGCACCCCTGCTTCGGCTTCAGCACCACGTCCGCATCCAGCGCAAAGCGGTTCGCCGCCGCCGAAGACCCCGAAGCGTCCTTCAACGTGATGTTGAACGACCCCTCGTTGATCAGGAACAACCACGCCTGATAGCTCACGTCAGGCGCAAGAGAGATGGTGTAGGGCCGTGGCGCGACGATTCCCGTGATGTTCCGGGCCGCGTCCGAACTGACCTTGACGGCGGAAACCGTCCCCGCCCCAACGTCGTAATCGTTCTGGTCGCTCGTGATCTGCGCCATGCTCACATGCGGCGTGCGGATGCTCCCCTTGATCACCACGTCCGCCACCGGCTCGTCTGTCAGGTGCTCGCTCGCATGGACGCGCACATACGCGCTTTCGTTTGGCGTCTGCACCCCCATCTTCATCAGCGTCGCGTTCGTCAGGTTGCCGTTCGGCACGTCCGTCGCCAGCCCGTAGAGATACCCCTGCGTGTCCGGCCCCCACTCCGCCCGTGGCGTTGGTTCGGAAGCGTTCCTGGCTATCCACAACAGCCCGCTTCCCGGCGGCGGGAACCTCGTTGCCGCAAACGACAGGTCGAGGATGTCCATGTTCCCATCGCCGTTCAGGTCCATGTCCTCGTTGCCCGCCGGCGGCGCTCCGCCGAACTCCGCCACCAGGTTCTCGTAGGTGTACTGCCCCGGAAACTGGCGCATGACCATGCCGTTCCGCGACATCTCCAGCGAGTTCCCAAACGGCAGCACCCCGCTTTCGCGCAGCCGGTCAAGCCCCGCCTGGTCAAGCTGGTTCAGCTTCCGCTCTACCTCTCCCAACCGCCGTTCCAATTCGCTCTGCGCAAACTGCGCGTCAAGGTCAGGCATCTTGCACCCCTCCCCACACGCACACGCTCTTGCGCCTCACTCTCGGTGTCGCATTGCCTCCCGCGCCCGCCATCGTCAGCTTCACGGCGAAACTGACGACCCCGTTGGGCATTGGCGGGACTTCCACTCGTTTCATCCCGTTCGAGACAATCGGCCCCCCACAGCGCACTGTCTGTTCCACGCCCCGCGCGTCCGTCAGCACGAGGTCAACCGTGACCGTGTTCGATGCCGTGCAACCCGCCGTTTCCAGCGTCACGTACTCCGGCAACAGCACCTTCCCCGGCGCGGCCACCCGCAACGTCCCCAACAGCGACCCCGAGGCCGCGAAGGTCATCCCCGAGTCATCCCACGGACGTTGCGTCAGCGGCTCGGTAAACCAGCCAACATCGCTGCCCCGGCCTATCCACACCGTTGGGTTCGTCACCCCGCCCTTGAACCCGCTGTAGACGCAGATCATCGATTCCAGGGTGCTCAGTTCGTAGAGCGCGTACCACGAGAACGGCTGCGCGTGCTGGTCGCCCGGCTGCCGGGGACGCATCGCGCAGATATACGAGTTGCCCGTCACCGTGTTGTAGATGGGCACGTAAATCCACTTCTCTGACCCGCCGGCGTGGCCGTACCGTCCGTTGACCGGCGTGTTGTTGCCGGGAAACAGGTCAACGCCAACGCTTCGGCTCGCTCCGCCCTGGATCAGCCGTAGCCCACGAATCGTGGGCGACAGCACCGCTGGCCCAAGATACGAGAACGATTGCGCCCCAAACCCCTGCCGGTTGTTCGGGTCAACCGCCAGCTCCTCCTGCTGTGGCCGGAACCGATACCCGTCGCTATCGAGGTAGTAGTACCCACCGTTCGTGTGCGGGCACCAGAACCGTCCATCCAACGCGAACCCCGTGAACACCACCTCCTCACCGACAGTGGCCCGCGTCTGCCAGGCCGAACCGTCCATCGTGGTCGAACCGGAGAGCGTATTGGACGCCACCACGTTCTGAGGCGTCCCCGAACCGCGCCCAAGGCCCGCCACAACGCTTGCGGCGGCATCCGAGCCAGCGATACCCATGTGCCGGTATTTGTGCGCCTGGTTGTTCTCAGAGGCCGTGTAGCCGCCTGTGTTCGGGACCGCCGTAATCACCCGGTAGGCCGTGTTGTCGTAGCACACCGAGACTTCGTGCGTCCCCCCCGCGCTCTTCGTGTAGAGGAGGTCGGTGACGTTCTCGGCGTAGGGAGCGCCCGCGCCTTCCGCTGTGCCGTCGAACACAGATGCGCGCGTATCGAGCCTGACCGCCCCGAGCTTCGTCCCCCGGCCAACGATCAGCTTCTCCGTGGCGTGCATGCCGCCCGTGAAGGCCGCGCTGCTCACCGCCGCCGCCGTGCCGGCTGAACCACCGCCCGCCGCGTCGCTGCCCGACAGGTCAACCGCCGTCAGGAGCGGCGGCAGGCAGATGTCGTCATAGCGCGTGTCGAGCGTCCCGTAAGCCGTGCCAAGCGGCCAATCCCGCGATAGCTGGATACCGTTCAGGTGTTCGTTAAACAGCCACTCCCCGAGCAATCCCATCGCGTCACCGGACCCGCATGGCCGGGGCGGTAATCGGCCCGTTGAGCAGCGGCATGCCGGTATTGCCGGTGGGGTAGGCAAGGTGCTTGCGGCAAGCCAGGTCGAACTTCTTCCGCCACAGCCGAGCCGTCGCATCGCCCGGCCCGTACCGCTGCTCAAGCGTGATGGCCACGATCCCCGTCGCTACTTCATCGAGCGGCGCGTCCTGTTCGTCCGTGTCAGCCGCGCCCGAGGCCAGCCGTGTAGCGTCGAAACCCGGGAAGGGCCGTTCCGAGCAGATGATGAACGAACCGGGCGATCTCGCGCCCTGATACTGGATTCGCAGCGGCCCGCCCTGCTCGAAGTGGTACTGATTCTTCGGGATGAGCAGCCTTGGAAACGTGTCCCGCCGGATGGCGTCCGTCAGCTCCGAGCCGATGAAGGCGTAGCACTCATAGATGCTGTGGCCCCCATCGCTGTCCCCCGCGATTACTCCCAGGTCGATGTCTATCGCATCCTCGGAGAGCTCGATGCTCGCGGTGAGCGTCTCTCGATTGCCCGTGGTGTTGACTACGCCATCCGTGGTGGTCCCGTCCGATAAATTCAGTTCAAGCTCGCCCGGCGAGCCGCCTTCGGCCACCAGCACGGCGGTAATCGTCTTGCCCGCCGGCGAGTCGCCAGAGACACCGGAAAGCAGGGAACGGATGGACTGGGTGAGAAACGCATCATCTCCGTTCGCGCGTTCGAGCATGTACATCCATTTTTGGCCGCCGTAGGTTGTGGTCTGGAAGAACTCGCTCGCCGCGTTGTCCTGCGTGTCCCAGAAGTCCGGGCAGAGGTTGCCAGCGTCGTCAACGGTGTGCCGCTTCTGGAGATAGCGGTTGCGCGAGATGACCGGCGAGGAAGTCCATTTCACGTCCCGGATGCTGGCCGCGTCGTTCAACCAATCGAGGTCGGCAATCAGGTGGGTATCCGCCCCGTGGATGATGGGGATGATGGATTCGTCCCACTCACGCATCCCCTTGACCGCCATGTTGCAGGCCACCCGCACCTTGTACGGGTCAAGGTCAGGCGGCAACAGGATTAGCGTCTCACCGGTCGCCGTCGTGTCCCCATAGTTCGCCCCGCTGTGCGTGAGGGTGCCGGTGGACGGAGCGAAGCTATCGGCCTGCTTTATCCGGTCGCCGTCGGCGGAAGCGTTTGGACGCCACATCCACCACTGCGCGTAGCGCTGCTCCGAATTGCCGCCAAAGGCCAGTGACGACGCAACCGCCGTGGTCGTGGTCAACGACGTGAGCGGCACGTAGCGCCCCATCAGGGTTTCCCCCGCGAGGTCGATAGCACGTTGCACGTAGGCGGCCAGGGTGGGCATTCAGCGTTTCCTCGCGACAGGCCGCAGCCCGCCGTTCATGACCTTCTGGCGGGAAGCAAACACGGCGTAAGCGTCTTTCGCCCGGCCCTCACGGGTAGGCGTGGCCACGCGGTAGCCACCCTTGAGCGAGCGGGTTACGCGCGGCATCAGAACGCCACCAGGTTCGCGTGAAGCGTCACCAGCCCGTCAGCAGAGAGCGGGATGTACTGGAGATACCAGCGCACCACACCGCCCGTGATCGTGGCGCTAGCGATGGTCTGGATGATGTTGGCGGAGATTGGGTAGTTGTTTTCGCTGGATTCGAATAGAGGCTCCCCACCCCCGGCGCGGTAAACGCCAGAGTTGCCATCCGCCCACTCGCCGGAGTCCCATCCAGTTGGGTCTACCAGGCTGCCTGTGAACAAGCTTGTATTACCAACTACGCCTATCTCCAAGCCGGGGGCGCCAGCACTTGTCAGGTCAGTGGTGCATTTTGCGGCGAGCATCGTTACCAACACGTCTCCGGTGACCGTGAACAGGGTGGTAGCCCCGATAGCCCCGGTAGACCCTGCGGCGTAGGTGATGGCCCCACGCACCAAACGCGGCTGCGTCCGTGGCAAGACGCTCAATCCTGATTTCATCGCCGTCCCTCCTTACTGGTAGGTTTCCAGCACATGCACCGTCGCGGTGCCGCTCGCCGTCACCCCGTATACCGCGCACGTCACCGCCAGCGTCAGGCTCTCGCCCGCAGCCAGCAGCAGCCCCGTGGCCGTGGTCACGTCCGAATTGCCTACGTAGCAGTCCACAGCGCCCGCGTTCCGGAACAGCACTTCCCGCCGCTGCGGCCTCGCCGCTACGAGCGCGTCCGCCGTCGCGTCACAGGTCGGCTGCGCGACCGCGATCTGGGGCGCTCCTAGCTCAAACATCGCTCGCCCCCTTGTGGTCTTTTCCGCGATGGATCAGCGCTGCGTGTTCGTTGTCGAAGAATCGCGCGCACTCCCCCACCCCGCACACGACGATGCCCTCGGGCATCGAATACCCCGGCATCGGCGTCTCCGGTCCGTTTTCGTCAACGAGCATCGTCCCCGGCATCGTCGCTAACTGCCTCCGCATGACTTCCATCTGCAACCGCTGGAATTCCCGGTGCTCCGCTTCCCGTTCTTCCGAAAGAAACTTCTGGTAGACCTTCCACGCGCCAGAGTGCCGTACTTCGGCGTGGTGCTCGGCATGCACGACCGACAACAGCGGCACCGGCTTGGAGCACCGTTCGACAATGCCCGCCTGCCTTACGCGGCTGGCGTCCGGGAAATTCGCATGGAGGAAGCACCAGCTCGTGCCCGAAGGCGGCGTCACCATCTGCCGGCGCGAAAACCGCAGCCCGCCCTGGTTGTTCTTCATTTGCATGACGGCCTTGAGCATGTACGGCAACACGTCCGTCGAGTACCCGGTGACCGTGTCGTAAATCCGCACCAGATTCCCCGGTAGCTTGCCCGGATAGACGGTTTGCACTTTCCCCGCGTCGAACCCATCCGGCAGCGACACGCGCTCGAACTCATCGCCCGATTCGTTCTCAAGCTGGGCAAACAGGGCGTCCGCTTCAGCGGCGGTCATTACTGCGGTCGGCATTCAGTTCCGTTCCTTTCGGAAATTGGGGCCGTGCGTGGAAATTCGCTTGCGGCGCTTCAACGATTCCTCTGTCCAGTTGATCAGGTCAGGGATCAGGGTGGATGCGGCCTGTTCCTCTTCGAGAAACTTCCGCCAGTACATGTCGTCGCGGATGCGGTCCGCGGTCGCCTGGACGCTCGCCACGGTGTCTCCGTCACCGTCCGCCATGACCCGGAACTGATCAGCCGAAGGCCACTCGCTCGCCAGGCCCATATCGACCCGAACCCACGTCTTGCGGTCGTTTCGCACCACACAGACAAGCTGGTAGCGGTGCGGCGCCTTCCCGGACGGCGGGTGCAACTCAAGCTCACAGAGCGCGAGGCACGGTTCGTCCGGGTGCAATGGGTTCGTTTCGACCGGCAGGGCCAGGGAGGAAAGCGTCATCCGGCCCTCGTGTTCCCTATCCAGCGCCCACCGGCTTCCTTCGGCAGGATCGGGTCGCCAGCGGCATCGAGCCGCAGCACGCGGCCATCCGGCGAGTGCTGAAGCTCCGGGATTTTCGGGGTTTCTTCGGCCGACTCAGGATTCGGGTTTTTCTTCGTCGCCATCGCTTGGCTCCTTTCAGAGCAGCGGGGGCCGCTCGCCCCCCGCTCGCTCGGTTTAGGTCGTGCGCCAGTCGCGGTTGCCCTCAGCGAACAGGTAGTCCACTTCGAGCACGCGCGCCGCGGCCGAACGGTTTTCGATGGCGAGCACGGCGAACACGGAGTCCGCCGGGTTCAGCCCGGTGGTGCCAAGCGCCGCGTTCGTCCCGGAGAACCGCTTGATCAGCCGAAGCTGTGGAATGCCGTTCGTATCGACATGCCCGGAGTCGGACAGGTAGCACTCAGCCGTGCCGTCCGGGGCAATCGAAACACGCGCCGTGAACCAACGGTCGGCGGTCAGCGTGGCCATTGCCCGCGTACCCATCCCCGAACCGGCCACCGCCGCGCCGCCGTCCCCGGCTACCGCGCGGAAGTCGTCCGTGGTGCCGTCCACATCATAGTTAAAACCAACGACGTTCCCCACGGCGTTGTAGGTCATCGTCGCCGTCGCGAACTCCGCGCCCATAACGGGCGTGGCCTTGTCGATGGTTTCCTGGAAGCCGACGAAGATCGCGCAGTCCACGTTGCTGTACTTGAACCGCGCTTCCATCACCACGCCGCCGTCCGCCGGGCAGAACTTGCCCAGCGTCAGGAAGGCGTTGTCGTCATCACCAGTGTCCGAGGTCACGGCAAGGATGCCGCCTGGTTCGTCCACGGTGGACGCGAACGAACCTTCGTTGACCGACGTGAACCCCACGCCGCCGAGGCCGTCACCGGCTACGAGCTGCGCGGTGCCCCACACAACCGAGTCGTACAGGCCGAGAAAGTCAGAGCCACCACGAATGGGGCCGGCCAATCCGTTCACTTGTTTCTCCTCTCAGGTTTCCTCTACCCGGCAGACTCCCGGGAGACTGAGAACTTGGAGGGCGCCCGTTAAACGCCCCGCTGCTTACGACGTGACTGCCGCCGCATCGCTATAGATTTCAGCCAACGAATTTGGCAGGCGGATGCCATAGCCAAAGTCGTCGTACTGGTAAATCTCCACGCCGCCGCCGCCCTTCGCGGGGTTGTACCGCTCCTTGGTTTTCTTCCCCGGCCCCTGCACGTAGACGATGGCCCCGCCCTTACCGGCCGCGAACACGCCGCCCTTCACGTCGTCTGAGGCGTCAATCGTCAGGAGGTCGTCCTGGAAGATTTCGACGCCATCCACCGAGCCTTCAAAGCCCTGGCGGTACACATCCTCGGTGAGGCCGTTCGGCGTCGGATACGTCGCCACGCCTGTCACTACCTGGTCGCGAAGGTCTTTAATCTGGCGCGAATGGAGCACTGCGATCTGACGGCCCGTCCAGCCCTCGACGCCCAGCCCAAACGCGTTTTCCGTCCGCGCCGCCGAGATGATGCCGTGGGTCAGCGTCGAACCCGCGCCGCCGAACGACGTGCCCGAGTCCAGCACCACCAGCCCGTCGAGGTCCTTGCGGCGTTCGATGGCGTTCTGCATCCCCTGACCGGTTTCGGCCAGCGTCTTGGTCGAAACAATGCTCTTGGCCTTGTCGGTGATGAACGTGGCGATGCCCGTCATTACTGGCTCAACCGAGAACAAGGTGTCCACGAACTGCTGAAAGTTCTCCAGGTCCGTGTTTTCGTCAATCGTCTGCGAAGGGTCGAGGCGCGAGATGGAGATTTCATCCCACGTCCGGCCCGAATTCAGCGGAAGCGTCCGCCGATCCACGACACGAGTCATGACCGTGCCGTATTCCCGCACCATGCGGGCTTCGTCCTCGATGTACTGGAGGGAGTCACCGAGAGACTGACTGGTAGTTGGCCCTGTCGCCATGCATTAACTCCCGAACTTCCGGCCATAGAGCGTTTCGTAAGCCTTCGCCTTCTCCGCGAGAGAGGAGTCAGGGTTTTCAAACACTGTCCTGGCCTGTTGCCTTATGGATTGCGGTGAACCCGCACCATTCGTGTTCGTCGGCCCCGCCGCATTGGCCCGTGCGGTGTCACCCGCCTTCGTCGCCGCTACCTGCGCCGCCGATTTCGACTTCGCGCGCTGTTCGTCCAGTTGCTTTGCAACCAGCTTCGGCACTTCCGTCTCAAGCAACGCCGCCTTCATCCATTCCCATCGCGACTGGAACAGCCGTGAAGGGTCGCGTGAGGCCATCGCCGTTTCAAACGACTTCACCAGCGCCTGCGATGGTTTCCACTCCGGGTATTCCTTCTTCACGAACCCGTCGAAGTGTTCCCCCGCAAGGTGCCACTGTTCGGTGGCGACCATCGCCTCGAGGCCGCTGGCGATGTCCGCTACGACTTTCGGGTTGATGGCCTGGAGCACATCGGCTTTCGATGCCCCCTTTTCCACCTGGTCCACGAGCCATCCGGAGAAGTTGCGGAGCGATTGCACGCCCGCGTCACGCCGGTACATGGCCGCGTCATTGACCTCTCGTTTGTAACGTTCCGTTGCCTGGGCCGATTCCCAATCAGCGCGCGCGGCATTGACGGCTTCATCGACCGCACGGGCCTTGTCGACCTCGTAGTCGATTGTTTCTGCGTCACTCTCTCCGGTTTCCCCGTCATTGACTGGCTCGGCTGCGGTTTCCTTTACAGGTGCCGCGTCGCCAGCCGATGGGGTTTCCGTATCCAGGACGGCAGTGTCCTCTGCCATTTCCATGCCCTCCGGCACACCCTGTCTGAGGCAACAAAAAAGCCGCCCCCCGGTAAGGGGACGGCCCGCGCGGAGCACTCGTGATAGGTGTACCGGGCGTTAGGTTAGCACGAATTGCGGAGCGGCAACTAGCGATTGACGACAAACTGCTTGCGGGCCTTGCACTTGGGGCAGCAGAGAAGGATAGGAGTGCCGGCCGGCACAGCGCACGAGGCGGCCTTGCCGCAGTAGGGACAGTGGGGGATAACGAACGTTTGGCGTTCAGCCGCGATCACACTTGCCCTCCTGTGCTACAGTCCCGCCCATGCGCGTTGCATTAGCCAAGGGAATTATTGCCGTCCTGATCATGTGCGCCTTCTGGGGGCTGATGATTGCCCCGGCGTTCTGGCCGTGGCTCGCGCCCATCCCCCTCTTGATCCTCGGAGTGGCTACCGTTCGGTCTTTCATGGCGAGCCTTCGCAAATAGCTCATCGCGCTCCCACCGCGTTGTTGATCCACTTGGCCTGTTCCTCGGTCGGCACGAAGTAACCCCACTTCCACGCCAGGTACGCGGCTCCGGGATTCGCCTGAATCCACCCGTTCTCCCAGAGGTTCCCGTATTCCTTCATCCCCTTCGCCGGGGCCATCTTGTCGATGATCTTGCGCGCCTCTTTGTCGATGTACTCGGGAGTCGCCTGCCCCGCCCATTCCTTCTGGGCAGCTTCGAGCTTGGCGTTGTACCACTCGTCATAGCTGGCGTACTTCTTGGCCTCGGGAACTTGCGCCTGGATTGCCGCCCATGCCTTGTCCCGCTTCTCGAAGAAGCCCGCGCTCTCGATCGTGTCCTTCGCCTGCTCGAACACCCGCGTGGTTGGCGTGTCGATCTGGAGGAAGCCGCTATGCGCGTCGATGTACTTCCCGCCGTCCGGGAGCGCCTTTTTGTAGGCGTCCACCGCATCCCAGTTCACCTTCCCGCTCTGGGCCGTGTTCTGGTCGATCACCTTGTAGTAGGCGTCGAGTTGCGGGTCTGAGCCGGGCTTTGTCCCCGCGTCCGCGTACACCTGGTCCTTGAAGAAGCGGAGGTTGT
>CAYZBB010000159.1:0-13174 GCA_964476495.1 uncultured Actinomycetes bacterium | reverse complement strand
GAGTCGGCCACTGACGTTGCCGACGAGTCCTACCTTTTCACCGATCCCGCCACCGCGATCACCAGGCTGCGCGCGCTGGCCGACGCCGGCGTGACCACGGTGATCCTGCGCATGCAGTGGTTCGACCTTCCGCAGGAAGAGATGCTCGCTACTCTCGAGATGTTCCGCATCGAGGTGCTCCCCTACGTCTGACCCGGCAAGGCCGGGAAGGGCAGCGGCCGGCGGATCCCGGATGTGAGGGTCTCGCCGCTGGCCATGAAGCGCGGACGACTCACCCACGTGGTTGACCGGCCGAGAACACGGCCGGACGCCGAACACGCCCCCAAGAACGTGGGTTCCTGGGGGCGTGTTCGGCATCTTCGGCGCGGGCCGGTCGGGGAAGAATCCCCAATCCCACCCGATGCCGGGTCAGGTCAGGACAGTCGACCCACCGGCAGCGCCTCGGCACCCTCAACGGGGGCGAAGTCCACTCGGATGGGCATCCCCGCCCGTAGGTTTGAGCCCAGCTGGACGTCGGGGAGCTGCAGGGTCAGCCAGGGCCCCTCGGCCAACTCGACAACGCCGATGCAGGTGTCCAGGGCGGCGACGCCGTCCTTCACCCGGCCCGGAGTAATGGTCCAGGTCACCAGTGTGGCGTCCCGGGAGGCCGGTACCCACGTCAGGTCGAGCGTGGCGCCCGGGCCAACCGCCGCGGCCGGCTCCAGGTACGTGCCGTCGGCGGAGCGGCGGACGACAAGCTCCCCGCGGGCGGTCGCGTCGAAGAACGCGGCGGACGCCTCGTCCCGAATGACCTTGGAGACCCGCGCGGGCTTCGCTTCGGTCACCGTCCCACCCCCTGGGTACCCAGAACCAGCGTCGAGTGGAAGTCCAGAACCCCGCCGTTACCGCTGACCAGCACGAGGTCATGCGCGGAAACCTGTCGGTCGCCGGCTTGGCCGCGAGACTGGATGATCGCCTCGGACAGCGGAGTCATCCCCCACATGTAGTACGACGAGAGCTCTCCACCACCGGTATTCGTCGGCAGGTTCCCGCCGGGGGCCAGCGCCCCGGACGAGACGAACTCGCCACCCTCGCCCTTGGCGCAGAACCCGTAGTCCTCCAGGGTGATGAGCGTCGTAAAGGTGAAACAGTCATAGATCTGGCAGATGTCGATGTCGGAAAGCTCGACGCCGGCCATCTTCAACGCCTCCGGCCCGGACCGAGCCGCGCCGGTCACCAGGCCGAATTCGCTACCCCTGCCCTTGGGGTGCCCCGGATGGCCCTGTCCCCAGCCTCGCACGTGCACCGCCGGCTGTCTCAGGTCGCGGGCCCGTTCGGCGCTGGTCACCAGCACGGCGATGGCCCCGTTGGACACAAGGCAGCAGTCGAGCAGCCGCAGCGGGTCAGCGATCAGCCGCGACGACTGGTGGTCGACAAGAGTGATCGGCTCGCGCATCTGCGCGATCGGGTTCATGCAGGCCCACTGTCGGGCAGCGACGGCCACCGCGCCCAACTGCTCGCTGGTCGTGCCGTAGCGCTCCATGTGCCGGCGGGCGGCCAGCGCATACATTGCGGGCGCGGATCGCACCCCGGCCGCGGTGGGCAGCGCGGACACGCCTTCCAACGGTCGTCCTGCACCCCCGTAGGCGGCGCCGGCGCCGGTGCCCTGCTTCAACGGCACGTCGGCGAACACACAGGCCACCACGTCAGCCATGCCGAACGCGATGGCCATCGCCGCGTATTGCACCATCGCTCCGGCCGACGAACCGAATTGCTGCACGGTGGACAGCAGTCGCAGGTCACGCAGGTGCAACGCGGCCTGCAGCCGCAGGTCGATATCCGCGCTGATGCCCGGGTTGACCAGCAGCCCGTCCACGTCGGACATGTTCAATCCGGCATCGTCCACTGCGGCCCGGACGGCCTGGGCGGCGAACTCGGTCGCCGAGAGTCCATAAACCCTGCCGAGTTCGGTCATCCCGAGGCCGGCGATCGCGCTGCTTCTCACGCCGCCGCCCGCCTGGGCAGCCGCACCGAGACCTGACCGGGTCCAACGGTGACGCCCGCGGAATTCTCACACCGAACCTCAACCGTGACCACCTCGCCGTCAAGGTGCAGCACCCGCCCGCGCACGTACATGGTGTCACCGACGTAGTTGAACGAGCGCATCCGGAACTTGCGGATGGACAGCAGGGTGGCGCCGGACCCCGCCCAATCCCGCACGAAACGCTCCCAGGCGGCCAGCAGGAACCCGGTGTTGGCGTACATCTCGCGCGCGCCCGTGGAGCGGGCGTACTCGGTGTTGTGATGGATCGAGTTGAAGTCCCGATTGGAACCGGCGGCCATCACCAACCGGTACACCGTTAGTGGAAGCGCCACCTCCGGCAGCTCTTCGCCGATCTCGACGTCCTCAACGGTCCTGTCAACGGCGATCATCATTTGCTCCCCTCCTGTGCTGCGAACGGCTCCCCCGGGTTGGGGATATAGGCATACGTGCCGACCCGGATCCGGGCGATCACCTCGCCGCTCTCCACGACGACGTCGCTCTCCCAGGTCAAAAAGGCACCACGGCCGACGGAGGTCTGCTTGGGCCGGCAGTCCACCAGCCGCTGCGATCGGCGACCGAGCCGCTCACCGGCCAGCACCGGCCGCAGGAAATCCATCTCGATGTCGGTCGCAAAGAAGCCGGTGGTCTTCGGCCCGAGCGTCATCTCCTGGTTGTTGATCGGCGAGCGAACCGGCTGCGCGTCCCGCTCGGCGGTATCGAACAACACCTCACCGGCCCGCCACATGGCCGGGATGGTCCAGGTGATGACCCCCGTTGCCGGCATGGTCACATCCGGAAAGCCATGAGCAGCAGCAATATCGGGATCGAGGTGCAGCCCGGAGGCGAACTCCAGCGGCTCCATGAACCGTCGGATCGCCCCGCGCTCGACCGGATCGGCGCCCCACACCACCTCACCGGTGGAAAAGTCTCGTCCGATCGCGTCGATCACCGGCTGCCACTCGACGGCCCAGTCCGTCTCGGTGGTGGTCATGTCATCCCTCGCATCACGTCAACAGTCCTCGCTCGGTCAGTTCCGCAATCCGTTCGGCCGGATAGCCGAGGATTTCGCGGAGTACGTACTCGTTGTGCTCACCCATCAGCGGCGCCGCGGCGCGGACGTCGCCGGGGGTGTCCGATAACCGGTAGCGCGGCCCCTCCACCGTCGTCTGCCCGTGCAGTGCGTGCGGAAGCGTACGGAAGTGGTTGCGGTGCAAAAGCTGCGGATCATGGATCAGGTCGGCCGGCGACGCCGAGCGGTGCGCCGGCACCCCCACCTGCTGCAACCGTTGCTCCACCTGCTCCGCCGTGAGCTGGCCGGTGAACGCGCTGATCGCCGCATCCAACCGCTCCTGCTGTGCCCGGCGCCCGGCCGCGGCGTCCAGGGACGGATCAGCCACCCACTCGTCGCCGAGAACGGCCGCCAGGCGGCGCCATTGATCGTCGTCGGTTACTGCGACCGCGACGTACCGGCCCTTGTCCCGGGTCGGGTAGACGCCGTGCGGGGCGAAGACGTCATCGCGGTTGCCCTGCCGTTGCGCGACCGTGCCGTCAGCCTCCTGGTGTGCACACTGCGGGGAGAGGAAGAAGACGCCCGCCTCCACCTGGGAGATGTCGATGTAACACCCGCGACCGGTTGCGTCCCGCCGCTCCAGCGCGGACAGCAGCGTGATCAGCGCCAGCCGAGGGCCGACGTAGTCGGTGTACGGACCGAACGGGCCAAGGGGCAACAGGTCCGGCCACCCGGCCAGGTTCTGGAAGCCGCTCACCGACGCGCCGATGTTGCCGAAGCCGGCCAGCGTCGACAATGGACCCGACTGTCCCATCAGTGACGTGCTCACCATGATCAACCCGGGCTTGTCGGCGGCCAGCGTCTCGTAGGCCAGGCCCCACCGACGCATCAACCCGGGGGAGAACGACTCGACGACGACGTCCGCCCATCCAACCAGGTCACGGACCACCTCTCGGCCCTCCGGCCGACTCAGGTCGACGGTCATGCCAAGCTTGCCGGCGTTGCAGGTTCCGTACAGGGCCGAGTTTTCCACGCCGGGTTGCCCGCCGGCAAAGGGCGGCATCAACCGCGCGGTCTCCACTCGCCGGGACGACTCCACCCGGATCACTCGCGCCCCGAAATCGGCCAGGGCGCGCCCGATCAGCGGCCCGGCCACCACCCACGACAGATCAAGCACGTTGAGATCGCCTAGCACGTCGCCGAACTCGGTGGCGGATGCGGTCATCGGGCCACCCCCGGGGCGACCAGCGCGCCACACCACTGAGCGAGCACCTCGTCGGTGTGCTCGCCGAGCCGCGGCGCCGGGCGGTTCGGCGAGGGGGCAGGTGCCCCGATGACCTGCGCCCACCGACCCGGAATCCGGAGCGCCCGCTCGCCCTCGCCGACCTCCACGAAGAATCCGCGCTCGGCCAGGTGGGCATTCGCGGTCAGGTCGGCGATATCGGAGATGCCGACGCACAGCAGGCGGCGCTGGACGGCGGCGGCGAGTACCTGCTCCTTGGTCTTGACGGCCAGGAAGGCCGCAGTCAACTGTCGCACATGCGCCAGCTGCTCGTCGGTGATCTCGCCTGCCTCGATCCTCGCGGGTAGCGTCCGCCAATCCCATTCGGTCAGTTCGGCCGGGCACGCGCCCTCGTCGTGCATCCACTCAACGAACCGGTTGGTGAAGCCGCCGGAGGCCGGACCCATCGCCAGATGCAACTCGATGATGCCGTCCACGCAGGTCCACTTCTTCTTGCCTGGTGGGGTGGACGCCCCACTGCCGCTCTGGTCGGTGCGAGCCGGCGGACCGGCCTTGGGCTGCTGGTGCCATGCCGGGTTGGCATCCCCGACAGCGTCGGCCAGGGCCCGGCCGAGGGTCGCCACTGTGAGCGACTGCTGAGCCGAGATGTCCACCAGCTGACCGGTTCCCGTGCGGCGGCGGGCCCGTAGCGCAAGCAAGGTGCCGGCGGCGGCGTCGCCACCGGCATGAACGAACGCCTGCGCGACACTGATCCGCAGCGGCGGCCGGTCCGCCTCGCGGTGCGGGTCCAGTGGCCCGCCGGCGGCCCAGACGACCAGATCGGATGCATGGAATCCGGCCTTTGGACCGGACAACCCGAACGGGCTGATCACGGTGTACACCAGTCCGGGGTGGCGGGCCCCGACGGCGCCCGGGCTCAGGTCGCGTGCTTCGAGCCAGGCCGACGGCAAGGAGGTGAGGAACACGTCGGCGGCGACCAGCAGTTGCTCGGCGGCGGCCCGTCCGCCCTCGGTGTCCAGATCGAGGCACACTCCGCGTTTGCCTGCGGCGTAGGTCTCCCAGAACATCGACCGATCCGTGCCGGCGACCACTGGCGCGGCCCATCGGGCGGATGAGCCGCCGAACGGCTCGAGCTGCACCACGTCGGCGCCGAGGTCGGCGAGCAGTCGGCCGGCGACCAGACCACGGTCGTCGGTCAGGTCAAGGACGCGCAGGTGTTCGAGCATTCCGCCCATCAGGCCGGCGAAGCCCATGAGATGGCCATCTCCGGGCAGGCATCGACGGCTTCCTCGGCCTGGCCGAGCAGGTCATCCGGTACGTCGAAGGTGGTGCCGCCCTGGGCGACGAAGCCCTGTTCGTCGTCGCTCAGCAGGTCCGGCGCCACCGCGTAGCAGCGGCCGTGGCCCTGGCACTTGTCGGCGTCGATCGTCAGTCTGGCCATCACACATCCCATTCCAGTGGCAGGGCCTTGAGCGTCAGCTGGCCGCCGCGCTCGATCAGTTCGGTGTCGGGCTTGATCCGATAGTGCGGAATACGCTCGTGCCATTCGCGCAGCACGATCGCCAACTCGACCCGGGCCAGGTGCAGGCCCAGGCACCGGTGTGCACCGGCACCGAAACCCAAGTGCTGATTGACGCCCCGGCGGCCGAGCTCGAATTTGTCCGGGTCCGGATACTTCCGGGGGTCACGGTTGGCCGATCCGATACCGAACCAGACCACCTCCCCCTCCTCCATCGGCAGGCCATGGAAGTCGGTGTCCTGCTCCACCTGCCGGCCGACCTGGATGACCAGCGGGTTCATCCGGATGAACTCCTCGATCGCGGCGGGGACCGTCGACGGGTCATCGATCAGGATCTGCCGGTCAGCGGCGTTGTTGGCCAGGTGCGCGAAGATGAAACCCAGTGCGCTGCGGGTGGTGTCGAGACCGGCCAGCATCAGCGTCATGCAGACGGTCAGGATGTCCTGATGGTCCAGCGGTTCCTCGTCGACCTCGGCCAGCACCAATCTGGATACCATGTCCAGCTCGGGGTCCTTGGGGTCGGCCCGCCGGTCGGTGACGGCCTTGTCGAAGTACGCCATGATCTTGTCGGCGGCGGCCTTGGCCTCGTGCTGGTCGCCGCCGAAAAATCCGGCGAACACCGTCTCCACCCAGGGCAGGAAGAACTCCCCGTCACTCACCGGTAACCCGAGCAGGACCAGGAACAGGTCGGTAGGGTAGCGAATCGCGAACTCGGCGACGAAGTCGCAGGAGCCGATCGCCTGTACCTCCTCGATCAGTTCGATGCAGCGCTGGGTCGCCAGGTCCTCCAGTCGGCGAACGGCCGCCGGTGCAAAGAACGGGTTGATCACCCGGCGCAGCTTGGCGT
The DNA here is from genome assembly GCA_964476495.1 of uncultured Actinomycetes bacterium. Classification (GTDB taxonomy): domain Bacteria; phylum Actinomycetota; class Actinomycetes; order Mycobacteriales; family Nakamurellaceae; genus Nakamurella. The sequence goes on along the minus strand of CAYZBB010000159.1, from coordinate 6,533 downwards.
GCTCCGGCCCGTTGAGGTCGTTGGGCAGCAACGGGATGGCCCGGTCAGGGTTGAGCGCGCTGGTCACCTTGGTGGTGAACTCCCGGCCGCGCTGCAGACCTTGCTGCACGTCGTCGTACCGGGAGATCATCCAGAATCCGCGCGACGTGGTGTCGTTCCAGTGGAAGCGATTGGCCTCCCGCTCGGCGTCCAGATCGGCATAGTGGCCGTAGATCGGGGTCGACCGGGTGTAGTCGGTGTGACTGGTTGGACAGCCCCTCGGCCGCTCCGCCGCCCGCTGTGCCTTGTCGGCGGTGACCTCTCCGCCGGGCAGGTCGTACATGGTCGACCCCTTTCGTCTCGTCACGTCGATGTGCATGGTCGGGGGCTGCCATCCGGCAACATGGTCACGATTCTGCTGCAAATCATTCGCCTGAATTTGAGCGGCGTCAAGGCCCAGGGCACTGCAATTCGAGCTCAGTCGCGGAGCCCTCGCCAGGCGGTGGTCCCGCCGTCCACCGGATAGATGCCGCCCGTGATGAAAGACGCATCGTCGCTGGCGAGGAAGCAGGCCAGCCGCGCCACCTCGACCGGCCGCCCCATGCGTGGGATCAGGTGGGTGCCGAACATCGCTCGCTCCCGGGCCGCCCGGTCCTCGGCGGCGGCGAGATGGGCTCGGCTCATGGGGGTCTCGATCGAGCCGGGGCAGAAGCAGTTCACCCGCACAGCGGGTGCCAGCGCGATGGCGGCGCTGCGGGTCAACTGGATGACCGCGCCCTTGCTGGACGGATAGGCCGCGAAGGGATAGCCGGTCAGTCCGGCCACCGAGGAGGAGTTGACGACCGCGGGCCCCCGATCGGAGGCCCGAAGGTACGGTGCGGCGAATTTGATGGCCAGCCACACCGCGCGCACATTGATTGCGTACACCGCGTCCCAGGCGTCCACGTCCAGGTCCTCGAACGTCGCCCCGGGAGTGATGGTGCTGTCCAGGATGCCAGCGTTGTTGATCAACGTATCGAGTCCGCCGGCGGCCGCAGGCGCGGCGTCCACCATGGCCCGCACCTGATCCGGGTCGGCCAGGTCGACGGGAACGGCCAGTGCACCAGCCCCCAGTTCGCTGATCGATGCGGCAATCTGTTCGGCGCCGTCGGCGTTGCGATCGGCGACGGCGACGAACTCGGCGCCCTGCCGGGCCACCTCGAGCGCGATCTCGGCGCCTATTCCCTGGGCGGCACCGGTGACCAATACCCGCTTGCCGGCCAACCGGCCGTCAACCGCGGTCATGATCGCCCGCCCGCGTGCATGATTGCGGCCGGCTCGCTGTGCCGGCCGGTGGCGAACGGTGAGGCGCCTGGGGCGTGGATCATGCCGGCGTCGACCGGCAGTGCGATCCCGGTCACGAACGTCGCGTCGTCACCGGCCAGATAGACTGCCGCGGCCGCGATATCGGCGGGACATAGGGGGCGACCCATCAGTGCGGTGCGCGTCAGCGCCTCCTGCGCGCCGGCGATGTCGTCGGCACCGCCGGCCACCAGGTCGGCGGTCATCGCCGAAACCACGGCCCCGGGAATGATCACGTTCACCCGGATGCCGTGCGGGCGAAGTTCTGCGGCGACCGACTGGGTCAGCCCGATGACGCCGGCCTTGGTCGCGCTATAGGCGTGCGGGCCAACGCCACCGATCTTGGCGGCTGGGCTGGAAGTGGTCAGGATGACCCCGCTTCCCTGCGAGATCATCACCCGGGCAGCATGCTTCATGCCGATCACGGCGGAGCGCAGGTTGACCGCGAGAGTGAGGTCGACGTCGCTGATCCGGGTGTTGGCGATCGATCCGACGGCACCCATGATGCCCGCGTTGTTGAACATGACGTCCAACCGGCCGAACCGGTCCACCGCCAGGTTTACGGCATCGGAGATGTCCTGCTCGACCGTCACGTCGGTGCGGATCGCGATGGCGGTGTCGCCCAGTTCATCGGCCAAGGCTTGGCCGGCGTCGATCTGCACGTCCGCGATGACGACCCGTGCGCCCTCGGCCACGAATCGACGCGCTGTGCCGGCACCGATACCGCTGCCGCCGCCGGTGATGACGGCGACCTTTCCCTCGAGCAATCCGGTCAACGATCCGTCCCTTCGCTCGATCCCGCTCCGGGCCAACCGCGGGTCAAGTCGGTGCGCATGGTCAACTCGATCCGCTTACTCGTCAGCAGGGCGGTCCCATCGCGGACCCGGGCGCGATCCTGGTAGGTGCCCCAGCCGACGCTGGACACGCCGGCACCGGTCCCGGTGAACTGGAAGTAGGAATCGAGCTCGACGTCGCCCGGGCCGAGCCAACGCGGGCTCACATTGGTCACGAAGTGAGTCTTGCGCTCGCCGTCGCGCACCGCGGCAGTTCGGTAGAACTCGGCGATCGCGGCCAGCCCGACGATCGTCCCGGACGGGATCACCAGCTCCGCATCGGGGGTGAAGACGGTGTCGAGCGCGGCGAACTCACCGGTGTCGATGACGCTCACGTAGCGGTGGGCAACGGCTCGGGCGGCCTCGAGATCCTCGAGCCGGGCGATGCGAGCGGCAAGTTCGCCGCTCACCGCGGACCGGCCGCGATCGCGCTGAGCAGGTGCGCGTGGTAGTAGGTCCCGATCGAGCGCTCCGCCGCGGAGGCGAACGACGGCGGACCTCCGGTCACGAGTGCGGACATCGGTGTCCCTTCCTCTCCGGGCGGCGCCGAGTGGCCGGACGAAGCCTCGACTACGCTATTCCATGATACTCAATATAAGGTATGCTCCTTGGGTCGGGAGGTCAAGCCGATCTCTCATCAGGTGAGCCGACGATCCGACGAACGACGCCAACGGAGGCCGACATCGTGAGCACCACACGGACCATCATCGTCGGCGCCGGCCTGGCCGGCCTCCGAGTCGCCGAGCGGCTACGGAGCCGCGGATACGACGGCGCGATCACGCTGATCGGCGCCGAGGGCCGGCCGCCGTACGATCGGCCGCCGCTTTCCAAGTCCGTGCTGCTGGCCGAGCCAGGCTCCCCGATTCCGCCGCTGCGGACTCCGGAGAGACTGGCCGAGCTGTCCATCGACCTGCGGCTCGGCACCCCGGCCACCGGGGTCGACACCGCGGCGCGGACGGTCATCCTGGCGGATGGAAGCCGTGAGCCCTACACACACTTGGTCATTGCGACCGGCGCCCGAGCCCGCGATCTGCCGGGTGTGACGAATGTGCCCGGGGTGCTGACCCTGCGCACCGCCGATGACGCGCAGCGTTTGCGTGATGCGCTCCACTCCGTGCCGCACATCACCGTCCTCGGTGCGGGCTTCCTAGGCCTGGAGGTCGCCGCAAGCGCCCGTCGACTCGATGTTCCGGTCACCGTGCTGGAGGCTCGCCCGGCGCCGCTCTCCGCGGTCCTGAACGCGGAGCTCGCCGGTCTGGTGTCCGAAATCCATGCCGAGCGCGGGGTCGACCTGCGCTGCGGCACCGGGCTGGCCGGGCTGCGCCCGGACGGGTCCGGCCTGACCTTGACCCTGTCCGATGGATCGCCGATGCGTACCGGCCTGCTGCTGGTCGCGATCGGCGCGCGGCCGAACACGGAGTGGCTGGCCCAATCGGATATTCCGCTGGACGACGGTGTCGTCGTCGACGCGCGGGGGGGTTCCGCCATCGACGGCATCCACGCGGTCGGCGACGTTGCCCGCTTCACTCCGGGCGGTTCTGCCAACGGAACCACGCGCGGAGGCCGGTACGAGCACTGGGACCATGCCGGGGAAACGGCTGTCGTGGTGGCCGCGGCGATCGCCGGTTCGCCGGCCCCCTTATCGGCGCCACCCTATTTCTGGAGCGACCACTACGAGTACAAGCTGCAGAGCCTGGGGGCCACCGGGCCCGCCGACGAGTTGGTGGTCGTGGAGGGCAGCTTGGCGGAGCGACGGTTTCTTGCCCTGCATGTGCGGAGCGACGTAGTGGTCGGAGTAAGCACGATCGGGCGGCCGGCCGAGCTCAACCGCTGCCGCACCATGCTCGCGGCCACCTCCAACCTGTCCGCGGCGCGGGAGCTGGCCCCCTGGGTGCGTCGACCTCGGCCTGCGAACACGGCATCACTCGCACAGTGACGCGGACGACACCGTCCGACCGATTGCGTAATTCATTATCATCGTTATTCTTATCTTGGCCGTTGGTCCCACATCGGGGTCGAGGCTCGGTCGGCAGTCACGTGAGGAGATTCGTGCAGAAGGTCCGGTCGTTGGATGGGGCGATCATCCGATTCCCGCCTTTCCCGGTGCCCGGATGCGGGCTGGCCTGCCTGGCGAGCAGGCAGGCTCCTTCTCGACTCAACGCCGAGTCCTGCTTCAGACCGCCCGATCGAACAAGCGCCCGTGACGATCTGAAGATTCTCGACCGGAGACCGAAGAGCGAGCCGAGCGCCCGCGACCACCCGCCTGTCCGCCTACCGCGGAAGCCCCGACCGTCCTGTCAGTTCGTCCGAAAGGCACCGTCGCCATGACCACCACGTCCGCAAACGCCGCCTCACCGATCGAGCTCGACGTCCTGGTCGTCGGCGCCGGATTCTCCGGCCTGTATTTGCTGCACCGCCTCCGTAGCTCTGGCTACCGCGTCCGGGTGATGGAGGCCGGCGGCGACGTCGGCGGCACCTGGTACTGGAACCGATACCCAGGCGCACGATGCGACGTGGAGAGCATGGACTATTCCTACTCGTTCGACGACGGACTGCAGCAGGAATGGGAGTGGACCGAGCGCTTCCCCACCCAGCCCGAGATCCTCCGCTACCTCAACCATGTCGCCGACCGGTTCAATCTGCGCCCGGACATCCAGTTCGACACGAGAGTCGTGGCCGCTGCCTTCGACGAGATCGCCGGCCGCTGGCGGGTTGTGACCGATCGCGGAGACGTGTTCGACTCCCAGTTCGTGGTAATGGCTTCCGGATGCCTGTCCAATGCCAAGCTGCCTGAGATCCCCGGGCTGGACACGTTCCGCGGCAACCTGTACCACACCGGCACCTGGCCGAAGGACGGCGTCGACTTCACCGGGTATCGGGTCGGCGTGATCGGCACCGGCTCCTCCGGGACCCAGGCCATCCCGTTGATCGCGCAGCAGGCCGCCGAGCTGACCGTCCTGCAGCGCACCCCCAGCTTCGTGATGCCCGCCCGCAACGCCCCCCTCGACCCCCAGTTCGTCGCCGACATCAAGGGCCGGTATCCGGCCTACCGGGAGCAGGCCAGACAAACTCCCGGCGGTCATATGCGCAAGCTGAACGACGAGTCGGCGATCGAGGCGCCGGAGAACGAGCGGCTGGCCCGGTACGAGGCGCTGTGGCAGGTCGGCGGCCCGGACATCCTCGGCGCCTACGGGGATCTACTGCGCAACCAAGACTCCAACGACACCCTTGCCGAATTCCTGCGCAGCAAGATCCGGCAAATCGTGACCGATCCGGTGGTGGCCGAGAACTTGATCCCTCGGGGCTACCCGGTCGGAGCCAAGCGTATGTGCATCGGCACCGACTACTACGAGACGTTCAACCGGAGCAACGTCAAACTGCTGAACCTCCGCGAAGATCCGATCGTCGAGATCGTGCCGACCGGGGTTCGCACCGAATCGGGCGTGCACGAATTCGACAGCCTGGTGATGGCCACCGGCTACGATGCGATCACCGGCGCCATCCTGGCGGTCGACATCCGCGGACGCGGCGGTGCGCCGCTCGCCGACGCCTGGGCGGCCGGCCCCCGGACCTACCTGGGAGTCACGGTCGCCGGCTTCCCCAACCTGTTCCTGGTCACCGGACCCGGCAGCCCGTCGGTCCTGTCCAACGTCGTGGTGTCGATCGAGCAACACGTCGAATGGATCTGCGACCACCTGGACTACTTGCGGGACAACGGCCTTCGCATTACCGAGGCCGAGATCGGCGCCCAGGAAGAGTGGGTGGAACATGTCAACCAGGTGGCCTCCCGCACCCTTTACAACAAGGGCAATTCCTGGTACCTGGGCGCGAATGTGCCCGGCAAGCCGCGAATCTTCATGCCCTACGCCGGCGGCGTCGGCGCCTACCGCCGGCACGCAACGGACATCGCCCAGCAGAAGTACCCGGGACTGGTCACCGCCTGATCGGCGGCGCAGTCCGCCCTTGGCACGGACCGGCAATCGGGCAGTGTCCGACTGCAGGTCAGGCATTCACCGATCGTGGCCGATCGTCGATGCGGGACCCGAGGTGGTAACCATCTGGCCGCACTGCGTCCCGGTCGGGATCTCTTGTCGCTCGGTCTTCAGCGCTTCACGCCCCGAGAGGCGTTTCACAACACCGCGTGCCCGAACGACTGTAGTGAAGAGGATCTCGACGTGCACGAGCACCCACAGGTGATGGATGAAACGCTCTTATTGAGCCCTGCCGCTGATGCTCCCGGCGTCCTCCCGGGCGCGGGCGGTGCGCCCCCCAACCATCGCGGGGGGCCGGAGGAAGGCGGCTCGGCCGACGAGGCGGGTCCGCCGCACACCACCGCCGGAAAGCTCGCGGACCTGGACCGCAGACTCGACGAACACATCC
>CAYZBB010000158.1:0-13457 GCA_964476495.1 uncultured Actinomycetes bacterium | reverse complement strand
GTCCCGCCCCTTGAAGTCGATCCAGGCGAACGCGTAGGCCGCCAGCAGGGCCAGGCTGATCGGGATGATCACACCCGGCAACACGATGACGAACGTGTTGAGGAAGAACGACGACAGTCCCTCCCCACCGGCACCCGCCCAAGCGTTCTGGTAGTTCTCCGTGGTGAAGGACGGATTGGCAAGAATCGTCCACCAGCCACTGTCCTGGATTTCGGCCGGCGGCCGGAACGAGGTGATGAACAGACCGATGGTGGGGATCGACCAGAGGATCGCCAGGAGGATCGCCAGGCCGGACGCCCAGGGCGACGACAGCCTGGTCTTCGCCTCCTGCACGCGCAGCTGGCGCTTGAGCTTGCGGGCCGAGACCTTCTCCTCTGGTGTCGCGTCGGTCTGGATCGGCAGCTCGACGCTGGAGCCGGACATGCTCATCGCGCGCCCTCCCGGGTTTCAACGGAGCGATGCAGCGCCCATGATTCGCTCGCAGGCCCGCTCATCGGACATCCTCCGCAAGTCGCATCTGCCGGACGTTGTACACGATGACCGGAATGATGATGATGAACAGCACGACCGCCAGCGCTGCGCCGATGCCGACACCTGCCTGTCCCTGGACGAAGGTCTGCGTGTAGAACTCGTTGGCCACCACGGACGTGCCGAAGTTGCCGCCGGTCATCGTCCGGACGACGTCGAAGGCCTTCAACGACGTCATGGCGACCGTGGTCAGCACGACCACGATTGCCGGCCGGATGGTCGGCACCGTCACGCTGCGGAACAGCCGGAAGCCGGTGGCGCCGTCGATCTGGGCCGCCTCGACGATGTCGTCGGGAACCGCCTTGATCGCCGCGGACAGCACGGTCATCGCAAACCCGGCCTGGATCCAGATCATCACGACGATCAGGAACTCGGTGTTCCACGGCTCGGTGATCAGGAACTGGTACGGGTCGAGCCCCAGCCAGACGAGAAGCTGGTTGGCCAGGCCGATCTGGTTCGCGCCGGTCGGCCGGTACTCGTAGACGAATTTCCAGATGATCGACGCACCGACCATCGAGATGGCCATCGGCAGGAACACCAACGCCTTGGCCGCCTTCTCGAACCGCGTCCGGTCCACCAGCACCGCGTAGACCAGACCGAAGAGGGTGGCGACGACCGGGACCAGCACCACCCACAGCACGGTGTTGATCAACACCTTCTGCATGGCCGGGTCGCTGAAGATCTTCGTGTAGTTGTCGACGCTGAACACCAGCTCGGTCGTCCGCTGGCCGGTCTGCGGGTTGATGATCGGTTTGCCGTTGGCGCCGATCGCCACCTGGCTGACCTGGAACGAACGCCACACCGTGCTCAGCGCGGGATACAGCAGGCCGACCGCCAAGGCGATCGTCACCGGCCCGAGGAAGCCGACGACCACCACCCACAGCGGCAGCTTCGGCCGATCGATGAGCCACAGGATCAGGCTCATCACCGCCACGAACAGCACGATCGCAACGACCATCGAGATGAGCTTGTCGCTCACGGTCGTTGGATTGAGGATCCAGTCCATCGCTCTGCTTTACTCCCGTCCGCTAGAGGGAATGTCGCCGGTATCGGCCGCTGCCATGGCCGGCAGCGGCCGATCCGCGTTTCAGAGGCTGGTTGCTCTCACGTCAGGACGCGGGCCAGGATGCCTCCACGTTGTCCAGCGTTGTCTGCGTGGATTGGTTGGTGGCGATCCACGCGGTCAACTGCTTGAACAACGACCCGGTACCCACCGCACCCGGCATCTGGTCGGAACCGTCGAACACCAGGTTCGCGTCGGGATCCTGCAGGATGTCGTAGGACAGCTTGGAGATCGGCGACGTGATCAACGACTTGTCCAGCTTGTTGTTGGCCGTGATGAGGGGTCCGGACCCGGCGAAGGCGTCCGAGAAGGCCGGCTGGGTCATGTAGTACTGGAAGGCCTGGACCTCGGGGCGATCGGTGAACGCGCCCAGGAACGAGCCTGCGATCAGCACGGGCTTTCCGTAGTCGCTGTTGAACGTCGGCAGGTAGAACGCGTAGATGTCACCGTCCTCGGCCACCGTGGTGCCCTGCGGCCAGAAGCTCCCGTAGAAGCTGGCCTGGCGGTGCAGGAAGCACTGCTGCTTCGTGATCGGCAGACCGCCGTCCTGGAAGGTGGTAGAAGCGATCGAGGCGACGTCGCCGTAGCCGCCGTTGACGCGGGCCGGGTTGCGCAGGATCTCGCCGACCTTGTTCAGGGCGTCCACGACCTTCGGGTCGTTGAATGGAATCTCGTGCGCCACCCATTGCGCGTACACGTCCGGTCCGTACATCCGGACCATGTAGTCCTCGAGCCAGTCGGTCGCCGGCCAGCCGGTGGCGTCCCCGGAGCCGATGCCGGCGCACCACGGCTTGACGTTCTGCCCGGTGTTCTCCTGGGCGATCTTGTCGGTCAGCGCGATCAGCTCGTCGTAGGTCGTCGGGACCGTGTAGCCCTTCTCTTTGAAGGTCTTCGGCGAGTACCACACGAAGGACTTGACGCTCGCGTCCGTCGGGGCCGCGAAGAAGATGTCGTTGACCGTGCCGGAGTTCTTGAACACCTCGTTGTAGTTGGCGTCGACGGCGTCGGCGACGATCTGCGGCGCGGGCTTGACCGCCCCGGTCTCGTTCACGATCGAGTTGATCAGCCCGGGCTGCGGGAAGTTGGCGACGTCCGGCGGGTTGCCCGACGAGATCCGAACCTTGATCTGCGCCTCGAACTCCTTCGAGCCGTCCCACTGGATCGTGGCGCCCGTGCAGTCCTCGAACGGCTTGAAGGCGGCCAGCCAGAATGGCTTCTCCTCGTCACCCACCGTCGTGTAGTAGGTGATCGTCTTTCCGGTCAGGTCACCCCAGTTGTCCTTGATCGTCTGGCAGAAGTCGCCGGACTCCCCGGCTGTGGCGCTTCCGCTGGCTCCCGCTTCCCCTGTCGCGCCGGTCGCAGCACTGGTCGTTCCGCTGGAGCTCGATGAACCCCCGCCGCAGGCCGACAGGACCAGTGCCACCGCGCTGACACCGGCGATTGCGGCCGTCAGTCTCCTCCTCGTCGCCTTGTGGGCCACTCGGTTGACCTCCACTCTCGTAGGAACGGTGTGTGAGGGCACTCACACACTTCACCGCGATGAAAACGTTTTCAATGTGCCTATGCAAGCAGGGATGTGCACCGAGCCTGTAACGATTGAGTAACCGCTGAGAAATTGTTGCGCTGCGTTGACAAATTCGCCGGGTTCATCCGCGACCTGGGTATTTGTCCGATTTGGCCCGCGTGTCCGGGGACTTCCTACCGACGACGACCGAACCCGGTCGGTCCGTGCCAGGATCGACGGGTCAGATCCACACAGATGCGCTGCGCGGGAGGAGCCGGTTCACCGATGGCCGATCAGGTCGGGGAATCCGAAGTCGAACGCACCCTCGGCACGCTGGCGACCCTGAACCCCGCTTACGGGCTCGATCACACTCCACCGCCGGAGGCCGCGCCACCGATCACCATCGACGAGCTGTATCGCACCCATCGGATGCAGATGGTGCGGATGGCCATCCTATTGGTCGACGACCTGGCCAGCGCCGAGGACGTCGTGCAAGAGGCTTTCGCAGGGCTCTACCGCAATTGGGGTGGCCTGCGCGACCGTAACGCGGCCATCGGCTACCTGCGAACGGCCGTGGTGAACGGATCCCGGTCGATGCTGCGCCGCCGGCGCACCGCCCGCGCGTACGTGCCGCCGGATCCGGGCACGGCCCGGTCGGCCGAGTCGCTTGCCCTGCTTTCCACCGAACACCAGGCGGTGGTGAACGCGCTCGGTGAGCTCGCCCCCCGGCAGCGGGAGGTCCTGGTGCTGCGCTACTACGGAGGCCTGTCCGAGGCCGAGATCGCCGAGGCGACGGGTCTGTCGAAGGGCACGGTGAAATCGACCGCGAGCCGCGCGGTGGCCAAGCTCGGCGACATCATGCGGTCGACGCACTCGTGAGCTCGACCGGCCCGGGCGGTCAGGCCGAAAGCGACGGCTCTGGGCACGGGCCGGTGATGCCCGGCGCCTCCGGACCGGTGGCGGGGCCGGGCGGACGTTCCGGATCGAGCGGCCGACCCGGACCGAGCGGCGGCCTGGGACCGAGTGGCGGACCCGGACCGAGCGGCGGCCTGGGACCGAGTGGCGGACCCGGACCGAGTGGCGGACCCGGCTCGGCCGACGACTCGCGCGCCGAGCAGGTGCTCTCCCAGGCCCTTCGGGCGATGGCCGGCGGTCAACCCGCGCCCAGCGGTACCGGAAGCAGGAGCTCACCGCGGCTGTCGACCGGGCAGTTGGTGCTGCTCGCGGCGATCGCGGGGCTGCTCGTCGGGATCGGCGCGGGGTTGTTGTCCCTGCTGCTCTGACAGCCGCCAAGTCCAGCCCGGGCAAGGACCCACAGGCTCGGACCGCCGTCGAGCGGCTCGAATTGCCCGCTCCGCGGGCATTCCCAGCCACTGGCCGGCGGCGCATCATCCACATGTCCCAACTCATCCACATGTCCCAATTCCATGCACATTCGTCGACAAGCCCCATGACACCGTCGCCGATCCGGCGAGCATCGGACGGTGCCGACGTTCGATCATGCCGTTCAACGGATCCTGACCGCGCATGGCGGCGTAGTCAGCCGTACCGAGCTGCTCGAGCTGGGCATGAGCTCGTCGGCGATCGCCCGGTGGGTTTCCTCCGGGGAGATCCGGACGGTGATTCCAGGGGTCTACCGGCCGGCAACGACGGCCGCGACGCCGTTGCTGCACATTCGCGCCACGTCGCTGCGGCTCGGGCCCACGGCCGTGGCCGCCGGGCGCTCCGCCGCCTTCTGGCACGGCCTGACCAGGATCGCCTCGGATCCGGTGGTGATGATCGTGCCGCCGGACCACGGGCATTCGCGGTGGCGTGGCGTCCGGGTGATCCGCACGGAGCTGGATCCGGCGGACCGGACGAAGGTCCGTGGGCTGCCGGTCACCTGTCCCGCCAGGACGGTGTTGGACTGCGCGACCCTTATCGACGCCGAAGAGATCCGTGACGCCGCGCTGCAGCGAGGCGTCACGGTCCACTCGCTCGACCGGGCACTCGAGCGCCTCGGTCGACGCCGAGGCGTGGTGGCTGCGCGCAACATCGTCGCCCAGGCGCGGGCCGGGGGCGTTTCGCCACCGGAGCGGCTGGCGCTGCGCGCACTGCTGCGGCGCGGCACCGAACGATGGACGGCCGGGCTCCGGGTACAGCTCGGTCCGGCGGAGGAGTACTGGCTCGACCTGGCGGTCGAGGAACTCAAGCTCTGCGTCGAGGTCGACGGGTGGACGGTGCATTCCCGCGCCGAGGCGTTCACGCCGACCGCGACCGGCAGAACGCGCTGACCCTGGCCGGTTGGACGGTGTTGCGCTACACCCCGCGACGGCTGCGGGACGACATGGACGGTGCCGTTGCCGAGACCCTGGCGATGGCGGCTGCGCTTCGGCGCGACCGCCACCGTGCCTGAGCCGAGCAGGAGCAGCCGCCCCATGTCCCCGGCGCGTCGAGCGGCTGGAAGAGCCCGCTCGGCGGGCACTTCCAGCCATTGATTGAGCCTTGCGACTCAGCGAGAGAACCCGAGCCTCGGGATGCCAGCGGGAGAACTCAGCGGGAGAACATCGAACCTGGGTTGAACAGGTCCTGCGGGTCCAGCGCGCGCTTGATCGCCCGATGCACACCGAGCGAGACCTCCCCGGCCTCCCGAGCCAGGAAGTCCTGCTTGATCCGGCCGATGCCGTGCTCGCCGGTGACGGTGCCGCCGAGCGCGCGTCCGGCGTCCAGGATCCGCCCGAACGCGTCCGAGGCCCGCGCCACCTGCGAAGGGTCGGCGGCGTCGAACACGATCGTCGGGTGCATGTTGCCGTCGCCGGCGTGCCCGACCACGCCGATGGTCAGGTCCACGTCACGAGCGATGTCGGCGCAGGCGTGGATCAGCTTGGCGATCTCGGTGCGCGGCACGGCGACGTCGTCGGTGAGCCAGGTACCCAGCACCTCCAGCGAGGTCAGCACCGCCCGACGAGCCTGCAACAGCATGCGGCCCTCGGCCAGATCATCGGTGACGTAGCTGAACACTGCGCCCGCGCCGACGCAGGCCTCCTCCAGCCGATCCATCTCACGCCGGGCCACACCCGGACCGGCGTCCGACTGCCCGATCAGGATCGCCGCCGGGGTGTCGCCCTCGCCCAGGATGCTGGATCCGGTGTGTGCCTCGACGGCCTCGATGCAGGTCGCGTCCATGATCTCCAGCAGGGATGGGACCAGGCCCATCCGGATCGCCGCGGACACGGCGGCGCCGGCGCTCTCGGTGTCGGCGAACGCGGCGACCATGGTGCACGGGGCGGCCGGTTTGGGGCGCAATGCCAGGGTGGCCTCGGTGATGATGCCCAAGGTGCCCTCGGAGCCCACGAACAGCCTCGTCAGGTCATAGCCGGCCACGCCCTTGACAGTCCGCCGGCCGGTGCGCAGCACCTCACCGGAGGCGAGGACCACCTCCAGGCCCAGCACCGCGTCGGTCGTCACCCCGTACTTCACGCAACACAACCCGCCCGCGTTGGTGGACAGGTTCCCACCCAGCGTGCACCAGTCGTACGACGAAGGATCGGGCGCATAGAACAGGCTCCGCGACTCGACCTCGGTCCGGAAATCCAGGTTCACGACTCCCGGTTGCACCACCGCAAGCCGGTTGCCCTCGTCGATCTCCACGATCCGGTTCATCCTGGTCATCACCACGCTGATCGCGCCGTCGACCGCGTTCGCCGCGCCGGTCAGCCCGGAGCCCGCCCCGCGCGGAACGATCGACACGCCTGCCGCCCCGCAGGCCTTCACCACGGCCGCGACCTGCGCGGTGTCCGTCGGGAAGACCACCGCCAGGGGTGTCCCGGACGGCGCGAGCGGCATCATGTCCCGGCTGTATGCAGCCGTGACGTCCGGGTCGGTCTGGATCTGGTCAGGGCCGAGAACCGCCCGCAGCTCCCGGATCAGGGCGGCCGCCGGTTCGCCGGGGTCGGCCGCGGTCCGAGCCCCGGGCGACGCCATAACCGGGGACGTCACAGTTGCGTCCATTCCTCCGACGGTAGACCCCTCGGTGAGTGGCCTACCCCACCACATGGGCAACCGGAGCCGGTCCGGCGCGTCCTACCGCCGGCATGCCCTCGTCATGTCGATTCCCGCACGTGAAGAGGGTTGCCCGGGAGATGGCCGAGGAACGGCCGCTCGACGACACCGGTAATCGATGCCCTGCCCCGTACCCTGGAGAATCGTGACGACTACCTACCTCGCGCTCCTGCCCGGTTGGCTGAGTCCGGAGAACCTCATCAACAGCATGGGTGCCTGGGCGGTGCTGGGCATCATGCTGATCATCTTCGCCGAGTGCGGCATCCTGCTCGGCTTCTTCCTTCCCGGCGACACCTTGCTGTTCGTGTCCGGCCTGTTCATCGCCAGCGGTGCCATCGACATCGACCTCTGGCTGTTCATCGTGCTGGTGACGCTGGCCGCCTTCGTCGGAAACATGGTCGGCTACTGGATCGGGTACAAGGTCGGTCCACCCGTCTTCAACCGGCCGAACGCCAAGCTCCTCAAACGCGAGTACATCGACAAGTCAGCCGCCTTCTTCGACAAGTACGGCAAGGTCACCGTCGTGCTCGCCCGGTTCGTGCCGGTCGTGCGGACCGTGGCCACCGTGATGGCCGGCGCGTCCAAGATGAACCTGAAGATCTACACCCTGTACTCGGCCATCGGCGGAGTCATCTGGATTGCCAGTGTGACCATCGCCGGCTACTTCCTCGGCCAGATCACCTTCATCCGGCAGAACCTGGACCTGATCGTCATCGGCGCGGTGGTGATCGTGATCTGCGCCAGCGCCTTCCCCGCCATCGCACATTGGGTGGTCCGCCGGCGCGAGGCCCGCGCCGCCGGCGAGGGCGACGCCCAGACCAAGCCGATCCAGCAGCCCGCCGCCGAGTGAGGTCGGCGGAGTGGAGTTGCAGCTGAGTACGGTCCAGAGCACGGCACCCTGGATTCTCATCGGCATCGCGGTGGCGGCAATCGTGCTGGCGATCGTCATCAAGAAGATCGTCGGCAAGATCATCGTGCTGGTGCTGGCCGCCATCCTGATCTTCGTCGGCTGGCAGCAGCGGCAGCACGTCATCGAGTTCGCCAACGGCGTCAAGGACGGGGTGTGCAACCAATCGGTGACCTTCGTCGGCATCACCGTGGCGATGCCCGCCGAGTGGTGCAAACCGGGCTGAGTCGGGATTCACCAGGCCGCTGATAGGTCCGCGTGCTGCCGGATCCACGTGTGCATGGCAACGCCGGCGGCCACACCCACGTTGATCGAGCGGGTCGATCCGAACTGGGCGATCGACACCGTGAGCCCCGCGCCCTCCCGAGCCCGGTCGGTGAGACCGGCCGATTCCCCACCGAACAGCAGCAGGCAGTGCCGAGGCAGATCGGCAGACTCGAGCGGCACCGATCCGGGCAGGTTGTCGACCGCAACCACCGTCAACCCGGCTCCGGCGGCGAAGGTCAGCAAAGAATCCACGTCCGGATGGTGGCGCAGATGCTGGTAGCGATCGGTCACCATGGCGCCGCGCCGGTTCCACCGCCGCCGGCCGATGATGTGCACCTCGCCGACCGCGAACGCGTTCGCCGTCCGCACGACGGTGCCGATGTTGGCGTCATGGGCGAAATTCTCGATCGCCACATGCAGCGGGTGCCGCTTGTGGTCCAGATCGGCGACGATCGCCTCCCGTCGCCAGTACCGGTAGTGATCGACCACGTTGCGGGTGTCCCCCGCCTCCAACAGATCCGGGTCGTACCTCTCATCCGTCGGCCAGGGCCGCGGATGTGGCCCGACCCCCACCTGGTGGGTACCCCACTCGGTCGGTCCCGCCTCCTGCGGAGCGTCGGTCACATCGGTGGCAGGCCGAGATCGTCCAGGCCGAGCAGGTAGCGGTACTGCAGACCCGCGCGGGCGAACACCTCGTCCGCACCGGTCTGCCGATCCACGATGGTGGCGACGCCGACCACCTCGGCACCGCTGTCCCGCAGCGCCTCGACGGCCGTCAACGGCGAGTTCCCGGTGGTCGTGGTGTCCTCGACGACCAGCACCCGGCGGCCGCGCACACCCGGACCCTCGACCCGACGTTGCATGCCGTGCGCCTTCGCCTGCTTGCGGACCACGAAGGCATCGAGCGGCCGACCCTGGGCATGCAGCATGGCGGTGGCCACCGGGTCCGCCCCGAGCGTGAGCCCACCAACCGCCTCGAAGATCCAGTCGGCGGTCAACTGCCGCATCAGCGTGCCGATCAGCGGAGCCGCCTCGTGATGCAGCGTGGCCCGGCGCAGGTCGACGTAATAGTCCGCCTCGCGACCCGAGGACAGCGTGACCCGCCCGTGGATCACTGCCAATCGGCCGACCAGCCCGGCGAGGCGGAGGGTCAGTTCCCGGTCGGGAATCGGCGCGGCCGGAGGGCCCGGCTGGGTGTCGGTCACCGCGCCAGCCTGTCACAGTCCCGGTCGCGGACGACCGCGGCCTCAGCCGAAGACTCAGGTGAAGACTCAGGTGAAGACGCTGACACCGCCAGGACCGACCAACAGACCGACGACGATGAGCACGATCCCCCAGAGCAGTTGCTTGCGGACTATCGCGAAGATCCCGGCAACGACCAGGATCACCGCCAGAATCCAGAGCACGAATGCCATAACGGACCTCCACTCCCGGACCCGTGGCGAGCCCGATTGGCTTCCGGTACCCGCCGTCCGGCCACCGGAAACGGCAACGCGCAACGGCCCGCCTGAGGTTTGGCCGCCCGCGACCGCGGGTATCTGCACGGTGTCCGCGCAGCGCGGGCCGCCGCAGTCGGGCATGTCCGAAGGCGGGTAGATGCAGACGAAGGGACACAGTCATGACGATGGGCGACAAGATCAAGCACGCGGGCGAGGAGGCGGTCGGCAAGGTGAAGGAGACCACCGGAAAGCTCACCGGCAACGAGGGTCTCGAGGCTCGAGGGCAGGCCGAACAGGCCAAGGCGAACGTGAAGCAGGCAGGCGACGACGCCCGGGACGCGGCCAGGGACACCTTCGGCTCCTGATCCGCACCACGCCCGCCGCGCGGCGCTGTCCCGATCGGGCGGCGCCGCGCGGCCTTCGTTTCGGCCCTGGGCGCGCTTCTTCAGGTGCGCCCGCGGGACTTGATCCGGGACGCGGCCCGCCGAAGCACCGAACGCGGGACGACCCGCGTCAGCACGTAGATTCCCTTGTACAGCGGCCCGGGGATGCTCAGCACGCGATTTCGTCGCAGATCCTCGAGCGAGGTTCGCACCAGCAGGTCGATGTCCACATACGCCCACTTCGGGGTGGTGGACATGTCGATGTCGGCCCGGTCGTGGAACTCGGTCCGCACGAACCCCGGGCACAGCGCCTGGACCCGTACGCCGGTCCCGCGAACGGCCATTGCCATCGCCTCGCTCAGCGACACCACGAACGCCTTCGTGGCACCGTATGTCGATCCGCGACCCGGGACCAGCCCGGCCGTCGACGCGACGTTGATGATGCCGCCGTGTCTGCGGGCGATCATCCCCGGCAGCGCGGCGCGCATCAGCAGCATGACCGCGACCGAGTTCAGTTCGACCTGGCGGACCAGGTCGGCCGGGTCCGCCTGGAGGAACTCCCGGCCGAGCGTTCCGCCGGCGTTGTTGATCAGCAGGTCGACCGGTTCGACATCCATCTGCAGCCGTTCGACCACCCGGGCCCGCTGGTCGGGCTCGGTCAGGTCGGCGACGATGACGTCGACCCCGGGCGCGCCCAGAGCAAGCAGCGTTTCGCTGCGTTCGGCCAGGCGGGCCCCGTCACGGGCGACGAGGACCAACCGGTATCCGGCCGCGGCCAGGTGCCGGGCGAAGGCGTATCCGATTCCCGACGTCGCGCCGGTCACGAGGGCGATGGACATACCGAGAACCTATCCGTCCCCGCGGGCACCTGACCTTGCGACCGCGCGGCCGCCTTGTCCGCGAATCGTGGGGGCTCATACGTCGTGAACGATGCGATCGGTGGATCCCAAGAGAATCCTCGCGGGTGATTCGACGGACATTCCGGACCTGGAGACGGCCATGGCAGCGATCGACGACCTGACCGAACTGGTCGAACGTGCCGCCGCGGCGGAACGTTCCGCGCTGGCCGCGAAGTGGAAGGACCGGTCGGACGTCGAGACGACGATTCGACGCGTCAGCAGGGCGGCCGACGAGCAGCGCCGGGCGATCCAGCTGGATCAGGGTCTCGGCGGGCTGTCCCCCCGGTGGGCGAAGTTGCGCCGGAGCTACCTGGATCTGGGGGCACAGACGGCCACGACGACGGCCGCCGACGCCGACACCGACACCGACACCGACACCGACACCGACACCGACACCGACACGGAAGGCGGCCTGGACGGCAACCCCGCCGGCAGTGCCGACCTCGAGAGGGCGCCCGCGGTCAGCCATGGCACCGCAGCGCAGGCGGAGGCCGACGCCGCCGCCGCCGTCGGCATCGCCAGGATCGCGCTGACCGATGCCGCGCTGGCCGTGCTGCGGGCCAGGCTCGCTCGGATCGACGCCGGCGAGGACACCGCGGACGCCGCGGCCATCGACGGGCACGTCCCGCTCCATGGCCGGAATCCTGTGAGCAGGCACGGTCCGGCGCTGGCCAACGGGCTTCGCGGAGAGATCCGGTACATCCTGAACCGCAAGCCGCGCTCGACGGTCAAGAGCCTGGCGATCACGCTGGCACTCGGCCTGCTGTACCTGGGCTGGATCCGTGTCTTCGAATGGGAGCAGGATCGGCATTGGCTGCCATTCCTGGGGCTGTTCGTCATCTCCGTGGTGATGGGCGGTGCGGTCTGCATCAATGCGCTGTCGTTCGACGCGATGCGGGTGCGTGCCGCGTTGGACACCGGCCAACGGCTCTGGCACCTGCTGGTGATCAAGAACCTCGCCCTGCTGTGCCTGGTCGCCCCGATCGGGTTCCTACTCAGCCTGCTGATCGCGATCGGGGCGAGCGACTGGGACCGGTTCGTCAACGCCCTGGTGCTGACGGTGTGCTTCATCCTGTTGTGGCTCGGCGTCGGCAACGTGCTGTCCATCGGACTGCCGAGCCGTGACGAGCCACTGCGGCAGCGTCGGCAGTCGGGCAGCCTCAAGCAGTTCCTGATCGCGTTCGCGGTCTCGTACCTGGTCGGCTACCTCGTGAACGGGATGCTGGTCTGGCGTGCCTTCGCTGCCCGAGACCTGGCGCAGGCCCTCGGCGAACGGTGGATCCCGCTGACCCTGTTGCTCCTGTCGAGCGTGACCATGTGGGTGTTGCTGACCGTGTTCGCCGTCGCCCTCGCTCAGCAGCCGAAGGTCCGACGCATGCTGCAACGCGAGATCGCCGACTACAGCAACAACGCCGAGGCCAGGGCCTTCGCCAGGGAGCGGCCCGAAACGGACCGTCAAACCGAGCCGGAACCCGCAGGACGCTGATCCGGTCCAGCCCGTTCCGGGTCGGACCGGCTCGCCCGGGCCGGGTCAGCCCATCGTCTTCTGGCCGTCGATGGTCTCCCGGATGATGTCGGCGTGCCCGGCATGCTGGGCAGTCTCGGCAACCATGTGCAGCAGCACCCGCCGAACGGAACGGGTGGCTCCGGGCTCGAACCACGGCTCCGGCGGCAGCGGATAGGCGACGTCGAGGTCGGTGGTGGCGGCCAGTTCGTCCGTGCGCGCGGCGACCTCGTCGTAGTCGGCGAGCACCTGCGCGAGCGTCTCGTCCTCGCGGAGGGTGAAGCCGTTCGCCCAGGAGTCCGGGTTACCGCCCGACATCGACTCGGGCACACCGGTAGCGAAGTCGTACCAGCCCCTCTCGGTGGCGCTGACGTGCTTGATCAGGCCGCCCAGGGACAGCGCGCTGGCCGTCGGGGTCAGCCGGGCCTGCTCATCGGTGATGCCCTGCACGGTGAACCGCAGGAAGTAGCGGTGCGTCCGCAGGGTCTCGATGATGTCCGCCCGCTCCTGGCTGAGGCTTCGGCCGGCCGCGGTCTCGGTGCTGCTCATGTCGTGGCCTCTCTGTGGGCTTCGTTGACACGAACGACGCTAGACCCGATAGCGGACAGCTCTCGTCCTCTTCTATGCGCCTTCCCCTCTCCTGTCTTCTCTCTTCGGTCCCCGCTCCTCCCCTCCCCCTGCTCCCTCACCCGCGGGGGTAGCGGGGTCAGCGGGGTGGGCCAGTGGGGTCAGTGGGCCAGGGCCGCGGAGAGTTGCTCGAGCAGGTCGAGTGCCGCCTCGGCGATCACCGTGCCCGGCCCGAACACGGCCGCGGCACCCATCTCGTGCAGGGTGGGCACGTCCGCGGGCGGGATCACGCCACCCACAACGATCATGATGTCCGGCCGGCCGAGGTCGGCGAGGGCGTCGCGCAGGGCCGGCA
>CAYZBB010000157.1:0-13541 GCA_964476495.1 uncultured Actinomycetes bacterium | reverse complement strand
CCGCCCAGGCCAAGAAACAGGCCCTGGAAGCGGTCGGCGTCAAGGTCGGCAAGACACCCTCCGAAACCGCCCGACTCCTGCGCACGGCGATCGTGGCCGATTGACGCGGACTGAAGTGCCATCAGCGCAGTACGTTTCGCATACTGACGCAACTTGATGGGCGAGGCCGCCGCCGAGCGGAGTTGGGACTGAAACATGTACTGACGGTTCCTCCCATCCTGCGTTCGGCGGCTCTAACGTCCACATCGGCCGGGCCGCGCCTGCGGCGAGTGCGCCACTTGGACATCGGTGACCACAGAATTGGGGCACGTCATGACGAACGAGGTCACGCCATCCCGGCCGCCGGCCGGCCCGGTCACGATCGCTTCGCAGGGAAGCTTCGCCGTGGGTGGCACGGTCCTGACCCCTAAGCCGGGGAGCTTCGACCCGCGGAACCCGACGGATCCCACGGGACAGACGGTGCACGGCGATCATGCCCGCGTCTCGTTCCAGGTCCCGGTCGATGCCCGACCGTTGCCGCTGCTGTTCTGGCACGGCTGGGGGGTGGACAGCGGCTGCTGGGACACGACCCCCGATGGGCGTGAGGGGTTCCGCACTCTCTTTCTGCGACGTGGTTTCCCGGTGTACCTGCTGGATCAGTCGCGGCGTGGGTCGGCGGGAAAGACCACAGCTTCGGCGCAGGTCAACATCGACCCGAACGAGCAGCGGTTCTTCAACAACTTCCGACTGGGCCTATGGCCCGACCTGTATGAGGGTGTTCAGTTTTCCTCCGGCCCTGAGGCGTTGGAGCAGTTCTTCCGGGGAATGGTGCCCGATACCGGCCCGCTGGAGACCGAGGTGATCATCGCGGGAGCGTCGGCGGCGATCGACCGAATCGGACCGACGGTGTTGGTCACGCACTCCCACGCGGGTGGCTTCGGTTGGCTCACCCTGTTGCGCAACGACAACGTCCGCGCGGTGGTCAGCATCGAACCCGGCAGCGGGTTCGTCTTCCCTGAAGGCGAGGTGCCGGATGCGATGCCCAGCTCGAGCGGGACCCTGGCACCGGCGTCGGTCCCGGCCCAGGAGTTCGGGGCGTTGACCCGGGTGCCGATCGTCGTCTACTACGGCGACAACATCCCGACCGAGCCGACCGACATCGCCGGCCGCGACAACTGGCGCGTCCGGCTGGCCATGGCCCGGGTCTGGGTGGACACGGTCAACCGGCACGGTGGCGACGCCACCCTCGTGTCGCTGCCCGAGCAGGGCATCCGCGGGAATACCCACTTCCCGTTCAGTGACCTCAACAACCACGAGATCGCGGAGCTGATCGCGGCGTTCCTCGCCGAGAAGGGCCTGGACTGATCGGCCGGCCGGCCGCGACCACCGATGGGCGCACGGCCCCGGTACCCGTTTTCGAAGGGAGATTCACATGACTGACGCACAGCCGGAGGCGAGGATCGCCGGACCGGTGTTGGACTATCGGCAGAACCCGTTCGGCCTGGTCTACGAGGACGCGATCACCCAGAACGTCCCGGGCAAGGTCAACATTCACCCGGTGACGTACCGGCTCCGCGGCCTGAAGATCGCCGCGAACGTCTACACCCCGGCGGGCTACCACCCGAACGGGACGTTCCCGGCGATCACCGTGGCGCACCCGAACGGCGGCACCAAGGAGCAGGTCGCCGGCCGGTACGCGCAGCGGCTGGCCGAGCAGGGCTACCTCACGATCACTGCGGACGCCGCCTACCAGGGCCACAGCGAGGGCGAGCCGCGCAGCGTGGACAAGCCCTTCTACCGCACCGACGACATCCACGGCATGGCCGACTTCATCGCGGGCTATCCGGGCGTGGACGTCGAACGTCTGGGTGCGCTGGGCATCTGCGGCGGTGGCGGGTACACGTTGAAGGCGGCGCAGTCCGACAAGCGGTTCAAGGCCGTCGCCACGGTGAGCATGTTCAACTCGGGCCGGGTCCGTCGCAACGGAATGCAGGATTCGCAGCTGAACACCGTCCAGGACCGCCTGCGGCAGGCATCCGCGGCCCGCGCGCTGGAAGCCGCCGGCCGAGAAGTCCGGTACGCCGGGGACGCCGATCTGACGGACGAGCAGATCGCGGCGCTGCCGTTCGATCTGTACCGGCAGGGCTACCAGTACTACTGGAAGACCCACGCCTGCCCGGGCTCGACGTTCAAATACACGATGAGCAGCCTGCTGGACCTGATGACGTTCGACGCCACCGACCAGCTCGACCTGATCGATGCGCCGCTGCTGATGATCGCGGGAAGCAAGGCCGACACCCTGTACATGAGCGAGGATGCCTTCCCCAAGGCCACCGGCACCGACGATAGGGAACTGTTCATCATCGAAGGCGCACGCCACATCGAGACCTACTGGATCGACGAATATGTGGACGCCGCACTCGACAAGCTCACTGCCTTCTACGCCAGAACCATCCAGTGAATCCACGCTGCGTGCATTGACATCACCCTGCAGGCGCTCTATATTGCGAACGTAGTCACGGACCTTAGTGCGTAAATACGAACAGCGGCGTCCGGGCACCCAATGTCTGCCCAATGGAGCAATCGCACAGCCACTTTCGATCACACCGGCAACGTTGGCCTCCCCCTCGGGCCCGCGGGCCCAACCGAGTGAGGAGTTCGCTATGACCAACACCGTCCGCGAGCGGGTGGATGCGACCATCGAACGACGCGATCGGTTCATGACGCAGAACTATCCCCGGTGGGGCATCACGGTTGTCGAGGGTTCCGGCTGCGAGTTCACCGATTCGACCGGCGCCACCTACCTCGACCTGTATGCCGGTACCGGCGCGACCATTCTCGGGCACTGCCATCCCGAGTTGGTCGCGGCGGCGACCGAGCAGGCAGGCAAGCTGTGGCATGTCGGCAACCTCCTGGACAACGAACCGCAGTCGTTGCTGGCCGAGGCGATCGCCCGGCACGGGTTCGGCGGTCGCAGCTGCTTCGGCCACAGCGGTTCGGATGCGAATGAGGCAGCCTTCAAGCTGGTTCGGCTGTACGGTCGGCGCGATGGCCGGGACCGGTACAAGGTCATCGCCACCGACCGCGCGTTCCACGGGCGGGGATTCGCGGCGATGAACGCGACCAGCGGTGAGAAGGCCCGCAAGGGCTACCAGCCGTTCCTGGAAGGGTTCTCGCACGTCCCGTACAACGATCTGGCCGCCATGGAAGCAGCCATCGACGACCAGACCGCGGCCATCATCATCGAACCCATCCAGGGTGAGGGGGGTGTCCACGTCCCCGACGATGACTACCTGCCGGGCCTGCGCGCGCTGTGCGATCGGCACGACCTGCTGCTCATCCTCGACGAGGTCTGGACCGGATGCGGCCGGACCGGGCAGTGGTTCGCCTACCAGGCCAGCGGGATCACCCCCGACATCATGACGCTGGGCAAGGCCGTCGGGTGCGGGCTCCCGGTCGGGGTCATGTGTGCGAGCGAGCGCATCGCCGATCTCTTCACGGTGGCGTCCTACGGCGCGGTGCCCCATGCGTCGACCCTCTCCGGAAACTGCATCCCGATGGCCGTTTCCGCCCGGATGTTCGAGATCGTGGAGCGGGATGGTCTCGCCCCGCGCGCGGGCAGGCTGGGCAACGAGGTGATGAGCGCGTTACGGGAGCGTGCTGGCCGACTGCCGATCAAGGACGTCCGTGGCCGCGGCCTGTTCATCGGGATCGAGCTCGACGACGACTATCCAAGGAACGCAACCGAAGTCGTACGCGAGGCATTGGACAAGGGGGTCCTGCTCGGGACCGCCGGCGATCGGGTCCTTCGATTCGCTCCGGCGATCATCGTCAATGAGAGCCAGCTGGAACGCGGCGTCCAAATGATCGCAGACGTTCTGTCGTCGTGACCTTGTCTGCTCGCCGCCGACCTGCCGTCCGGCGGCGAGCAGAGACCAGCTGGGCGTCGGGCTCCCGAGCTGTAGGCCACAGACTCAGAACCGCCCGCGGATGGCATCGAGTTCGGCGGCGACCGTGGTCGGCTCGCTGGACAGCGGCATGTTCTCGCGGTCCAGGACCGCATCGAGCGCGTCCAACGGGTCTGCCTTCAACCCGGCGAACAACGGGTTGAGGTCGGACTGAGCCTCGCCCGCCTCGGCGACGAGTTCCAGGGTCTTGCGGTTGGCTGGGTCCGAGGTCAGCGATACGACGAGGACCTGCGCGATCTGGGCGCGGGAGACCACACCGTCGGATGGATCGCCGGCCCACCTCGTGTCCCCTTGCAGCATGACCAGGCGATGCTGATCGGGAGCGTTGTAGTCGAACCAGCCGGGGCGGACGATCGTGTACGGCAGGCCGCTGGCCCGGACGAGCCGTTCCCCGCGCCGCTTCCAGTCGTGGCCCGGCGTGTGCTTGGTGACCCCGATCGTGGTCATCAGCGCGATGCGGGCGGGAGCACGCAAGGCGCTCAGCACGTTGCGCACTGCGCCGTAATCCACGAGTTCCGCCTGCCGGGCATCGCCGTGACTGCCGTGAGTGAACACGACGCCGGTGACGCCGGCGACGGCATCCCGAAGCGTCTCCGCCCGGGTCAGGTCACCGGCGACGACCCCCGTGCCTTCGGGGAACGAGTGGGCCTGGGCGACGTTGCGTACCAACGCCCTGGTCTGGCAACCGCTGCGCAGTGCCTGCGCGACGGCCAGCCTTCCGATGCTCCCACTCGCTCCGACGACGAGCACCCTGGGCATCTGCTTCACCACCCTTGTCTCAGTCCTTCGTCAGTTGCTGGTGCCGGCCTGTTCGCGGATCTTCGAGATGGCGTCGTTGAAGCCGTCCGCGCAGCCGCTGGCACCGGCGAGGACGCCGACCTCGACGTCGTCGAGACTCTTTCCGATCACCTCGCTGGGCACGGCCGCGGCGAACCGCTCTTGATAACCCCGGGAGGTGTCGTTGTTCTCCGGCATCGGCTCGACGGTGACGTCGTTGATGATGTCGTCGCTGAGGGTGACGGTGACGGTCATGTAGGAGGGCGCGCCGCCGTACACACCCCGCACGGTGTACGTCCCGTCGGTGTACTCCGCGCTCGAGAGCGTGGTGCCCGGTGCTTGCGAGGACGTGCCCGGTGACGCGCTCGACGGTTGGGACGACGAGGACGAGGTGTCGGCACACCCGGCCAGTGGTGCGACGACGGCCAGCGACGCCGCGGCGGCGAAGGCTCCGCGAGACAGGATGCCAGATTTCATATCCCGCTCCTTTCCGGTGATTCGGGTATTCAACGTCAGACGAAGAGCTTCCCGTCGAAGTCGTTCGACCATTGGACTCGGCCGTCGGCGAGCATCCGCACCCAGCGGAACGTGAATGCGCGCAATCGTTCCGGTTCGCTGACAAACAGTGCGGTGGCCAGTCCGTCGGCGGTGGCTGCGTCCGAGGCGATGACCCACGTCGCGACGACGGCGGTGACAGGGTGGCGGGTCCGGCCGTCGAGGATGTGGTGCAGCCCTTCACTCCAGGTCCGGCGGGTCGTCGCCGATGCGCACAACGCGGCATCCCGTAGCGGCACCGTGCCGATGACCCGTCCCGGCAGGGTGGGGTGTTCCAATCCCACGGTCACCGGGTCGGGTCCACGGTGGCACAGATCGCCACTGCCGTCGACCAGGAAACGGTCGATGCCGGCATCTTGCAGCTCGTGGGCGATGAGGTCGACCAGGTAGCCCTTTCCGGCCGCGCCGACATCGATGACCACCGACCGATCCGTCGTGATCGTTGTTGCGTGCCGGCGGATGTCGCGAACCCAGGTGTCGCACCGTCTGCGGCCGGCGATGGCGGCATCATCCGGCACCAGTGAGTACCGGGCGTCGTAGCCCAGCAGTTCGAGGTCCCTGCCAACGAGAGGATCGACCGCGCCGTCCGTCGCGGTCACGAGACGGTCGTAGAGCTCGAACAACGCCACGTCGCGGGCCGGGAACTCGAACCGCCCCCCGCCCACTGCGTCCGCGATCCGGGTGATCAGGGAGTC
Source organism: uncultured Actinomycetes bacterium (assembly GCA_964476495.1). Taxonomy (GTDB): domain Bacteria; phylum Actinomycetota; class Actinomycetes; order Mycobacteriales; family Nakamurellaceae; genus Nakamurella. The sequence continues at coordinate 7,567 of CAYZBB010000157.1, read as the reverse complement.
GGCCCGGAACCTGGACCAGGTGCAATCGAACTCCCGCGCGACCGAGCGGATCTTCTGTCGCAGTTCCTCCGACAGAGGGTTCCGGGTGTCGATCTCCCAACCCGTTCCGATCGCCGGGAACCGGAACGGGCTGGCGAGGCTCATCGACCCGTCATCCGACCCGGACAACGCCGAGTTGATCGGTGAGCGGGCCGGCATACTCAGGCCTCCGGGATGTCCCGGTGGAATGCTTCCAGAGTGACCGCCGCGGGCTCGGGTCCGCCTCGTACACCCTTGTCGAGGGCATCGATCGCGGCGAGTTGGTCCATGGTCAGTTCGAAGTCGAAAACGTTGAAGTTGGCGGCGATCCGGTCGGGGTTGATCGACTTCGGAATGGCGGACCGGCCCTCCTGGAGGTGCCAGCGCAGCATGACCTGGGCGGGGGTCTTGCCGTGCGCGGCAGCGATCTCGCCGATCACCGGATTGTTGAACGTCGACGTGCTGCTGTCGCCCCGGTAGCTGGTGATGCCACCCATCGGCGACCACGCCTGCGTCAGAATCCCGTGCTTACTGTTGACGGCCTGCACGTCGGGCTGGGTGAAGTACGGGTGCACCTCGACCTGGTTCACGGCCGGCACGACATTGGTCTGGTCGAGCAGGCTCGCCAGATCGTCCGGCATGAAGTTGCTGACCCCGACCGCCCGGACCTTGCCGTCGGCCAGCAACGTCTCCAACGCCTTGTACGCGCCGACCGTCTTGTCGAAGTCGGTGGGCAGGGCCTGGTGCAGCAGGAGCAGGTCGATCTGTTCCACGCCGAGCTTGCCGGCGCTCTTGTCGAACGCGTGCAGGGTCTGATCGTAGCCGTAGTCGCTGATCCAGATCTTAGTCTCGACGAACACCTCGGAGCGGTCCAGCCCGGCCCGGCGGATGCCCTCGCCGACCTCACGCTCGTTGAAGTAGGACGCGGCGGTATCGATCAGCCGGTAGCCGACGCGGAGGGCCTCGGCGACGGAGGCGGCGGTGGTCTCGGGTGGGGTCTGGAAGACGCCGAAGCCCAGCGCCGGCATTTCGACGCCATTGTTCAAAGTCACGTTCTTGCTCATGCCCTCCACGTTAGGTTCGTCATCGTGATGGAGGGAGTAACTGGCAGTACACCCTTCGCGTCGGACAGGGTCGGGTCGTCGGCCGGAATGCCGATCAGCGTCAGCGTTCGGACGGCTCGTCGGTGACAGCGAGACTGCCAAGGAGTTTGAGGCGTTCCTCGCTCGGGCTACCGGGCTCGGCCGTGTGACCGAACAGGAACCAGTCCGGGTTCGCGGGCAGTTCCATCGCCTCGTAGTCGAGCTCCAGATCTCCCACCAGGGGATGATGGACATGTTTGATCCCGTGTCGGTGGAATCGCACATTGTGTTTGGCCCAACGCATCCGGAACTCGTCGCTGCGAGTCACCAACTCGCCGATCAGGTCGGTCAGGCTCCTGTCGTTCGGGCGTTGCCCGGCATAGAGGCGCAACGTCGCCACGATCTCGTCCGCGCCCTGATCCCAGTCCGGGAAGAAGCTGTCCGCCGCGGGGTTGAAGAACATGAACCGTGCCGTATTCGCCTGATTCCTAGGATCATCGATGATCGGCGCGTACAGCGCGCGACCCAACCCGTTCGCCGTGACAATAGTCATCCGGCGGTCGCGAATCCACACCGGTGCCGCGGTGATGGCATCGAGAAACCGCCGCAGGCTCGGTCTGATCGTTTGGTCGGCCGTGCGTTTGCGTCGGTGCGCCGGGCGGGGTCCGGCCGCCATGGCCAGACCGTGGAGGTGATCTGTCTCGGCTTCGTCCAATTGGAGTGCATCGGCGAGTCTGTCCAGAACCTCAGGCGAGACACCGTTGAGATTACCGCGTTCCATGCGCGCGTAGTACTCGACGCTGACACCCGTGAGCAGGGCGACCTCCTCGCGCCGGAGTCCCGGTACCCGCCTTCGGCTACCGCCGAGGATGCCCGCCCGCTCGGTGGTGATCCGATCCCTGCGGGTGCGAAGGAACGTCGCCACCTCTGCTCGATGATCCATGCCTCGCACGCTATGGCCATCCGGTTCCCGAAGGGAGGCACTGGCAGTACGTGGACGACTTTCCGGTAACTGACACCTGCCGGCCTTGGCAGGTCGTCCCCTTGTTCTGCTGGCACCAGGAGGTGTCCTGGGTTCGGCTCGGGTTCGAATTAGCGATGTGGGTCGGTCTCACCGACCGCGTGGTCGGTGACGGCGAGGCTACCGAGGAGCTTGAGGCGTTCCTCGGTGGGACTGCCGGGTTCTGCGGTGTAGGCGAACATGTACCAATCCGGGTTCGCCGGCAGGTCCAATGCCTCGTAGGAGAATTCGAGATCTCCGACCGCGGGATGGTGGATGCGCTTGATCCCGGCCCGGTGGTGGCGAACATCATGTTTCGACCACCGATGCCGAAAGGTGTCGCTTCGGGTGACGAGCTCCCCGATCAGATCGGTGAGCTTCTTGTCGAGCGGGTTCTGCCCCGCGTAGCTGCGTAGGGTCGCGACGACGTCGCCGGCGTTCTGCTCCCAGTCCGGGAAGAAGAGCCGGGCAGCGGGGTTCAGAAACGTGAACCTGGCCGTGTTACGCCCGTTCGCCGGATCGTCCAACATGGGTGCGTAGAGCGCACGCCCCAGCGCGTTGGTGGCGACGAAGTCCATGCGCCGATCCCGTACCCACATCGGGACGCCGGTGACCGCGTCAAGGAACCGCTGCAATGTGGGCCTCACCGGCTGCTCGGCGGCCCGTCGCTGCCGCGGAGGTGTGGGTCCGGCCGCGCGGGCCAGGTCCTGCAGGTAGTCGGTCTCGGCCTCGTCGAGCCGGAGCGCGCGGGCAAGGGCGTCGAGAACCTCCAGGGAGACACCGGCGAGGTCGCCGCGCTCCATTCGTGCGTAGTACTCCACACTGACCCCAGTAAGCATGGCGACTTCTTCCCGGCGCAATCCGGGTACGCGGCGGCGCCCCCCGCCGATGATGCCCGCCTGTTCGGGGGTGATCCCGTCCCTGCGGGTGCGCAGGAACTCCGTCACCTCTGCACGATGGTCCACCCGATCAACGCTAACCCGCCGACGGTGCTGTGGGAGGAACCGCCAGTACATGGATCGGCTCTCACTCCCACGAGCATCCGCCGTGCGGTGGGATGGGTGAACCCGGTGTGGGTCGGCAGCGGGGCGCCGGCGCGGAGAGCGAGGACCAGGCCGTGGCACGCCTGTTCGCGACGAACTTCTTCGGCCCCGTCGCGGTGATCAAGGCAGCCCTGCCCGGTATGCGCCGCGGACGGTCCGCCGACCGCTCCAGCATCCGGATCGACGCCTATGACCAGGTGCTCGGGCGGACGGGTGACGTCGCTCTCGGTCCGCAGCGCGGCGCACCCGGAAAGGCGGCAATCGCGATCATGCGGGCCGCCGACGACGCCGAGCCACCAAAGTTGCTGGTCCTCGGTAGCGATGCGGTCGTCGGATTCCGCAAGGCCGCCGATGACGACGCCCGGGACATCGATCGGTTCGAGCAGCTCAGCCGCAGCACTGATGCGACATCCTGAGCGCCGCGTCCGCACGTGGATGCGGTCATGACCGACTTCCCCGAGACCGTCACCGAGCGGCATCGGAGCTTGATCAGTGGCTGAAACCCAATGACCTGGTCTGATCGGAGGACATCGACGAACTCCGGTTGCACGGTTGAAGGGCGAACTACCAGTACACGGATAGCCAGTTACTTCCCTGCCCGGCGGCACGATGATCTGCTGGACGGACAAGCGAGCGCGAGCACACCAACGGCATGACGGCTCGGCGCGTGGTTCTGCCGGTAGCAGACGAAGGAAGGCCCACACATGACTGATGCCCAGAATCACCCCCGAGTGGCGGTCATCACCGGCGCATCCTCCGGGATCGGCGCCGCCACTGCCCGGGCTCTGCACGCCGACGGATACCGCGTTGCCCTCCTCGCGCGCCGCGTCGGCCGCATCGAAGCCCTCGCCGCCGAACTCGGCGACGGTGCGATCGCTATCCAAGCGGACGTCACCGACCGTGACGCACTCGTCGGCGCAGCCCGCCGAGTGCAGGAGGAGCTCGGCGGAGCCGACGTGCTGGTCAACAACGCCGGCACCATGCTCCTCGGCCCGTTCTCCTCCGAGCGGCGCGACGACTACCGCAGCATGATCGAGGTCAATCTGCTCGGTGCGATCGCCGCCATCGAGGTCTTCCTCGACCAGCTCAAGGACGGTGGCGGCGATCTGATCAACATCTCTTCCGTCGCGGGACGCACCGCAAGGGCCACCAATGGCGTCTACGCCGCGACGAAATGGGGCATCAACGGCTTGTCCGAATCCCTGCGCCAGGAGCTGCTCCCCGACGTCCGCGTCACGCTGATCGAACCCGGCGTCGTCAATACCGAACTGCCCACCCACATCACCCACGAAGCCACCCGTCAGGCCGTCCAGCAAGGCTACGACGTCGCCACCGTTCAACCCGAGGAGATCGCCGAGGTCATCGCCTTCGTCCTTTCCCGGCCCCGTCACCTGGTCATCAACGAGGTCCTGCTTCGCCCGGCCGGCCAACTCGGCTGATTGCCATTCGGGCGAATTTGGTCGCCGAATCCGGCTGCCACTATCTCAATGAGATCGGCTTCCCAGCACCGCTTCTGCTGGCCCAGCACCACCCCGACCGGCGTCGCGACCGGAGGCCCGCGATGACCCCCGGCCACCACGACCAGCACCGGGCCGGTCGCGCCACCGGCGGCGCCCGAACTGCCAGCGGACCCCTGCGCTGCAGACCGCCAAGACCCAGGGGGGGACCCGCGTGAGCTGCTCCGCGTCCTGATCGACGCCGAGATCACCGCCCGGGACGCCTCGAACGCGGCCGCGTTCCCGTTGATCAAGATCCTCGACGGGTTGGACCTCGCAGCGTCCTCGATCCCGCAGAACACGTTCGACTACCTGGCCGGACTGGACCGGATCCGCGGCAAGGCCACCTGGCCCGATCGGGCCACCGGGCACCGGGCACCGTTAAGAGCAAACCCTGATCGGTCTCGGGCACGCCGCGGTTGCCGCCGGTCACCGGGTCAAGTACTGCACCGCCGTCGATCTCGTCGAGACCCCTATCGGGGCCCCGGCCGACAACTGCGTGGGTCGTAGGGACAACAGCCTGGCCATGAACGGGGACCGAGAACTGGCCCTTGACAACCCGGACATCGACATTCGAAGTCGCCGCTTGCCCCGTCCCGTAGGACGGCAATCGGGACGGGGCAATCCTTCTGGTGCTCTGTTTCACGGAGCCCGATGACGGAGGCGCAACCGGTGAGGACGGCAGGCGTGAGACCCAGGGTTCCCGTGAGGCTCCTGTGAGGCAAGCGTCGGTAGCTGCGATCGGATGTGTCGCACCGTCCCTCCGGCTACGGCTGTTCCGGCATCGATCCTCACCTCTATCGGATGAGGTCATCAGCGGATTGGTGGGGCACCCTTGGACCCGGATTGAGCGCTCGGCGGTTGTCGGATCGGCCGCTGTGCCGTTTGATCGCCAGCTCGAACACTGTGTCGACGGATTTCCGAACGGCCCCTACCGGCCTGGACGAACCCGACTTCCGATTGCAAGGAGCGTCGATGACCAACGCGACACCCGGTTTCAACAATCAGATCCCTGCGGCGATCATGACGCCCGATGCCGTCGAGACCCGAATCGGACGGCTGGAGTTCTTCGACGGCTTTCCCACAGCGTCGACCGTCGCGACCGTCTTCGACCACCTCGACTTCCTCCGCGGGGTCCAGGTCTTCCTGGACTTCATTCCGGCGGCTTCCCTCGAGGCGATCCGCCGCGGCCTGACCGCGATGGGCGTGACCGCCTCCCGACAGTTGCTGATCTTCGACGATCTGATGGACTCGAACCCGTTGTTCCTGACCGGCAACACGGACACCGTGTACCTCTTGACGTTCCTGGATCTGGTCACGGACGGCCCCACCGTCGTGGAGATCCCGCCGGGTTGTGGACCGGGCACGGTCGACGACGCCTTCTTCCGCTTCGTCATCGACATGGGACTACCGGGTCCGGACCGGGGTCAGGGCGGTAAGTACTTGATCGTTCCCCAGGACTACGCGGGAGAGATCCCGGACGGCTATTTCGTCGGTCGCTCGCCCAGTCGGATGAACCTGCTGATCCTGCGGGGCCTGTTGGTCGATGGGCGGCCGGAGGCGCCAACGCGACTGTTCAAGGAGGGTGTCCGGGTCTACCCGTTGTCGGCGGCGGCGGACCCGCCCGCAATGGAATTCATCAGCGGGTCGGGCCGCACGTTCAACACCATCCACGCCAACAACGCCGAGTTCTTCGAAGAGGTCGCCGCGGTCATCGAACGCGAGCCGGTCGAGTTGATCGATCCGGAACTGCGTGGTCTGGCCGCGGGCATCGGTATCCGCAAGGGACGACCGTTCACTCCCGATGCACGGATGAAGGCGATTCTGGACGACGCTGCCGCCGTCGGGAACGCCACCGCGCGGGCGTTGGCGTTCCGGACCCGCGACCCGGAGGCGTACTTGTACGAGGGGCGGCTGTGGAAGGCCGGGTTCATCGGCGGCGACTACCGTTGGCTTGTCGAGGACGGCGACGGGGGGCGCAATATTGACGCCCGCACCACGTTCTTCTACCAGGCGACGGTGAACACGCCGGCGATGGCGCTGCGGCTGCCGGGCCGCGGATCCCAGTACGGACTGCTCAATCAGGACAGCACGGGCGCCTTTCTTGACGGCAACCGGCACTACCGGCTGCGCATCCCCGCTGATGTGCCCGCCAAGGATTTCTGGTCGGTGGTCGCGTACGACCCGCAGACCCGCTCCGAACTGCAGACCGCTCAGCGGTATCCGAGCAAGAACAGCCGCCGCGATGCCCTCGTGCAAAGCCCGGACGGATCGGTCGATCTGTACTTCGGCCCCACCAATGCGGACGTACCCGAGCAGAATTGGATCCAGACCGTGCCGGGAAAGGGGTGGTTCCTCATCCTGCGCCTCTACGGGCCGCTCGAGCCATGGTTCGACAAGACCTGGCGGCCGGGCGATGTCGAACAGCTGACCTGAGGCTCTCCGTCGGCAGCAGCATCCCGGGACCACCAGACTGCCGGTCCGGCGACCCGCTGACTACGAAATGCGCAGACCCAGTGGCTACTCGGCGGGGTTGCGGATCATCGCCGAGCTGGGGTTCCCCGGCTACTTCCTGGTCGTGTGCGACATCGTGGACTTCCGCCGGCGCGCCGACATCCTGTGCCAGGGGCGGCGCTGGTCGCGCCAGCGGGATGGTCAGCGACGTCGTGCTTACGCTCGACCAGATCCTGGCCTCTGCGCCCGGCCCAGACCCGGAGGGGGCGATCGACCTGACCGACGAGGAGTTCGTCGCATTCGTCGCATTCGTCGCGGCGGCCCGCGGGTGAAGATGCTGTCAGCCGCGGTGGTGGACACGGACGTGTACAGCCACTTGTGCGTCTTGCGCAACTCCGCAGATCCGCGGGTTCGGGGCTGGCCCTCTCTGTCAACCTGGGGTGAGGCACCAGCTCCCTGAGAATCACTGACCCG
>CAYZBB010000156.1:0-13569 GCA_964476495.1 uncultured Actinomycetes bacterium | reverse complement strand
CACCGGTCACCAGTATCCGAGCCGACCACCCCGCCCACCCACCTCCACACCCTGGTTACCCACCATCGAGATCGACATCCAATGGCCCGGACGCCGCGACAGCGGCTGATTCGGAAAAGTCGATCAGGCACGCCTCAGCCGCACCCTGTCCCGACGGCTGGCTGCCGGACCCTATCGGATGACGATGGGGGCAATATTGACGCCGAGAATGTCTCTCGTGGGAGAGTTGATCGCCGAAATGATTGCCAGGTAGATCGATCTGGCCGTCAATATCGGCAATGGCCACGTGGGCTGATTCTCCTTGTTGTAGACCACGAGCAGGAGCGTTCCGGTCTTGTCCCTGTACTGAATAGACAGATCATGTAGCCGGGAGCGATCTACCTGGACCTTGGTGGCAGGGAGGCCGGTCACTGGAATGGTCAACTGCGCAGAATTGATGAGCACGGCGGGAGATCTTTCATCAAACTTGATGTAGAAAGCATAGCCCAGCGGCTTGTTCGCGAAGGTACTCTTGATCTGGATCGTGGCCGTCAGATTCCTGGCATCCAGGCTGATGATGTTTCTGGTGATCGCCGGGGTGGGTTTGGTTGGGGTGACGGTCGTGCTCGTCGCCGTGGTGGTAGTGCTCGTCGTCGAATCAGTCGTGCTGGAACCGGGAGTAGTCGAGCCTGTGGTGGTTGAGGTCGTCGTCGTGGGCCCAGTCGTGGAGGTCGACTCGGTCGTCGTTGTGGACTCAGCCGACGTCGTGGACTCAACCGTCGACGTGGAGTCCGTCGTCGACGTGGACTCGGCGGTCGACGTGGACTCGGCCGTTGTCGTGGACTCGGTCGTCGAGCTCACCGTCGTGGACTCGGCCGTCGTGGACGACGTCGGTGGAGATGTGATGGGCCGAAGTTGCAGGATCTCGGCCAGCCGGACCTTCTCGTCGAGGGTGAAGGTGTCGACGACCTGATCCACATGCTCAATGAAGGCGGCATCGAAATTATCGCCGGCAAAGCCCGGGAAGTATTCCTTCATCAAGGCCGTCAACGGCGTGCTGTCCGAAGGCTGGGGATTGTAAAGATCGGCGAAGCTCGTGCCCGGCCAGACGCTATTGGGCAAGAGCTTGCCGCCGCGATTGGAGCTGAGGATACCGAGCCGGGTTGGATCGGTGGAATCCTTGGGCGTGCCCTCCAACAGGCAGATCGCCTGCAAATTATTGAATCGGGCCACCCAGTCGATATTGCCCTGGACGTTCAATTCGCTTGCCAATTCCGGGTGCTTCAGCAATTGTTCCAGAGCAGCCCTAGCACTTAGGGCTCCGCCAGCGACTTCTTCGGAATCCGTCACCTGCGCATCCTGGTGCGCGGCGATTTCATGAATCGCCGTTTGGACCAACAGACCTGGCGTCAGAATGCCTTGGAGCCTCTCATTGAAGATCACTGTGAGCCGGCCAGTGCCGTTATTGACGAACACCTCCGCCAGGGCGTAATCATGATCCACGACGCCCCACCGAATGGCATTGTAGAGCGGGAACGTGAGCCCAGGCGAGAACTCCGGGGTTCTTGCCGTCAGGATGAAGTCCACGACCCCCTGGTATTTTGAACCCTGAAGGCTGGCATACACGCTGCGCAGAGTTGGGGAGTTGATGAATGGCCTGAGCTGGTTGTCGTACATGTCCAGGGCAGCCTGCTGGCGGGCCGAATCACCGGGCGCCTCCGCCTGCATGTAGGTCTGCAGATAGTCCCGCGCCTGTGACTCCGTCAGTTCCGGACCGCTGTCCGGCGCCAATGGTAGGGCGGACGGAAAAATGTCCCCATAACCCGATGTGCTCGGCAGCATTTCCACGTCGCCGACTTCGAACGGACGATTCGCGAAATCGGCGGCGGTGATGGTGCCGTCCTCGGATGCCGCCGCCTGGGAGGTGACCAGAGGAGCAAGAAGAACCGTCATCGACAGGGCGGCGGCGAGCGCTATCAGCGGGCGACGCGGGGCAGAGTGTCTGGACGGCATAGGAGCCTGCACCCCAATCAAGAACTGTGAACACCGTGGCCCGCGTGCACCCCCGCGTGCATCCCGAGCGCATCGGACGCATCGGACGTATCGGGCGCGCCGAGTCTGCCACAGGAAGCGCGTCAGCGACTACCGTCTGCAAGATCGATCAGCCCGAACGCCACCCGTCCGGGTGAGTCATCCCACGCCTCGCGAACTCGGCGCGCAGCCGATCCCGTAGTTGCCCTTCGGCGCGCAGCCTGCGCTGGACGGCCACAAGATCGCCCACACCGACGAGGTCGCGAAACCAGCCCAGCGCTGCGAGCCGGCCGAACAGAACAGCCTGCGTGCCGGCCGGAACGGGTCCCGGCTCGTCCGGCCACCGCAACGCACCCCACCGTCCCCGGTAGACGGCGAAGTCGATCACCGCATCAACGGCCTCGACCACCAGCCTGTACCGGGCCGCCGTGACCTGCACCAACTCGTAGTTGGGCTCGGTGGCGTCCAGCCGGACGCGTTGGGCGTCGTCGAGCCACAGCACCGCGCAGTCGACCACGGAGTCGGGGCAGTCCACCAACACCCAGGGCACGTAGCCGGGGATGCTGACGTGCGGCGAGTGACCGACCACGAATCCGTGCAACCGCGCCCGCGTCACCGGGATCGGACCCGCCGCCGACCCGAACTTGGCGATCAGCTGGGCCGGGGCGGCGTTCGAGCCGAAGGCCACGACCGGCCGCCGCGCGGCCAGCGGCACCGCGATCCGCTCGTCCACCGGTGAGCCGTCGCCGAGCCGCCATCCGTTCCGACCGACCACCAGCGGAACCACCCGACCGTCCCGCAGCAGAAAATCGGACGCGAGCCGGTCCCCCGGATACCGCGCGGGGTGGGAGCGCGGATCCGACGCGAGATGCGTGAGCTGCGTCGGAAGATGGTCGGGCAGGCTGGGCATGGCTCCCCTCGGACCGGTCGACCCTAGCCGAGACGCAACAGACCGACGCGGCACAGCGACCGTCGGACGGGCTGTGCCAGGCTGGCCCGATGCGCATGCAGTTCGCGACCGGTCCGGACCCCACCGATCTCCTGACGCTGCCGTGGTCCACTCCGCTGGAACAGTGGCCCAAGGAGAAACTGGTGTCGCTGCCGCGCGGCATCTCTCGGCACGTCGTCCGGTTCGTCCGTATCGGCGGCATCGTGTACGCGATCAAGGAGATCAGCCAGGGCCTGGCCGAGCGGGAGTACGAGCTGCTGCGTGAACTCGCCAAGCGTGAGCTGCCCGTCGTCCAGGCGGTCGGTGTGGTCGCCAATCGGATGACGCCCGAGGGCGAACCACTGGACGCCGCCCTCGTCACCAAGCACTTGCGGTTCTCCCTGCCCTATCGGGCCCTGTTCTCCAGGCGAATGGATCCGGACCTGGAGACCAAGCTGCTGGACGCACTCGCCGAGCTGCTGGTGCGGCTGCACCTGGTCGGCTTCGCGTGGAAGGACTGCTCGCTGTCCAACACGCTGTTCAGGCGGGACGCCGGCGCGCTGGCCGCCTACCTGGTGGACGCCGAGACCGGCGAGCTCAGGGAGAGCCTGTCCGACGGGCAGCGCGCACAGGACCTGGACATCGTGGAGACCAATGTCGCCGGCGAGCTGCTGGACCTGCAGATGTCCGGGCTGCTGTCGGAATCCATCGATCCCCTCGAGACCGCGACCTCGGTGCTCGAGCGGTACGAGCGGCTGTGGGGGTTGCTCACCGCCCCGCAGACCATGGGTGCCGACGAGTGGTGGCGCATCGAACAGCGACTGCGCCGGCTGAACGAACTCGGCTTCGACGTGGCGCAGATCCACATCGACGAATCCGGTGGCGATCCGCACGTCATGGTGCAGACCCAGGTCGTGGACGCGGGCCATCACCGTCGCAGGCTGTTCGCGTTGACCGGCATCAACGTGCAGGAAAACCAGGCCAGGCGGATCCTCAACGACCTGGACACGTACCGTTCACAGGCGGTCATGCCGGGCACGGACGTCGACGAGGACACCGTCGCGCACCACTACGTCACCGACGTCTACGACCCGGTGATCGAGGCTATTCCTCCGGAGCTGGCCGACAAGCTGGAGCCTGCCGAGGTGTTCCACGAGGTGCTGGAGCACCGGTGGTTCCTGTCCCGGGAGTCGGAGGGGGAGGTGTCGATGGACGACGCAACCCGCTCCTACATGCAGACCGTGCTGCTCCACCGGCCCGACGAGCACGCGTTCCTGGATTCGAGCCTGATGGGCGTCGGCGCGCTGGACGACGTGCCTGACGACTGACGGTCGGGGCTCCCGCATCGACACCAACACGACACCACAGCGTCGCCGATTGGCTTCATTTGCGCTGATAGCGTCGCTGTCGACCGCGTGCCGGCGGGTGTGAGGAGATCATCATGACGACAGTCCGTGGAATGGGACAGATCGCCGCCAAGTACTGGTGGGTGATCCTGGTCCGCGGGATCATCCTGATCCTGCTCGGCATGGCGATGCTCATCTGGCCGAAGCAGTCGCTGCAGGTGTTCGGCATCATCTTCGTCGCGTACCTGTTCGTGGACGGCGTCATGTCGATCTTCCAGGGCTTCTCCGAACGCAAGGAGGGTCAGTCCGGGGTCGGCAACTTCGTGGTGGGCGGGCTGGCGATCGTCGCCGGCATCGTGATCCTGGTGTGGCCGTCCTGGAGCGTCGAGGTGCTGGCCTACCTTGTCGCGTTCTGGGCGCTGCTGGCCGGGATCTCCGGGGTCGCGGGCGGGTTCGCCCTACGCAAGCAGCCCGGATCCGGGTGGGGATGGTTCGTCGCCTGGGGTGTGTTGGCGCTGGTCTTCGGCATCATCGTGCTGTTCAACCCGGCCGCCGGCATCCTGTCGATCCTGTGGCTGGTAGCCCTCTGGGCGATCATGGCCGGCATCGTGTTCGCCATCGCCAGCTTCTTCGTCCGCAAGGCCGGGGCCATCATCCTCAGCGAGACCGCCGGCTGACGGGACCGCACTGTCGGCTCTCGCTCCTATGGTGGAGGCGTCCCCACCCGGGCACACCCGAGGAGATCGCCCACCATGACCGAACTCGCCACCCAGCAATCGCGGCCCGGCCGCGCCGACCTCGAGCAGCGGCTCGAGGATCACCGCAGGGAGCTGGCCGGGTACTGCTACCGGATGCTCGGGGCCACCTTCGACACCGACGATGCCGTCCAGGACACGATGGTTCGGGCATGGCGGGCCCTCGACAGGTTCGACGGCCGCTCGTCGCTGCGTACCTGGCTGTACCGGATCGCCACGAACGTCTGTCTGGACATGCTCGGCAGCCGCAACCGGCGGGCGCTGCCGATGGACTTCGGTCCGGCGTCACCGCCCGTGGCCGAGTCGCTGGGTGAGCCGCGGGCCGAGGCCACTTGGATCCAGCCGATGCCCGACGGTGAGGTCCTGGCGCCGACCGCCGACCCGGCGGACCTGGCCGTGCAGAAGGACTCCGTGCGGCTCGCGTTCATCGCCGCGCTGCAGCACCTGCCGCCCCGGCAGCGCGCGGTGCTGGTCCTGCGGGAGGTGCTCCGGTGGAGTGCCGCCGAGGTCGCAGACCTGCTGGACACCTCGGTCGCGTCGGTGAACAGCGCGCTGCAGCGGGCCAGGGCGACGCTGGCGACGCTGGATCCCGAGCCCGGCGCGGACGCGGAACCGATGGACGACGCCCAGAAGGACCTGCTCGCCGGGTACGTGAAGGCGTTCACCAGCTACGACATCGACGCCCTCGTGCTGCTGCTCCGGCAGGACGCAACGGCGTCCATGCCACCGTTCGCGTTGTGGTTGAGCGGTCGGGACGATATCGCCGCCTGGCACCTCGGGCCGGGACACGAATGCCGCGGGTCAAGGCTGGTGCCGCTGGAGGTCAACGGATCCCCGGCGTTCGCCGCGTACAAGCGGTCCGCCGATGGGCACCTGCCATTCTCCATCCAGGTGCTCGATCTCGACGGCGACCGGATCAAACGGATCACCTACTTCCTGGACACCTCGCTGTTCGAACGGTTCGGGCTGCCGCCCAAGCTGTAGCCGGTCGGGCGGTACGCACCGGTCCGAGCCTCATCCGTCGGGCTCGGCCCAGTCGCCGGTGCCGGCAATCCTGGTGATCGAGATGTGCGCGACGACGCCGGGCGGCGGATCCGGGAAGGGCGGGAACACCGTTCCCGGTCCGATGTAGGTCTGGGCCAAGCGGGACAGGAGTTCGGGCGCACCCCCCTCGGTGAATCGGACCCGCCCGTGCACGACCAGGTAGTTCCGCAGGCCGATCGCATTCACGCCCGGAGCTTCGAACGACACCGCGACCCGCGGGTCCCGCGCCATGTTCCGCATCTTCAACTGGCTCGGGAGCAGGTGGCCGCTGACCAGCTCATCTGCGTCCAGGCCGACCCAGATGACCGACACCTGCGGCGATCCGTCCCGGTTGATCGTGACGAGGTGGGCGAGTGCGCCCCCGGCGATCAGCTCGCGCGCGGCCGCGTTGAGACGAGGCATCGCACCTCCCTTACTTGTGCAGCCAGTGGGTGACGGCCGGGTCGGACAACTCGGCCCAGGCCCGTTCGAACTCGCCGATCGCCTGCTGCCCCCTGACCTGTTCCAGGGCGTGCAGGCGGCCGAGCGTGAAGGCGTTGTCGCCGTCCAGGTGCAGCCGGACCCCCAGCTCGCGGAGCGCACCTCGGGCGACCACGCTGTCCTGGTGCTCGCCGAGCACCTCCTGCAGTTGCTCGGCGCGTTCCGCGAGCGCCGTGGCCCGGTCGCCGAAGGCGGGAGCGACGGACTCCCCCGCGTAACGCAACCGCTTCGAGGCCTTGCGGATCTCGTGGTACCAATGGTCGCGTTGCTCGGGGTCCCGCGGCGGGCCGGCGTCGACCAGCCGGGTGACACGGCGGTATGCCTTGCGCACGCACCTCTTCAGGATCTTCTTGGCCTTCCTGTCACCGTCCGAGGTGAACGGCGGATCGAGCACCAGAGCGTCCAACCGGTCGAGCAGGCGAAAGTACCGTGTCGAGTCGAGCGCCCGGACCAGTTCGTCGTGCGCATGCTGATGCTGGGTCTGCAGGTCCGTACCGATCCGCGACGCGATGGGCCCGAGCACCAGCTCGTCGGGTTCGTCGGCGATCTCGGCCAGCAGCCGGTCCCGCAGCACCTCGGCGTCCCGGGCACCGCCGAGTTCGGTCGCGATCCACTTCAGCTCGTCACGGATCGGATCGGTCTGGGACCTGTCCAGCATCGGCCGGAAGCTGGCCAGGGCACTGCGCAGCCGGCGGGTCGCGACCCGCATCTTGTGGACGGCGTCGGGTTCGTCGACGCGGACCAGCGGATCCCGCTCCACGATCACGCCGACCTGCTGCGCCAGGTGCGCGTGGACGACGTCGCGTGCCCGGCTCCCGGGTCGGAACCGATCGAACGAAGGGACGGACGGCAGCGCCGCCAGCCGGCCGTGCAGCGCCTGCGCGAGCTTGGACGGCCAGGGCGAGGGAGTGGCGCCGGCGGCGCGGATCTTCTCGTCCGCCGCTTCGATGAGCGCATCGGAACCGTCGACCAGCTCGATCTCCCACTCCCGCCAATCGGACACGTCGGCGGAGCCGCCGGCTCCCGGACCGCTTGCCCTGACCACGTCGTCGGCCGCTTCGGCCAGCACGACGTCCTGCTCGCCGAGCAGCCTGTGCACCGTGCGGCGGCTCTGCAGCCGCGCAACCGGACGCAGGTCGTGGTCGCGCACGTATACCCGAACCCGATCGACAAGCGCCGCCGGCGGCGCCTCGTGCCGTTCCAGGGGTTCACCGAACTCGGTGCGGGCACCGGTCCGCGCGGGCACCTTGAGGTGCCAGCCGGCATCGGACCCGCCGGTGCGGCGACGCAACGTGATCCCGGCCCTGGTCAGTGCCAGCGTGTCGGTGTCGAAGTAGGTGGCATCCAGGAGTTTCTCGGCGGGCGCGGCGAGCGCCCTGACCCCCGGGAGGGACCCGAGGTCGACCCACGGCAGATCCCTTCCGACGTCGTACTTGCGCTCGATCTCCAGGTGCTCCGTCGTCATGCGACCGGTCTACCAGAGGTCGCCGACGGCACCTACGGTCGAGCGGCCCGGCGACGTGGGCGTCAGCGGCTACCCGCGCTGCGGTGGCCGGCCAGCACCCAGCCGACGATCACCGAGTCCCAGACGATCGGGGTGCCCGCCCGGTAGGCGGTCGAACAGCAGTCGCAACGTCCCGCCCGGGTGGCAGGTACAGAAGTGCTCATGTCACGTCCTTGGAGTGAAGTCCGCCGGCCACGGGCATCCACCATGAGGATGCGCCTGCGGTCGGTGATGGGATGCCGGAATCCCGGGGCCGCACTCGGGGCCCACCGTCGAATCCGAACGAGTCCAGCAAAGCAGCGGCCACGAATCAGGGCAAGCCGCGGCGCGTGAACTTCTGACGGCGGCGTTGTGTCGTGTCCGTGCGCGGGCGCGCCGTGTCCTTGATCGCCGGCGCTATTCGGGGTGGTGCAGAGCTCGTCCGGTCGCCGGGTCGAACACGTGCGCGGCGGCCGCGTCCACCGACACCCCCACCGGGTCACCGGTCCGGATCGACGCCCGACCGTCGAACCGGGCCACCAGCCGGCCCGCAGGCAGGACCACCGTCAGGAAGGTGTTCGGACCGGTGCGCTCCACCCCTCGCACGCGGCCGGAGATGACGGTCGCGTCCGGGTCGGGGTCGCGCGCGATCGCGGTCACCGCCTCCGGTCGCAGGCCCAGGGTCACCTCGCCGCCCCCCGAACCGACCACCGCGGCCGGTGGCGGCCGCCAGGTCATCAGCGTGCGGTCGCCGATCCGGTATCCGAGCAGGCCATCGGCGATCACGGGCCGCGCGGTCAGGACTCCGATCGGCATCGGCCCGACGAAATCGGCGACGAACAGCGACCCCGGCCGGTCGTACAACTCCCGAGCCGATCCCACCTGCTGCACCCGCCCGCCGTCCAGGACCGCCACACGGTCACCGATCGCCAGCGCCTCGGTCTGGTCGTGCGTGACGTACAGGGTGCTCGCGCCGGTCGCCCTGGCCGTTTCCGCGATCACCCGGCGCATCCGGGCCCGTTCCTGCGGGTCGAGGTGCGCCAGCGGCTCATCGAACAGGAATGCCTTGGGCTCGCGGACAAGGGCCCGGCCGATGCCGGCCTGCCCACGCTGACCCATCGAGACCTCGGAGGGCCTGCGCCCGAGGAGGTCGGCGATGCGCAGCCGCCTGGACTCACGGCCCACCCGGCGATGCACCTCACCCGCGGCGGCATGCCGGACCGTCAACCCGAAGCCCATGTTCCGGGCGAGGTCCAGGGTGGGCAGCAGCTGCGGTTCCTGGAACACCATCGCAAGGTCCCGACCGGGCGGATCCAGCCCGGTGACATCCCGACCCCGGATCAAGACCCTGCCGGCCCGTACGGGCAGCAGGCCGGCCACCGCCCGCAGCATGGTCGACTTCCCGCTGCCGGACGGACCGAGCACCGCCAGCAGCTCACCCGGACGGGCCAGCAGGGTGAAGTCCGCGAGCACCACCGTGCCGTCCGCCTGGGCCACGGTGGCCCGCTCGAGCCCGGTCAGGGCGGGCTCGGTGTCGGGGGAATCGGTCATACCCCGCAATCATCGAGACCCGTCCGCACGGTGTCCAGGGGCGGGTGGGTCGGCACGATTCAGCAGAATCTGTATCATTCGACCGTGGTGATCTGGGGCGTGGTCGGGGGTCCGGCCGGATGAGCGGGCACGGCCACACGCACGCGCATGGCCCGGTCGGCGGCGGCGACCACCGGACGCGCCTGGCGATCGCGCTGGGCCTGACGTCCGTCGTGCTGATCGTCGAGATCGTCGGCGCGGTGATCTCGGGCAGCCTCGCGCTTCTCGCCGACGCCGGGCACATGCTCACCGACGCGGCCGGCCTGGTCATTGCGCTGACCGCGGCTGCGCTCGCCCGGCGCGCCCCGACCGACCGACGGACCTGGGGATACCTGCGGGCGGAGGTGCTGGCGGCAACCCTGCAGGCGGCGATCCTGCTCGCGGTCGGCACCTACATCCTCGTCGAGGGCATCCAGCGCCTGTTCGCACCGCCAGAGGTGGCCTCCGGCATCATGCTCGCGTTCGGTGTGGTCGGCCTCGTCGCCAACATCGTGTCGTTGCTGGTACTGGCCGGCGGCCGGAGCAGCAATCTGAACATGCGGGCCGCATTCCTGGAGGTGCTCAACGACGCGCTGGGCTCGCTCGCGGTGATCGTGGCGGCCGTCGTCATCGCCACGACCGGGTTCGAACGTGCGGACGCGATCGTGTCGATACTGATCGCGGCGCTCATCCTGCCGCGCACCATCCGGCTGCTTCGGGAGACGACCTCGGTGCTGCTGGAGAGCACGCCACGCGGCCTCGACCTCGCCGAGGTGCGCCGGCACATGCTCGAGCTCGACCATGTCCGGGCCGTGCACGACCTGCATGCGTCCCAGGTGGCGACCGGCCTGCCGGTGCTGACCGCGCACGTGGTCGTCGACGACTCCTGTTTCCAGGACGGCCACGTGCCACGGATGCTGGATCAGCTGCAGACCTGCGTGGCCGAGCACTTCCCGGTCAGCATCGAACACTCGACGTTCCAACTCGAGCCGGCCGGACACCGCAACCACGAGCACGGCGCACACGCCTGACCGGAATCACCGACGTTGTCCGGGTGGCACGGCCGGCGTAGCGTCGGTGATCGGCGCGACAGGGTGCCACCGGTCCGCGGGCAGGGCCCAGCCCACCTGTGCGTCACAGGCATGTCGGTCGCACCTCTTTCGCCCCGACCGCGCGGACATCGGGATCTCCGCGAAGGAGGCGTCATGCCCGATCATGCCCCGGCCCGCTGGGCCCTCCCGGATCACCCGAACCTTGAGCAGCTACGCAAACGCGCCAAGCAGTTGCGCAGAGCTGCCGCCGCCGGCGGTCCGGATGCGCTTGCCCTGCTGGCCACCTACGACGCCGGGGACGGGCCGGTCACCCTCGCGCGAGCTCAGCGGGTGCTCGCCCGGGCGTACGGGTTTGCCGGGTGGTCGCGGCTGCGCGACCACATCGCCGCCCGGGAGGAGATGACCCGGGACATGGAGCCCGCCGTCGCGGCCGACGACGAAACCGACCGGTTCCTGCGCGTGGCCTGCCTGAACTACTCCGAACCACCGGACGTCGAACAGGCCCGCCTCATGCTGGCGGCCGACCCCACGCTGGCCGGGCGGAACGCGGCGACGCTGGCCGCCTGCGGCCGGACCGGCGACCTCGTCGCCCTGCTCGCCGCCGACCCGGACGCGGTGACCCGTGCCTGCGGCCCGCATCGCTGGCCACCGCTGCTGTACCTGTGCTACTCCCGGCTGCGCATCGGTGATCCGGTCGGCAGCATGCGAACGTTGCTGGACGCCGGCGCCGACCCGAACAGCGGGTTCCTCTGGCGGGGGTTGCCGTCCCCGTTCACCGCGCTCACCGGTGTGCTCGGCGGCGGAGAACGCGACGAACCACCGCACCCGAGCGCCGTCGAGCTCGCGGAGATGCTGCTGGACGCCGGCGCCGACCCGAACGACAACCAGGCCTTCTACAACCGGCAGTTCCGGCCGGACAACAGCCACCTGGGCCCGCTGCTGCGGCACGGCGCCGGCCATGCGCAGCCGTCCCCGTGGCGGGACCGGCTCGGGACCGCCTACCCGTCCCCGGAGCAGATGGTCGGCGAGCACCTGCGCACCGCCGCCCAGCACGCGTTCGACGACCGGGTCCGCATCCTGCTCGACCACGGCGTGGACCCGAACACCGAGGGCTACCACCCGATCCTGGGCGATCAGACGGCGTACGAGGTCGCCGTGCGGTTCGGGCACGCGACCGCCGCCGAACTATTGGCACAGGTCGGCGGCCACAGCAACCGGCTGGACGACGCCGATCTGCTGCTGGCCGCCGCCTACTCGGGCGACGACACGACCGTGGCCGCCCTTCGGGATCGAGTCGAGCAGCTGCCGTCACGCCGGCCCCGCGCGCTGCGGATCGCCGGCGAGCTGCACGACATCGCCGCCCTGCAGCGACTGCTCGACCTCGGCTACCGCGTCGACGCGGCCGGGTCCGACCGGGTCACCGCGCTGCACGAGGCGGCGTTGCGCGGCGACCGGGCGATGTGCGAATGGCTGGTGCAACGTGGTGCGGAACGGACCATCCGGGACCGGCGCTTCGAGGCGACACCGGCCGGGTGGGCGGCACATGCCGGTCACCGCGACCTTGCCGATTGGCTCACGCCGGACGGGTGAGCCTGCCAGGGCGGTCCGCACCGCGTCGAGTGAAGCCGCTGCGGCGGTTCACCCCGCCCGGGCGCCGCCCACCATTCACTCGGCCGGCGGCGGCGGGTCGGGCAGCCTCAGTCGCTTGAGCAGCAACGCGTTCGTGGCCACGATCAGGCTGGACCCGGACATGGTCAGCGCCGCGATCTCCGGCCGCAGCATCAGCCCGAAGGCGGGCATGAACACCCCGGCGGCGATGGGTAGGGCGATGGCGTTGTAGCCGACCGCCCAGCCCAGGTTCTGCCGCATCTTGCGCAGCGTGCCGCGGCCGATCCGCAGCGCGGTCGGCACGTCCAGCGGGTCCGAGCGCATGAGCACCACGTCGGCGGTCTCAATGGCGACGTCGGTCCCTGCACCGATCGCGATGCCCAGGTCCGCCTTGGCCAGCGCGGGCGCGTCGTTGACCCCGTCGCCGACCATGGCGACCCGTCGCCCGGCGCGCTGCAGTTCGGAAACCTTCGCAGCTTTGTCGGCGGGCAGCACCTCGGCGATCACGTCGTCGATGCCCAGCTGGTCGGCGATCCGCCGCGCCGTGGCCTGGTTGTCGCCGGTCAGCATGACGACCCGGACGCCGGATTCGTGCAGCGCACGCACCGCCGCGGCCGCGGTGTCCCGCGGCGCATCGGCCAGCCCGATCAACGCCACCGCCCGCCCGTCGACGGCGACGACCACCGCGGTGCGGCCCGTCCCCGCCAGTTCGTCCCGCCGCCCGCCGAGATCGCCCAGCTCGACGCCGTTGTCGGCCATCAGCCGGCGATTGCCGACGATCACCCGGTGCCTGCCCACCTCGGCCACCGCGCCGTGCCCGGCGACATTCCGGAATCCCTGTGCCGTCAACCGATCGACGCCGGCGGTCTCGGCGTGCCGGACGATCGCCGCCGCAAGCGGATGCTCAGACTCCCGCTCCACCGCCGCGGCCAGTGCGAGAACCCCTGCCTCGTCGACATGCTGCGCCGGTAGGAAGTCGGTGACCTCCGGTTCGCCGCGGGTCAGGGTGCCGGTCTTGTCCATCACCACCGTGTCGATGCGGGCCGAGCCCTCCAGCGCCGTCGCGTTCTTGAACAGCACCCCCCGCTTGGCTCCCAGGCCGGCGCCGACCATGATCGCCGTCGGCGTGGCCAGGCCCAGCGCGTCCGGGCAGGTGATCACCACGACGGTGATCGCGAACAGCAGCGCCGTCTGCACTCCGGCGCCCACGGCCAGCCAGACGGCAAAGGTCACGGTGCCGCCGATCAGCGCGACCAGCACCAGCCAGAACGCGGCCCGGTCGGCGAGCCGCTGC
>CAYZBB010000155.1:0-13630 GCA_964476495.1 uncultured Actinomycetes bacterium | reverse complement strand
CGTGGGGCCCGGCGCTGCCCGGGAAGCCGAAGGTCGGCGACGGGACGACGTACCGGTGGTGGCTCAAGCAGTTCGACACCCTCGGCTACCGCTACCGGGTGCTCTACCTGAACTCGATGTTCTTCGGCGTCCCGCAGTCGAGAGATCGCCTCTACGTGGCGTTCTGGGACCGCAAGCTCCCGACGCCGGATCTTGACCATCGGCCCCTCGCCCACTGCGGGCATTGCGACGAATTCACCGAGGCCGTCTGGACGTGGAAGACCGGGG
This sequence comes from uncultured Actinomycetes bacterium, assembly GCA_964476495.1. Classification (GTDB taxonomy): domain Bacteria; phylum Actinomycetota; class Actinomycetes; order Mycobacteriales; family Nakamurellaceae; genus Nakamurella. The sequence goes on along the minus strand of CAYZBB010000155.1, from coordinate 13,363 downwards.
TCCCTCCGACCGGCAGCGTGCGGTACGGCAAGCAGTACCGCTACTCGTGCGAGCGCTGCCGCCACGAAGTCATCCCGACCGCAACCCCATCCATCCAGGCGATCGACCTGAGCAACCTCGGCACCCGGATCGGAGATCGGGACAAGCCGCTGGCGCCGGCGACGATGGCCCGCGCCGAGCGGTGCCGGCAGCGGTTCGCCGAGTTCCCCGCTGTGCTGATGCCGTCGAAGGCGGTGCGCGGGTCGGAGCGCCACCCGTGGCAGCCCATGGCGACGCAGACTAGCCAGCAGGAGACCGCGGTCCTGTCGACCGGCGCGGTTATGCAGATGGCCAACTCGTTCGAGCATCCCGGCTCCGACTGCCGGACCCGGACCTTCGCCGATCCGCTCTGGACGCAGCCGGCGACGAACTCGACCGGGCTGCTCACTCCCCCGATGGCCCTGGCCGTCGACAACTACCAGGGGGCACCACGCGGCGCCGGCGACCCGCTGCCGACCCAGGGCGGATCGGAGACGCTCGGCCTGTTGTCGTCGGGGGTGCTGCCGTTCCGGAAGAACACCACCCCGACCACGCACGGCGAGCCGATGCCGACCGTCACGTCCGACCAGATCCCGGGGCTGCTCACGGCCGCCGGCCTCGTCCAGTACAACCAGGGTGTCGATCGCCGGGTCTCAGGAGTCGACCGCCCGCTCAAGACCGTGGTCGCCGACAACCACATGGGCCTGTTGTTCTCCGGCTGGTTCAAGCATCACGGTTCGACGGGCACCGAGACCGCCCCGCATCCGCTGACCGACCCGTTCGGCACACTGACGTCCCGCGACACGACGTCGCTGCTGACCGCCGGGTGGCACGCCGCGCTCGCCGATCTATCCCTCGAGGACTGCTACTTCCGGATGATGGCGGCCCACGAGGTCGGCCGGGGATGCGGCTTCGACGTCGACTTCGCCGAGCACCAGGGGACGTTCATCGTCTGGGGTTCCGCGAGGGACCAGGTCGACGGGTTCGGCAACGCGGTCTCGCCCCAGGTCGGCCACTGGATCGGTGACCGGCTCCGCGCCGTGCTTCATGGCGAGGTGGCCGCATGACCCCACCATGGCAACAGCAAACCACCGTCGAAGACGCCATCATCCTGGCCTGCGACGTCCGCGACATCGACCCCCACGACGTCGCAGCCCGCGTCGTCTCCTGGCCCCTGGACCGCACGATCAACACCCTGATCGCCGTCGCCGCACTGGTGGACATCGACCGCCCCCTGGATGCCCTGCTGGGCTGGGCGTCTCAAACGGCCAAGCCTGGGCCGAAGCGACGGATCAGCCCGACATGCCGGCGAGGGCATCCCCGGAACGCCGAGAACACGAAGCTCGACGTGAACGGCACGACGTTGCGGTGCCGGGTGTGCGATCGGCAGAACCGGGCCCGGCTCCGCGCGGAACGGCGGGCCGCATGAAGCAGCACAGCGCGGATTTCATCCTGACCCGGAACCTGTCCGAGTCGATCAGGTGCCCGTACTGCGGCGCCGAAGAGGGCCGAAGGTGCTTCGACCCGCGTGACGGTGTGGAGATCGAATGCCAGCCGGCGCACAACATTCGGATGCGGGAAGCAGGCGCAATCTGATGGTTCGCCAATTCGGAACAACAGCCACATCGATCTGGGATGACCCCGACTGGTGGGGCCTGACCGGCGAACAGCAACGGGTCTACCTGATGCTGACCACCCAGAAGGACATCACCCCGGCCGGCACCCTCCCGTTGACTCTCGGTCGGTGGGCGAGCAGCACGAAGGGATGCACCATCGAAGGGCTATCGGAGACCCTTCGAGAGCTGTCCGATGCCGCCTACATCGTCGTCGACTGGCGACGTGAGCTGCTCCTGATCCGCTCGTTCGTCCGGTGGGATCGTGGGTTCACCAACGAGAAGCGCCTGCGGGCGATTCAGTCGGCGGCCAAGGCGGTCGGACCGGCCGAGCTGGCGGGTGTTCTGGCCTTCGAGCTGGACAGACTCGGCATCCCGCACGGCATCACGGTCCCGCCTGTCGATGCCAAATCGAAGGGGCATCCAAGCCCTATCGATGGGGCATCGATTGACGCAGGTTCTGGTTACGTAAGTAGTAACGTCCCGGAACCGGAACCGGATCCTTTATCCGGAACCGGGAACCGGGAGCCGCTGCCCGCGGATGAAGCATCCGCAGCGCCGGCCAAGGCCGCCGCCCCCCGCGCCCAGAGAGTCCCCAAGGAATTCACGATCACGGCCCCGATGCGCTCATGGGCTCAGCAGAACGTGCCGGGGTTGGACATCGACTGGTGCACCCAGCAGTTCGTGGACTACTGGGCGGCGAAGTCCGGCAAGGACGCCATCAAGCTGGATTGGCCGGCGACCTGGCGGAAGTGGATGCGGACCGAGCACGAGAACCCCAACGCACGTCGCGTCCAGGGCCGGGCTTCGCCAGGTCCATCCGACCTGCTGCGACGAGCCGGCACCCCGCCGATCCCCGGCGGGCTGACGTTGCAGCAGGAGCGCGCATGGCGCACCCGTTGGTGCGAGCTGATCAAGGCCGGCCAATCACCCGATCAAGCAACCCGTATCGCCACCGCGGAACTGGCCGCGTAACCGAAAGGAGCCACTCGTGGCTGAGGAGCCCAAGCAGGTCAAGCCGTTCGGCTTGTACTTGAAGACGACCAACCGGGGTCGGACGGAAGCCGACCTGAGCAACAAGATGCACGAGCTGATCGAGCAGGTCCTGGAGACCGGCAAGAAGGGCACCCTGACCCTCACGGTCACGGTCGACGCCGACGACGCCGACGCTCGCCGGCTGATCCTGACCGAGAAGGTCGTGAGCAAGCTGCCGCAGCCGGACCCGCGGAAGTCGATCTTCTTCGCCGACGACACCGGCAACCTCACCCGAAACGACCCATCCCAACTGGCATTCGACGGCATCGCCGTCGTCAAGGAGGAGAAGCACGCATGAGCGAGAACACCGAGATCGGCGAGATCTCCGCCGGCATCATCAGCTCGCAGGAGATCACCGGCGACGCGGTCGACCGCCTCGTCGAGCTCGGCGGGGCGCTGGTCGACCCGGACGAGGTCACCGAGGACGGCCCGATCGCTGCGGTCTACCGGCTCCCCGAGGGCTACAAGACCGAGGTCATCAACCTGGAGCAGTTCCGGGCCCCGCTCCGGCCGGGCCCGCGGCGCAAGACCGGGGTCTACCACGTCACCGACGTCGCCTCGTTCCTGGCCTACTTCACCAAGCACGCCGGACCGAACCCGGAGACCTGGGTCGGTGACAGTGCGATCACCGCGGTCCTGGACGCCCACTCGACATGGGAAACCCGCTGGGAGGATCACCGCCTGGTCCTGCAGCTGCGGCACTCCCCGGAGTGGCAGCGCTGGTTCGGGATGTCCGGGAAGTGGCAGGGCCAGCAGGCGTTCGCCGAGTTCCTCGAGGACTGCGCCGCCGACGTCCTGGAGCCCGACGCGGCGACGATGCTCGAGGTGGCCCAGTCCCTGCAGGCCCACATCAAGGCCGATTTCAAGTCGGCCTACCGCACCTCGGACGGGCAGCGGGCGTTCCGCTACGAGGAGACCACCACGGCCAAGGCCGGCAGCAAGGGTGAGCTGGAGATCCCGGAGCGACTGGTCCTGCTGCTGCGTGTGTTCCTCGGGCAGGAGCCGATCCAGGTCACGGCCCGGTTCCGGTACCGCCTGTCCGATGAGGGTCTGCGCCTGGGTGTGGTCCTGGACCGGGTGCAGGAGACCTTGGAGGCCGCAGGGGATCTGGTCGTGGATCAGCTGACCGACGGCACCGACCGGGGCATCGTCCTGCGCGGACAGCCCCGCTGATGACTTCCGGTGGTGGCGTCAAAGTCACCGCGCCCGGGTCCTCAACCTCCTGTGGTCGAGTCCCAGCCCGGCGCGCGGATCCATGGTCGGCGAGCGGGGCGCGCGAGCCCTGCGAGGACCCGGCCAGCGCCACCACCGGAATCCCCCAACCTCCCCCCACAGAAGGGCTCCCGCAATGAAGTTCGATCGCACTGACCTGATCACTCGCGCCGAGGCTGAGATCCAGCGCCGCAAGACCGCTGCCGCCGAGCGTGACGAGCAGGCAGCGAAGGACGCTGCCGCCGAGCGGCAGGAATGGATGGACACGAAGGCCCCGCACTTCGTGGTCTTCGCGAACCGGATCAAGGACAAGATCCGCAAGGGGCGGCCGATCGTTGCGGAGGATGTTCCGCCGGCGCTCCGGGCCCGCTACAGCGATGTCGAGTTCTTCACGCCCCCGCGGATCACGGCGCATCCCGCAGCCACTGCGACGTTGGAGCAGCTCGTGGCGGTCCTGTCGGCCGTCACCGATGACGAGGTCACGTCGGCCGGGTTGGTCCAGCTTGGGTTCCGGGACCTGACCAGGTTGTTCCAGTGACCGCCGGCGAGGAATCCGAGACGGTCGACCTGTTGGCCACGTTGCAGCGCTCCATTAATCGGCACAAGGCCCGTCGTGGTCAAGCCCAGGCTGCCCAGGAGCCGCGTTCGACCCCTCCCGAGGGTGAGGGCACCCGAGAAACCGCACAGGGCACCAGGAGGCTGATCCCAAGCACAAGATCAAAGCGCGGAGCGATGTCCGAATTGATCGCAGCTGTTCATTTCATGGATGACGGTTGGGATGTATTCCGGTCAGAGTCACCCGCATGTCCGTTTGATCTGGTGATTCACAAGGCAGGGGTGCTGTATCGAGTCGAAGTCAAGTCAGCCACCATCAAGACGGAGGGGTATACCCCCGCATTTGCGCTACCTCGCAATGACCAATGGGATCGACTGGCGATCGTTCATCCGGATCATCGGGTCCTTGTCCTGGAGCCAATGAGCGGGCCAGAGCTTCGCGCGGCGTTCCGGCAGTGGTTGGGAGTGCCGCCGATAACGCCGATGGTCCGGGGGGCGGCCCGTTACGCCGCATTGCGGGGTTCCCGATGACCCGCCTCCTGGTCCTCGGGCTCGACCAGGACGATGCCCTGGCGTGCGCCATCACCGACCAACTGATCCTCGCGCACCGCGCGGTCGGTTCCCGCATCGAGCTGGTGTGGCCGACAGCGTTTGACCGGATCAGCGGGTCGGAGCCGCCGGTACCGGTCGGCACGCGAGCTGAGCTGGGCCGAGCTGGCCGAGTTCGACGAGGACTGCCACCGCATGAACGCCGAGAAGAACACCGCCTGGAGCGACTCGTGAACCCCGAGCGCAACGCCGTCGTCCAGACCGCCGCCTACTTCGCCTCCGTCGGCCTGGCCATGGCCCTGACCGCGGTCCTCGTGGGGATCCGGACCTGGCGGCGACTCACCACCCCCACCGACGAGACAGGAGACTGACCATGGCCCGAGTCATCGTGGAGATCCGAACCGGCGGCGAAGTGCTTCGGTTCGAGAACACCGCAAACAAGAACCGCTGGGGCGACGGCCGGCTCACCGAACTGAGGGCCGTCGTCGAGACGCTGGAGTCGATCACGGCCGAGGTTTGGGCGATCGTCCGAGCGAGTGATCCCGCAACGGCGATCCGTCCAGGCGTTGCGTCGTGACCGACTACGCCGCCGCCCCAGCTCTCCTGGCTGCCGCCCAGGAGACCATCCGGCAGCTCGCCGACGAGAACGCCGCGCTGCTGGCCGCGAACACCCGGCTCCGGGGTGAGCGGGACCGGGCCCGGGACCTCGCGGTCCGCAGCGGCATCTTCGAGGGCGCCACCCCGGCCACCCTTCGCGCCCAGGAACGCCTCGAATGGGAGCAACCCGAGCCTGACGACGACGTTATCGGGGTCACCGATTACACCGGGCCGGTGCAAGACGGCGACGACTCGGTCACATGGGGTCGGGTGCACCGGGCAGGCGAGGGTGGCGAGCATTCCGAGTGGAAGGGCTACAAGGACGGCAACAAGGTCTACCTCGATTGGCCTGAGCTGGTCCGTCGGTGGGGACCAATCACGCCGACGACGCGAAGCCTGAAGATCCATGACCCGGGCATCCACCAACCTTTCGATGACGACGGGGTTGATTACTGCGGCTGGCGTGGGGACGACGGAATTCATGGCGGTTGCGGTGAGTTGTGGCCGTGCTCAAGTCGCGGCGGTACCTCATGACTGATCCCCGGTTACTGCTGGACGAGATCGGCCGGCGTGCGCACGATGCGAGCCTGGCCGGCGTCGGCGATGGGCCCTTGGCGTGGGCGATGCGTCATGCGCCGAACCGGGTCGTCTCACCGCTGGTGAAGGACCTCAATAGCGCCGTGGCCGCGCTGCGTGCCGTGCTGGAACTGCTTGAAGGAGACGGTTCGCCTGTCTTCATTTCGGATTTCGAGAAAGCCATCACTGACGCCCTGAACAGGGACGTCGTACTCGCACAAGACGAAGCGCGTCGCTACAGCGAGTACATGCGGACCCAGCCGGACTTAGGGGAGTGACCGCCATGACGACGCAGGAGAGTCTGTCTGCTTCGGTGTTGTGGATCATGCAGGCGTACCGCTATCGGTGGTTCGGGTTCACGTCAGGGCCGACGGAGTTTGAGTATCGCCTGTTGGCGCACCACCGAGTGGGACTGGTTCCTCAACGTGACCTCTGCCGGTGGGCCATTGATCGACGGCGTGGTAGGTGGTCGCGATGAACTTGGTCGCGTTGCCCCGCCCAACCGTCCGCGCCATCACCGAGGCCCTGGCCGGTGAGTCGTGACCGAGGTCGACTGGGAGCCGGGCCCCGAGGTGACCGGCAGCGCCGCACTGACCAGCTATCGCCCGGAGATGCGCCCACCACCACCCGGGGTCCGGATCGGGGACCGGGTCCGCTGCACCACCGGTGACGCGTTCCTGACCGCCGGCAATGAGGGCCTGGTCGTGAACACCGTCCCGGCCCGCGCCGGCCGGCCCGCCCAGGTCCGGGTCCTCTGGGACGACGAGACGATCACCATCACCCCGCTCGCCGACGTCCAAGTGCTACCCAGGGGTGTCGAATGATCCCGACGTTCGTCCTCCCCTGGCCTGACCCTCCGCTCCGCAGCAACAAGCGGATGCACTGGCGCGTCGAACACGACCATAAGAAGGACATCCGCACCGCCGGGTTCGTCCAGGCCCGGAAGTGGATGCACGACAACCCCGGCACCTACCCGATGCCCCACCTCGTGGACATCGTCATGGTTTGGCACGTACCGACCCGGCACCGCCGCGACGCATCCTCAGGCGCCCCCACGATCAAGAGCTGGGTCGACGGCGCCGTGGACGCCGGACTGCTCCATGACGACTCCTGGGTGTGGGTCCGCTCCGAGCAGTGCCTGATCGAGCACACCCCGGGTCAGCTGATGCGGCTGACCGTCAAGATCACGGAGGCAACGGAATGACCGACCAGAAGATGACCCGCCGGCGACGCCTGCCCGAGCGGCTGATGAGGGCCCGCCGCTGGCACCGCGCGGAACGAGGCAGCTTACGGGCCCGGCTCTGGCATCTGGCCGTCCACCACCACCGCTGGTACGACTGGGGCGGCGTGGTGATGACCCTGGTCGGCCGGGAGTTCTGCGGCAACTACGACGTCCCCAAGGGACGACACATGTGGTACCGGGTGGTCAACGGGAAGTTCGTAACCACCTACGACTACGAAGATCTCGACCGGGTCAAGGGCGGCCGGGCCGCGGTCGACTGGAAGATCTTCGACGTCCAGGACGACGGACACACCGTGATGATGGGCTACTACCCTGGCGGGCCCGGGGGGACAACCACGTTCTACGGTCTCGACCGGAAGGAACTGAACCTGTTCCTGCGATGGCTGCTGGTCGAGTGCAAGCTCCGCGGCGAGTGGTTCGGCGTCCGCCGTTGGCTCTACTTCAAGGCGCTCCACGCTCACGTCGAACGGAAGATCCCGTTCACCTGCCAGGTGACCCCGGACCGCGGATCGGGCGGGTACGACCACTGGCATTGCCAGCTCAAGAGGCGCCACGAGGGTAAGCACCGGTTCAACATGTACACCTGGATCGGGTCCGGGTTCGGGGTAGAGCACGAGCCGGCCGATGCCTGAACGAATCCAGCAGCGGCGCACCAAGGGATGGCGGATGCCGCTGAACGCCCGGTCGGTCGCCCGGCCGTCGAGGTTCGGCAACCCGTTCACCGTCACTGCTGCGCTGGACAGCGGCCTGGCCGCCGGCACGATCGATGCCCGGATCTTCGTCGTCCAGGCATTCTCCGATTGGCTCCGCCGCGGCGAGTACAGCGACTGGTACTCGACCAGCAACCGGGACCAGCTTCGGTGGATCGTCGAACACCTCCACGAGCTGACCGGCCGCGACCTCGCCTGCTTCTGCCCGCCGCCCGAGCCCGGCGAGATCGACTGGTGCCACGCCCGAATCCTGATCGAGGAGAGCAATGCCTGACTTGTCAACCCCGTCAACGAGCGTCGAGAACAATGCCATATCCATCGACTGGACGATCAGCCGTCACGTCTTCAGCTGCCAGTCGTGCTCGGCTTGGGTGTCGGCCGGCGTCCGGATCGCCCGGGTAAACCGACGTTGGGTGTGCACCAGCTGCGGAGAGGCGGCCGAGCTCTGATGCACGTTCATGTCACCACGAACCTGGACATCGATCCGTGGTCGGACCTGTACGAGAAGTTCCCAAGTCTCCCGGATGGCGCCCCGCTGCCCGAGGGTCACCTGACCCGCGTCGGGATGCTGCCGAACGGCACCAGTTCCGGCCGTGCCGTCGTCGCCCTGCTCGTCGAATTCGAGGGCAAACCCGTGTTCGTCCAGGTCACCTGGCGGATCTGGCAGACCCTCGCGGCCGCGCTCGCGGCAACCCCCGTTGCTCAACTGGAGGAGATGTAGATGGCCACCGTTCCCCACGACCGCCGTGATGAAGCCGACCTGACCGTCGGTCCGGACGGTCAGCAGCGCGACTACATCGTCCTGTCCGAGGAGGAGCGGGCCCGCGGGTTCGTCCGCCCGGTCCGCCGGACCTACATCCACGAGACGTGCGGAGCCGCGACGACGATGGGTCAGGCGATCGCCGAGACCTACGCCCGCAACCCCAGCTTCTACGGCGCCACCTTCTGCGTCCAATGCCGGTCGCACTTCCCGGTCGGCGCAGCCGGTGAGTTCGTCTGGGAAGACGGCACAAAGGTCGGGACGTGATGAGCGACCCAACTGAGGAGATCGTCGCCGCCGTCCGGTCATCCCTGGGCAGCAAGGGCGAGATGGCCACCCGCATCGTCGTCCTCGCCGAGACCATGGACGGCGACGGGCAGGTGGCGCTCTGGTCCGCGACCGATCCCGACGCAAAGCCCTGGCAGGTCCTTGGCCTGCTGATGTGGGCCGTCCAGCGGGAGCAGGCCGGGATCATCGAGGACGGTGACGCATGAACGGAGATCAGATGACCGAGTTCCAGGTTGGCGACCGGGTGAGCGTCGAGGGGGTCGTCGAGTCAGTCAAACCGCACGGATGTGTCGTGGTATTCAGCGACTTACACCCGCTATGGGTCAATTTCCGTGACCTCACTCTCGTCGAGCGGCCCAAGCGGAAGCTGCGGGTCGGGTCGGTGTGGGAACGATGGGGCGTCCACTGGGCTGTCGGCACCAACCAAGACGGCGACCAGCACCTCGTGCGCCTGTCGGATGGTGCTCGGGTTGAGATCGACCTGATAACGCCCAGCGAATGGCGTGAGGTGCCTGTCGAAGAACTCGAGCGGGAGGCGTCGTGATCGAACTCGACACCGATCGAGAGATCACCCGGCTGGCTGGTCTCGTCACCCGCTATCAGCGCAAGGCTGCGTCGGCCAACGCCCGAGCCGATCGGCTGGCAGTGCAGTTGATCGAGGAGCGCCGGAAGAATCAGGTGCTGCGTTCGGCGCGCTCCTTGGCGCTCCACCAGCTCCACAGTTGCGTGCGTGACCTGGAGGTCTTCGACGACCGGTTCATGGGCGAGGTCTACACCGGCACAGGCACCGTCAAGGCCAAGCCGCCGGGAGGTGGCGCATGAGCGCGGTCAACACCATCCCCTGTCCCCGCGCGTGGGCCGAGGAGCACCCCTGCGGGGAGATGACCCCCGACGGGCTGCTGTGCTCCAAGTGCACGTCCGCGCTGCGGCATGCTCTCCGGGAGATACCGGCCGCGTTCAAGGATCTCGACCTGACCCTGACGAGGCAGAGCGTGACCGGCGGATCCGGCCGGCGCAGCCAGGAGACACCCCTGGTGTTCGATTTCGACGCGAGCCTGACCGTCGACGACGTCGCCCACACCATCATCGTGTGGATCGGAGACCTCGCCGAGCGGCACGGGGAGGACCTGGACCGGCGGGAACTGGTCTGCCACGGCCACGCTTGCGTCACGGTCATCAGCTGGACCCCGGGTCGGACCATGCGGGAATGGTGTGGGTGGCTGGCCAGCCGGGTGCACTGGATCCGGGCGCACCCGAAGGTCTCCCAGGTCTTCGACGAACTGGTCTACTGCCTGCGGGTGTCCCTCCGCACGGTGGACAGCCCAGCCGAGATCGAGTTCGCCGGCACCTGCGATCTGTGCGGGCACGACCTGTTCGCCCGGCCCGGGACCGCGGCCGCCGGCGAAGAGGTCGCCTGCCGGAAATGCGCTGAGGTGGCGGGCCCGGACGGCTACGTGCCGTACTACGACGTCGCGGACCGGCGAGCGTGGATGCGGGACGAGTACCGGGCCAGCTTGGCTTCGGCGCAGGAGATCCTGCTGGTCTGCCCCTCCATGTTCAAGGTCGAGATCAACCCCGGGACGTTCCGATCCTGGGTTTCCAGGGGGCTGCTGGTGGCGTCTGGGAATGGCCCGGCCGGCCCGTTGTATTCGGTTGACCGGGTGCTGAATCTGGCGGCCCTGGCGGCCGACAGATCCGCGAAACGTAATCGTCCCAAGAGCACAACGAATACACGCGCGGCGGTATGATACTGATATGAGTACACGAGCGAGAGCCCTTGTCAGTGTGCGACTGTCGCGGGACGGCGTGGACCAGATCGACGCCATCGCCGACGAGCAGGAATGCTCCCGAGCGCAGGTCATCCGAGTCCTGCTGAAAGAGGCGCTGACCGCCCGCGCGACACGGTCACAGAATGTTGCGAATCGGCGGGCGGGTGTGCAACAGTGAGATTCGTATTGGGACGAGACTCGATGGACATCGGTCGCCCCGGTATTGACTCATCGTCCGGGCCGTGCGAGCCCGAGGAATGCACCATCGTCCGACGCAACGGTGAGGTCTGCGGCCAACCGGTCAGCGACGACACCAGCGTCTCGGTGTGCGACCACCACGCGTGGAAGATCTACCGCCAACTCGACACGAGCCTGATCCGTGAGTCAGTTTCACGGCCGCCGATCCACCCGTCGCCGCCGTTGAGCCTGAACAAGGCAGCAGAGGACCGCCGCCGGGCTGAGTCGATCGTCTACTACGCCCGGAACCGCGGCACGATCAAGATCGGCCGGACCACGAACCTCCGGCAACGCATGGAGTCCCTGCGGATCGACCAGGACATGGTCCTGGCCATTGAGCCGGGCGGATTCGAGGTCGAGTCGCAACGGCTTGCGCAGTTCGCCCACCTACGGTTCGGGCGCCGCGAGGACTTCGAGATCGGCGACGACCTCATCGCCCACATCAAGGCGGTCCGCGCACGGTACGGGCCGCCGACGTTCGACCCGGACCCGTTCGGCCTTGTGGCCGGACTGTCCACTGCTTGATCCCCCACTGCTCGGCCAGGCGCCGGCGGTTGCCCCTGTTCTCCGAGCGAGGTGAAGCCATGCCTCGCATCGCCCGCGTCGACTCGCACGCTGTCGCGCCTGGTGGCCAGACCGTGTGCCACTCGTTCGTCCGAGCCGGCCGCATCGAGTTCCTCCACGACAGCACGCACCACCTCGCGTGCCAGAGCGTCGATCTTCCCGAGATCCCATGAGACCGCCACGTGGACCAGTCCAAGCGCACGTACGCGCGAAGGTGCTGGACCTGCACTCGAAAGGGCTCGGGCGCAACGAGATCGCCAAGCTCACGGGCATCGGCGCGGCGAGCGTCACGCGCATCGTGCAGGCCGACGGCGGGTCCTTCGACCGGTCGAAGACCGAGCAGGCCGTCAAGGCGCGCCAGGTCGACATGGCCAGTCTCCGTGGACAGGTCGCGCAGAAGCTGCTGACCCGGGCAAATGAGCTGCTCGACGAGATGGACGATCCGTTCCTGGCGTTCAACTTCGGCGGCAAGGACAACACCTACGAGGAGCATCTGCTGGAGCGGGCGCCGGTGGAGGCGCGGCACACGATGATCCGGGCCGCCGCGACGGCGATGCGCACGCACACGGACCTGGTGAAGTTCGACTCCGATCAGGGTCAGGCGCGTGCGGAGTCGCTGCTGGATGCGATCGCTGCGGGTATCGGGGCGGCCGCGGAGATCCTGCACGGCGCGCCGGCCGAGGAAAGTGAGGCGGAGGGTGCCTGACGACACCTCGACCGTGCTCGGTCGCGGTCGGAGGCTTCCGCCTGCGCCGGCGCGATGACGCTCAGTGTCGACGTCGACCATCTCCAGCGGGTCTTGAGCCCCAAGCAACTCCAGGCGATCGCCTTCTGTCCGCGCCGGAAGATCACCCTCCTCGAAGGCAGTGTGTCCGCCGGCAAGACCCTCGCCTCGCTGTGGGCGTTCCTCATCGGCGTCCGGAGGGCGCCCAGGAACGGCCTGATCGTCGTCGTCGGGAAGACGATGCAGACCGCGTTCGACAACGTCTTCGTGCTCCTCCAGTCCCCGGAGCTGTTCGGGGAGCTGTCCGGTCAGTGCCACTACACCCGCGGAGCACCCGCCGCGAGGGTCCTCGGAAGAGACGTCGTTGTTGTCGGTGCCAATGACGCGAAGGCGGAGGAGCGGATCCGGGGCAAGACGATCGCCCTCGCCTACGTGGACGAGGCAACCCTGCTTCCGGTGGGGTTCTGGCCGATGCTCGTCACCCGCCTCCGTGTTCCCGGGGCCCGGCTCATAGCCACAACCAACCCGGGCCCGAGGAACCACTGGCTCCGCAAGGACTGGATCCTCCGTCCGGACGAGACCGAGATGCAGGTCTTCTCGTTCCGGATGCGGGACAACCCGAGCCTGTCCGAGTCCTACATCGCCTCGATGGAACGGTCCTTCACCGGGGTGTTCTACGACCGGTTCATCCTCGGGAAGTGGACGAACGCCGAGGGCGCCATCTTCGACGCCTTCGACCCCGCCCTTCACGTGATCCCCTGGACCGAGTTGCCTCGGATGCGCCGGCTCCCCGGTGCCGGGTTGGACGTGGGTGCGACTCACGCCACCGCCGGCGGCGTCCTCGGCTGGGGTGAGGACCAGCGGCTGTACATCACCACCGAGTACCGCAACGACAACCAGCCCGGCCAGATCT
>CAYZBB010000154.1:0-13901 GCA_964476495.1 uncultured Actinomycetes bacterium | reverse complement strand
CCACCAGACCGAGTCGTTCTGCTACATGGGCAACGACCTGAGCACCTACTGAACCCACCCGGACCAACCCACACCGGACCAACCCACACCGGACCAACCCACTGCGAACCACAACCCACACCGGACCACCGCGAACGCCCCGACCGGGACCACCCGGCCGGGGCGTCTCGCCCTGTCCGGCCCCCCACCTCGCTGTTGATCATGGCGCGCTGCCGGCGACACGCCGCCGCTTTCCGCGACACGCCGATGCAGGGAAGGCGAAGCGCCATGATCAACTTCGGTTTGGGGGGGCTCGGCTAGGCGGGGGACCGGGGTAGGGGGTTGCTCGGGTCGGGGAGTTGAGCGGGGTCAGCCGGTCGGCCTTGGCAGGGCCAGCAGGGCGTTCTCCACCACCTCGGACAGCGCCGGGTGGATCCAGTACTGGCCCCGGGCGACCTCGTGCGCGCGCTGGCCGAACGACATCGCCTGCACCAGCGGTTGGATCACGGTGGCCGCCTCGGGCCCGATCACGTGCGCGCCAAGCAGCAGGCCGGTTCGCGGGTCGGCCAGAACCTTGGCGAACCCGATGGTGTCCTCGCGGGCCCAGCCGGCGGCGGTGCCACCATAGTCGCGCCGGCCCACCACGTACTCCACCCCACGATCCCGGGCCTGCCACTCGGTCAGTCCCACCGAGGCGATCTGCGGCTCGGTGAACACCGCGGCCGGGACGAACCGGTGGTCGGTGGTGATCCGGTCGTCGGGATGCGCCAGGTTGTGTCGCACGACCCGGGCCTCGTGGTTGGCCACGTGCTTGAGCGCGAACGGCGAACTCAGGTCGCCCAGCGCGAAGATGCCCGGGACGACGGTCTCCTGGTACTGGTCGACCACCACCCGGTGCCGCTCGTCCACGGTCACGCCCGTCGCGGACAGCGACAGCAGGTCCGAATTGGGTCGCCGGCCGGTGGCCAGCAGAAGCGTGTCGGCGTCGACGGTCGTGTCACCGTAAGGGCTTTCCAGGAACACCCGGATCCCGTCGCCGTCCGGGCCGAGGGGTTTGATACCGCAGATGTCGGTGTTGCGACGCAGGTCGTACCGCGCCAGCACATGGTCGGTGAAGGTCGTCGCGACGTCGTCGTCATGGTGGCGCAGCAGCCTGGCGCCACGGACCACCTGGGTGACCCGGGTGCCGAACGAATGGAAGACATGGGCGAACTCGGCGGCGATGTACCCGCCGCCGACCACCACGATCCGCTCGGGCCGCCGCGCGATCCGCATGATCGTGTCGGAGGTGTGCACAGGCCCCTGCCCGATCGCCTCCTCGTCAAGGCCGGGGATGTCGGGAATGACCGGGCGACCGCCGGCAGCCAGCACGAACCGGTCGGCCGTGAGCTCGATCCGGCCACCGTCGCGGAGGTCGACGGTCATCCGCTTGAAACCGGTGAACCGGGCCGAGCCCAACACCATCTCCAGGTTCGGCCATTTCGGTCCCTGCCGGAACTCGAGCCCGTGCCCGGAGATCTCGTCGGTCCGGGCGAAGATCCGATCCCGCATCGGTCCCCAGTCGACCGGGTCGACCGTGGCAGTCAGGCCGAGCCGGTCCGCGCGGCCCACCGCGTCGGCCAGGTCGGCGGGGTAGACGAAGCTCTTCGTCGGGATGCAACCCGCGTTCAGGCAGGTTCCGCCGAACGCACCGGATTCCACCAGGGCGACGCGCTGGTCGCGGAACTCCTTGCCCAGGATGGTGTTGCCCGAACCCGTCCCCACCACAACCAGGTCGAAGTGCATGCGGACAAGGCTACGGCGCGATCGCGGCCCGCCCCTTCG
Source organism: uncultured Actinomycetes bacterium (assembly GCA_964476495.1). GTDB lineage: Bacteria > Actinomycetota > Actinomycetes > Mycobacteriales > Nakamurellaceae > Nakamurella. Next base: position 12,098 of record CAYZBB010000154.1, on the reverse strand, counting down.
CGGCCGGCCGCCTCAGTAGGAAAACACCGGGGTGATGATCGCCCGGGCCAGGGTGTGGAAGGCCAGGTTGAACGAGATGACGGTCGCGCCGGCGCTGCCGTCCGGACCCAACTTGGGCACGTCCACCGCATGGACCACGAAGAAGTAGCGGTGCACCTGGTCGCCGGGCGGCGGGGCGGGACCGTCGTACCCGGCATTGCCGAAGTCATTGGCAACATGGAATGCGCCGTCGGGCAGCGACCCGTCGGCGCTGCCCGCCCCACGGCGGAGCTCGGTCACCGTCGCCGGGATGTCGACGACCGTCCAGTGCCAGAAGCCGGACGGAGTCGGCGCATCCGGATCGAAGCAGCTCACCGTGAAGGACTGGGTGTCCGGGGGAAAGCCGGACCAGGACAGGGCGGGGGAGATGTTCTGACCCCCTGGGTCGTCCGGCCCGTACCGGAACTCGGCTGCGACCACCTGGCCGTCCGCGATGTCCGGGCTGCTCACGGTGAAGGAACCCACCTCGGGCAGCAGCGCGTACGGATCCGGGGCGACGGGTCGATCCAGGCTCACGTCGATCCTTCCTTCCGGGGAGCTTCGTGCGCATCGGGAATGTCGATGTCCCCGGCATTCAACCATCCCACGGCCAGGCCGGATGGGGTGGCTCATGCCCGTGGCTCACGGCAGCGCCAGACCGGTCAGGTGCATTGCCAGCGTCTGCGCATCCGCGGCCAGCACGCCGCGCCGGGCGAAGAATCCGGCGATGTTGCGGCAGTCGCGGTCCAGGAACTCCGGGCCGGACGGGTTCGCCACCAGGTCAACCACCTGGGGCAGATCGATGAGCACGCAGTGAATGTCGCCACCGGGGGGTTCGTCGACGAGCACGTTGTACGGGGAGAGGTCGCCGTGGGTCAGGCCATGCTCGGCGAGGACCTCGAGCGTGCCCACCAGGTCGTGCCAGAGCTCGGTGTACTCGGCCGTGCTGGCTTCCACGCCGGCCAGCCGGGGCGCCGCGGTGCCGCCCGGATCGCCGATGAACTCCATCATCAGCTCGGTGCCGATCAGCTGGACCGGGTACGGCACCCGGGCGCCGGCCGTCCACAACGTGCTCAGTGCGGCGAACTCGGCGGTGGCCCAGGTGCCGGCCAACAGCTCCCGGCCGAACCCGGTCCGGGCGGCCATCGCCCTGCTCTCCCGGGACCGGCGCACCCGGCGTCCCTCCTGGTAGGCGGCGTCCCGGTGGAAGAGCCGGTGTTGGGTGTCGCGGAAGGTCTTGACCGCCAGCAGGCATCCCGGACCGCCCGGCAGCGCGCGTTCCAGCAGATCGACATCCGCCTCCTTGCCGGTCTTGATCACGCCCAGCCTGGTGTCCCGGGCGGACAGCGAGGTGATCAACCAGTCCGGCTTCGGCGACGGTCCATGCGTCGCGACATCGTAACTACAATAAGGACTTTCGGAATGCATGGGCGAGCGATCGGGCGTCTCACCCGGATCGACGTCGACCGTGCGATGACCTGACTTGCCCTCGACAACGACGAGCGGGAACGGGTTGCCGGACCGTCGCGGGCGCCGACGGGCGGGCGTCGGGGAATCGAGCCGGTCATGCAGTTCGTCGGTGTCGTCACGGTCGAACGAGTCGGGCAGGCGGAAGCGTGGCACTTCGGGGCTCCTGGATGAACGGAAGGCGCCCCGGTGATCGGATGCTCTGGTCAGGGGTTCCCGGGGCGGGGGGATGGGGTCGGCGGCGCGGCGGGCAGCACCTGGACGCACATGTGGTCATCCCTCCTTCCATCGTTCGGGACTTCGATCGGTTCGGGCCGACGGGCGCCGGCGCGGTCAAGGGTGCGCGCCGGGACCGGCGGCGTCAAACGAGTTTCTTGCAGAGACGAAGAGGCGGTCGCGTCCCGTTTCTCGGGACGCCACCGCCTCTTACCGACCGCCTCTTACCGACCGCCTCTGACCGGCCGGCTCTTACCGGTCAGCCGACCCGGGGCACCGTCAGGATCAGGGCATCACCCTGGCCGCCGCCACCGCACAGGGTCGCCACACCGGTGCCACCGCCGCGCCGCTGCAGTTCCAGGGCCAGGTGCAGGATCAGACGCGCACCGGAGGCGCCGATCGGATGCCCGATCGCGATCGCCCCGCCATTGACGTTGACCTTCTCCTCGTCCAGGCCCAGCGCGCGGGCGGACGCGATGCCGACGCAGGCGAACGCCTCGTTGATCTCCACCAGATCCAGCTCGGTCGGATTGATACCGGCCTTGTCGCAAGCCTTCTGGATCGCCCGGGCGGGCTTGTCCTGCAGTGTGGAGTCCGGGCCCGCGATGGAACCGTACGCGCCTATCTCGGCAATCCAGTCGAGCCCGCGGCGTTCCGCCTCCGCCCGGTCCATGACGATCACCGCGACCGCCCCGTCGGAGATCTGCGAGGCGGATCCGGCGGTGATCGTCCCGTCCTTGCGGAAGGACGGACGGAGCGCGGCCAGGCTTTCCGCGGTGGTTTCCCCGCGCACCCCCTCGTCGGTGTCGACGACGACGGTGCCCTTGCGAGTAGAGATCACGACGGGCTCGATCTCTGCCTTGAAGATGCCGGCGGCGATCGCCGCGGCCGCCCGCTGGTGCGAGCGGGCCGAGAACGCGTCCTGCTCCTCCCGCGAGACGTAGTCGATGTCGTTGGTTGCCTCGGTGAGCTCGCCCATCGGCACGTCGGTGAAGGCGTCGTGCAGGCCGTCGTGGGCCAGGGGGTCGATCATGGTGACGTCGCCGTACTTGAACCCGGCTCGCGAGCCCATGAGCAGGTGCGGTGCCCGGGTCATCGATTCCATCCCGCCGGCCACGATGGTGGTGAACTCGCCCGCCCGGATCAGCTGATCGGCCAGTGCGATGGCGTCAAGACCGGACAGACAGACCTTGTTGACGGTGATGGCCGGGACATCCATCGGGATGCCTGCCTTGGCCGCCGCCTGCCGGGCCGGGATCTGGCCGACACCGGCCTGCAGCACCTCGCCCATGATCACGTAGTCGACGTCGGAGCCGGCCAGGCCGGCCCGCTCCAGCGCACCCTTGATCGCGACGCCGCCGAGCTCGGCGGCGGACACCGCGGCGAGCGCCCCGTTGAAACGGCCAACCGGGGTTCTGGACCCGGCGACGATGACTGACGACATGACAAGGACCTCCGCAGGTTCCTGGTGCGTGGTGGGCACAAACGGTGGGCAACGGACTGCCGGTCCCACCGGCCGGTGATCTTCCGACGACGCTGATGACCAATGAGCCGATGAGGCTGTGCCGTAAGGCAAGTGCATTCTCGCGGCGGATGTTAACGACTCTTTGCTTTAGCAGGTTAGCTTTGTTGCCTGCTAACCTGCTAAGGGTGAGAATGTGACGGTCGTCACATGGAGGGTCCGACCTACCCGCTGAGCAGGTGACGGGCCCGATTCTCCAGGGCGACCCCGGACGGACCGATCGGGGTCCGGCCGGTATGGGCGACGTCGGGAAACACCGGCGCCCCGGTCACGCCGCTGGATGCGAGCGTCCAGCCCTCGCAGACGTGCGGCGAGTGTGCCGTCAACGGTGCCGCCCGGGCGATCACCGAGGCGACCACCCGCCCGTCTTCGTGCACGGCGGCAAGGTCCAGCGCGTGCAGCCACCGGGACAGCGCGCACGGGCCGCACATCAGGCAGTCCTCCGACCTGCGCAGCGTGTGCGGTCTGCCCGCACCGGCGCGGATCGTGGCCACGCCGTCGCGGATGTCGATGTCGTCGACCGTCAGGGCAGCGATGTCGTCGAAGGACAGGCCGACCCGCTGCCAGAGCACGAGCAGGGCACGGTCCCGACGGCCGACCCAGCCATCGGTCCAACCGTGGGACGGCAGTGATCGCAGGAGCGTGTCGACCGAACGGGATCCGGTCCGGTGATTCGGTACGGCGGCGCGTGGAGCTGGGATCGAGCGGCGAAGAGCACTGGCAGTCGTCGGCATGGCTTCCTCGAAGGGTCGGCACATCCGGATGGCCCACGGATCCGTCGGCCCGAATATGTATGTTAGCTGAACTGGAGCTAACGGCTGAGTCACCGATTGTGACCAGGGACATACATCCGTTGAACGGTGCAGTGCTGGCGTCCGACCCTCGAGGAACCCCGAGATGCACGAATTGCGTTGCTGGTCGAGCGATTTCGCCGGCGGCAGGCGCTGTGACGGGAATCGGCATGCATGACACTCGGATGGCTTCGGATTCCTGATGGCAGTCAATCGACTCTGCGAGACCTCCGCACGGGTGGACACGGGCCGCCCCGTCACGCAGAGTGACCAATGCTGGCGCTCGTCGGTGCAACCCCGGCGAACCGGAAACCCGCTGATCGGGCTCCGGACCGCCGGATAGGCTGGCCCGCGCGCCGCGCCGGACCAGGTCGCGGCGTGTTGGTCGACGCGTCCGAGGAGCCCGACAGTGATCACACGGCTGTCCACCCTGTTTCTGCGCACCCTGCGGGAGGACCCGGCCGACGCCGAGGTGCCGAGCCATCGGCTGCTGGTCCGCGCCGGCTACATCCGGCGGGCCGCGCCCGGGATCTACAGCTGGCTGCCGCTGGGCTACCGGGTGCTGCGCAACGTCGAGCGGGTGGTGCGCGAGGAGATGGACGCCATCGATGCGCAGGAGGTGCACTTCCCGGCCCTGCTGCCTCGCGAACCGTACGAGGCGACCGGAAGGTGGACCGAGTACGGCGACAGCCTTTTCCGGCTCAAGGACCGCAAGCAGGCCGATTACCTGCTGGGACCCACACACGAGGAGATGTTCACCCTGCTCGTGAAGGACGTCTGCTCGTCCTACCGGGGCCTGCCCCTTGCGCTGTACCAGATCCAGACCAAGTATCGGGACGAGGCACGCCCCCGCGCCGGCATCCTGCGCGGTCGCGAGTTCGTCATGAAGGACTCCTACTCGTTCGACCTCGACGACGCCGGTCTCGATGCGTCCTACCGGCGCCACCGCGAGGCCTATGTCAGGATCTTCGAGCGGCTGGGGCTGCGGTATGTCATCGTCGCGGCGACGTCCGGCGCGATGGGCGGATCCGCGTCCGAGGAGTTCCTGGCCGATTGCGTGAACGGCGAAGACACCTACGTTCGATCACCCGGCGGGTACGCCGCCAACGTCGAGGCGGTCACCACGCCGGTGCCCGACGCCGTCCCGTTGGAGGGGTTGCCCGCCGCACACGTAGAGGACACCCCGGACACCCCGACGATCGAGACCCTGGTCGACCACAGCAACACCGCATTCCCCCGGCCGGACCGGCCCTGGGCGGCGTCCGACACGCTCAAGAACGTGCTGGTCATGCTGCGGCACCCGGATGGCTCCCGCGAACCGCTGGCGATCGGGCTGCCCGGCAATCGGGACGTCGACGTCAAGCGACTGGAGGCCCAGGTGCTGCCGGCGGAGGTGGAGCCGTTCGTCGAGGACGACTTCAAGGACCATCCGCTGGTGGTGAAGGGGTATCTCGGGCCGGACGTGCTGGGCTCCACCGGACCGACCGGCATCCGGTACCTCCTCGATCCGCGGGTGGTGCCCGGCACCGCGTGGATCACCGGCGCCAACCGGCCGGGCCGGCACGTGTACGACTTGGTGGCCGGGCGGGACTTCACCGCGGACGGCACCGTCGAGGCGGCCGAGGTGCGCGAGGGTGACCCGGCGCCGGACGGGTCCGGACCGCTGAGCCTGGCCCGCGGCATCGAGATGGGTCACATCTTCCAGCTGGGCCGCAAGTACGCCGAGGCGCTCGATCTGCGGGTGTTGGACGAGCACGGCAAGCTGGTCACCGTCACGATGGGCTCCTACGGCATCGGGGTATCCCGGGCAGTGGCCGCGATTGCCGAAACCTCCTACGACGACAAGGGTCTCATCTGGCCACGGGAGGTGGCGCCGGCCGACGTACACGTGGTGACGGCCGGCAAGTCGGCGGAGATCGTTGACACCGCCGAGTTGATCGCGGCGGGCCTGGACGCCGCGGGCGTGTCGGTGATCCTCGACGACCGGAACGCCTCCGTCGGTGTCAAGTTCGCCGACGCCGAACTGCTCGGCATGCCCACCATCTGCGTTGTCGGCCGCGGGGTGGCGAACGGCGTGGTCGAGGTACGGGACCGGGCCAGTGGCGCCAGGACCGAGGTGCCGCTGGTCGAAGCGGTCGAACACCTGCGGGCCGTCAGCGGGCGTTGATCATGCACTTGGTGTTGATCATTCACCTGGTGTTGATCAACACCGAACGAGGGCGGCGCCGGCCACCCGGGCGCGCCCGTGAGGCCGCGTTGGTTCTTGGACTCAGGACTGGCCGGGAAACGGGATGGTCGGCGGGGCGATCCCGGCGACCTGCTTCCACATCGCGAGCCGGACCGCCGCCTCGGACAGCCCGGTGAGCGCGAACCCGCGGACCTCGGCGTCGTCGGTGGAGCCGATGACCACCCGCCAGGCCGCCGCCACGTCCGACTCGATGTCCTGGGCCAACTGCCAGGCCGAATTCTGGTCGACCACGTCCGTCGTGACCTGGTAGGCCGCGGCGGGCTCCGGCGCCGACGCGCCGCTGGCGGTGAGCCGGGCGGCGGTTGCGTCCCGCCGCAGCAGGTGCCCGGAACGAGCGTCGGCGACCATCTCCGACTGATCCCGCGCATGGGCCGCGACCAGGCCGTATGCCCACACCGCGGCCTGCTCGGCGACCAGCGCGGACTGCATCGCCGCCTGGGCGTCCGGGCTCAGCGGCCCGGGGGGTTGAGTACTCGTCGGGGTGCCGAGCGCCGACGGGGACACGGATGCGCTCGGTGACCTGGACACCGCCGAACCGGGTGACGGCGGGCTGGGGGTGGGAGACGTCATGCCAACACCGCCCGGTGGCTGGCCAGCGATGCCGCGATCGTGCCGTACAACGCGGCCCGGTACCGGGAGGCCGTGGAGATCGCATCGGTGAACTGGACCTGCGCCGTGGCCGCGTCGCCCCGGACCGCGGACACGATCGCCTCCGTCGACCCGGGCAGGGTGACCGCGCCCGAGACGGGGGTTCCGGTGGTGCCGGCGGCCGTCGCGCTGGGATCGTGGGGATTGGTCCGCGCGTACTCCGCGGTGAGCGCGTCCAGGTGCTGCTGGCGGTCGTCCCGCAACGGCTGCAGCCGGCCCGCGTCTGCCTGGTCCGCCGCGATCGCCGCCTCCAGCCGCATGATGTGCAGCCTGGTGGTGGCGATCAGCCCGTTGATCGGATCGAGCGCCGCGGGGTTGAGGTCGATGGTAGGCGTCGGCGGGTCGTTGGCACCGAAGTAGCCGCAGCCGGCAACCGTCGACAGCAACGCGGCGACCCCGACGGTTCCGGCACCGAGCAGCAGGCCCCGGCGGGAGAGCGTGCGCGCGGATGCGGCCGTGGGCGTCGCTGACGTTTCGGGACCGGACAACACAGAGCCATCATGACAGCCCGCGGACGGTGCTCGGGTCGCACGGTGATCACGATGTCGTCCTGCGGTCGCGGTGGTCCCTGCGGACTCGACCCGCCTCGACGTGCGACCGCGACCCACGAGGACCGATAGGCTTCCGGACTGACCGCCGGCACCGCTGGGCGCGGGGTGTTCCTCCACAACTGCACACCGCGACCGCCGCGTCCCCGACCCGGGGCCCGTCCGGCACGGTGGTGAAGGAGGAAGCGGCGATGGGAACCGGCGACGAGGGTCGGCTGAGGACGATCGTCGGCGAGGTGACCGCCGACCACGGCTACGACCTCGAGGAGCTGACCGTGCGGTCGATGGGCCGCCGGCGGGTCCTGCGGGTCGTCATCGACGCAGACGACGGGGTCTCGCTTGACGACGCCGCCGAGGTGAGTCGGGCGATCTCGGAGCGGCTGGACACGGCCGCCGGGAACGGCGGTAGCGATGGGGCCGGCACGGCCGGCGATCCCATGGGCGATCAGCCGTACACCCTGGAGGTCACCAGCCCGGGAGTCGGCCGCCCGCTGCGCGAGCCCCGCCACTTCCGACGCGCCCGGGGGCGCCTGGTCGTGGTCACCACGGCCGACGGGCAGGTCACCGGTCATCTGCTCCGTGCCGACGACGACGCGATCACCCTGGTGGTGTCCGAGCCGAAGAACGCGACCGTGCGAACCGTCGAGGTGCCGTACTCGCGCATCAGCGGCGCGAAGGTCGAGGTCGAGTTCTCGCCGCCGGCGGCCGAGGTGCAGCAACTCCTGGAATCGGAAGGACGCCGATCGACCCCCGAGAGGAGCGCCCGGTGAACGTCGACATCGCCGCCCTGCGGGCGGTGGAGAAGGAAAAGGGCATCGACTTCGACTCCCTGATCGGCACCCTGGAGACCGCGCTGCTCACCGCCTACAAGCACACCCAGGGCCACGCCGGACACGCCCGGGTCGAGATCGACCGCAGGACCGGCGGAATCCGGGTGTGGGCACAGGAGACGGACGATGCGGGCGACGTCCTCCGCGAGTGGGACGACACCCCCGCGGATTTCGGCCGGATCGCGGCGACGACCGCCCGGCAGGTGATCTTGCAGCGGCTGCGGGACGTGGACAACGAGCGCACCTTCGGTGATTTCGCCGGCCGTGAACACGACCTGATCACCGGCACGGTGTCGGCCGACGCCAAGGTCAACGCGCGCGGGGTCGTGGTGGTCAGCCTCGGTGACGTCGAGGGCATCATCCCGGCGGCCGAACAGGTGCCCGGCGAGACCTACACCCACGGTCAGCGGTTGCGCTGCTATGTCGTGTCCGTCTCGCGCGGGCTGCGTGGCCCCCAGATCACGCTGTCGCGAACCCATCCCAACCTGGTACGCAAGCTGTTCGCGCTGGAGGTACCGGAGATCGCCGATGGGACGGTCGAGATCACCGCCGTCGCTCGGGAGGCCGGGCACCGGTCCAAGATCGCGGTCCGACCGACCGTCGCCGGGGTGAACGCCAAGGGCGCCTGCATCGGCCCGATGGGCGCCCGGGTACGCGCCGTGATGAGCGAGCTGAACGGGGAGAAGATCGACATCATCGACCACGACGACAATCCGGCCACTTTCGTCGGAAACGCGCTCTCACCCGCCCGGGCGCTGTCGGTCACCGTCGTCGACCCGGTGGCCAAGGCCGCCCGGGTCGTGGTGCCGGACTTCCAGCTGTCCCTGGCCATCGGCAAGGAAGGTCAGAACGCCCGGTTGGCCGCGCGGCTCACCGGTTGGCGGATCGACATCCGCAGCGACGCGGATCCGGAAAGGTCGCAGCCGCCGGGCGGACCCCGGTGATCACGGTGACCCGCACCGCCGGCCGGGCAGGTGCGCCACTGTGCAGCCGATCACCGGCCCACGGCCGGCCCGGGTCGGCGCGCCCTCGGGAAGGCGGTAGACTTTGATGTTGGCCCGATTGTCGATGTCGGCTGCCCGTGCACCTGCCGCGACCGGCCCGCCCGGTCCGGTGCGGACCTGCATAGGCTGCCGGCAGAAACAACGAGCCACCGAATTACTGCGTGTCGTGGCTGTGGACGGGGTCGTCATCCCCGATCTGCCGCACCGCCTCCCCGGCCGGGGAGCGTGGCTGCATCCCGCCCCGGGGTGTCTCGACATGGCAGAGCGCCGTCGGGCGTTCGGCCGGGCCCTCCGGGTCTCCGACCGCCTCGACACCAGCAAGGTCCGACGCCTCCTCGGTTCCGGGGAGCACGCCGAACCTGCGGATCGGGCCGACCCGGAGGGGATCCGGTCCGATCGGACGAGCCGCCTGGAACAGAAAGCAGGTCGACCCAACGTGAGCACGCCGTGAAGCAGCAATGAGCAGCACCCGGCACATCGACTAAGAGGACGCGCGGTCCGCACAGCCCGCTCGCCCTCACCGTGAGGAGAGCAGTGGCAGGCAAGGCCCGTGTACATGAGCTCGCGAAAGAGCTCGGCAAGACCAGCAAAGAAATCATGGCGAAGCTCCAGGACCTCGGAGAGTTCGTCAAGTCGCCGTCCTCGACCATCGAAGCGCCGGTCGTGCGCAAGCTTCGCGACGCCTTCCCGGCCAACGCGCCGGCCCGGGGCGAGACCCCGGCCGGCAACGGATCGGCCGCCCGCACCGCCCAACCGGGTCGCCCGGCGGGTACCCCGGGTCGTCCCGGCGGCGGCCCGCAGAGCGCGGTAACGACCGGCGCGCCCGGGTCGACCACGTCGCCGCGTCCGAGCACGCCGACGACCCGTCCCGCGGTGCCGTCCATCGGCGCGACCGGTGGGTCGGCCGCGGCGGCACCGGCCGCACGCACCGCGCCGCCGGCGACCAGCACACCGGGGCCGCGCACGTCCGCGGGCACGCCCACGAGCACGTCGCCGGCACCGACCAGCACGCCACGACCGGCGCAAACCGGACAGCCCGCGCCGTCCCGGGGGACTCCCGCGGCCGGTGGACCGACCGGCACGGCCGGCCCGGCCGCCGGAGGCACGACCGCCCAGCGGCGCCCGCAGACCGGAACCCCGGGTGCCCCGACGACCGGTCGCCCGGCCGCTCCCGCCGCCCGGCAGGGCGGTTCGGCGCCCGCACGGTCCGACGGTGCCGCCGGCATTCCCCGCCCGGCCCGCCCGGCCGGCGGCGTGCCAGGCGCTCCGCGGCCGCCGCGGATGGGCAACAACCCGTTCGGCGTGCAGCAGCCGCGTCCCGGCGGTGTGCCCGGCGCTCCCCGGCCGCCGATGGGTCGCCCGGGCGGCGCGCCCGGTACCGGTGCCCGGCCCGGCGCTCCCGGCGGTCGGCCCGGCGTCCCCGGCGGCGGTCCTCGTCCGGGCGCTCCCGGCGGTCGCCCCGGTGCGGGTCCGCGCCCGGGCGGCGCACCGGGCGGTTACCGGGGTGGTCCCGGTGGTGCCGCCGGTGGTGGCGGTGGCTACCGCGGCGGTCCGGGTGGTGGCTCCGGCGGTCCCGGCGGGGGCGGCCGCCCCGGCGGTGGTGGCGGCGGCGGACGCGGTCGCGGCGGTGCCGCGGGTGCGTTCGGCCGGCAGGGTGGCCCGGCTCGCAAGGGTCGCAAGTCCAAGAAGCAGCGCCGTCAGGAATTCGACAACATGCAGGCGCCGTCGATCGGCGGCGTGGCACTGCCGCGCGGCAACGGATCGACGATCCGGCTGGCCCGCGGATCGTCGCTGGCCGACTTCGCCGACAAGATCGACGCGAACCCGGCGTCGATGGTGCAGGCGTTGTTCCATCTCGGCGAGATGGTCACCGCCACCCAGTCGGTGTCCGACGACATCCTCGAGCTCTTGGGCTCGGAGATGGGTTACAAGGTCGAAATCGTCTCCCCGGACGACGAGGACCGCGAGCTGCTGGAGTCGTTCGACCTCACCTATGGCGAGGACGAGGGCGACGAGAGCGACCTGGTCATCCGACCGCCGGTCGTCACCGTCATGGGTCACGTCGACCACGGCAAGACCAAGTTGCTGGATGCGATCCGCAACACCCACGTGGTCGACAAGGAGGCCGGTGGCATCACCCAGCACATCGGTGCCTACCAGGTCGCGACGCACCTGGGTGACGACGAGCGGTTGATCACCTTCATCGACACTCCGGGTCACGAGGCGTTCACCGCCATGCGGGCCCGCGGCTCGCAGTCCACCGACATCGTGGTGCTGGTGGTCGCCGCCGACGACGGTGTGATGCCGCAGACGGTGGAGGCGATCAACCACGCGAAGGCGGCCGACGTGCCGATCGTGGTGGCGATCAACAAGATCGACAAGGAGGGGGCCAACCCCGACAAGATCCGCCAGCAGCTCACCGAGTACGGGCTGGTCGCCGAGGAGTACGGCGGCGAAACCATGTTCGTGGAGATTTCGGCCAAGGCGCGGGTGAACATCGACGGCCTGCTCGAGGCGATCCTGCTGACCGCGGACGCCGCCCTGGATCTGCGGGCCAACCCGTCGATGAACGCCGAGGGTGTGGCCATCGAGGCCCACCTGGACCGCGGCCGCGGCGCGGTCGCGACCGTCCTGGTGCAGCGCGGCACGCTGCACGTCGGCGACTCGATCGTCGCCGGCAACGCCTACGGTCGCGTTCGCGCCATGCTCGGCGATCACGGCGAGCAGGTCACCGAGGCGACCCCGTCCCGTCCGGTGCAGGTGCTCGGGTTCACCTCGGTGCCCGGCGCCGGCGACTCGTTCATGG
>CAYZBB010000153.1:0-13955 GCA_964476495.1 uncultured Actinomycetes bacterium | reverse complement strand
TGCTGGCTGGCACAGAGGGCTTGCTGATCGGCGTGGCGAGCCCGAAGAAGCCCATTTTTCCGCCCGAGACGCCGAGGGTGAGCGACACGTCGGCGGGATCGAGGATCAAGTAGTCGGTGGTCGTCCCTGCGCCCGCGTTGTCGTAGTGGCTCAGCGTGAGGGGGATCACCGTCGAGAGCGACATGGTCTGAAGGGTGACGGCGGTCGACCCGGCGTGGATCCCGAGGGCCGCGTCCGAGGCTTCGGCCTCGCTGAACGAGTAGACGAAGACGGAGGCGCCGACGACTCCGACGCCGAGTGTCGGAGAGTAACTTCGGGAAGATCCGGTCGGTCGGAACTGGTATTCGAGCGCCCGGTTGTCCGGCGAAGGAACGATCAACTTGTCGATAAGCGTCCCGCCCAATACGTCCGCCGTCGTGTCGGTCGCGAGGGCGGTCCCCGACACGGCCCACGTCACGATCCCGGCGATCTGCGTCCCGGTCGAGGTCCACGCCTGGGCCTGGACGCCCCCCACGGTCGTGGCGAGCTGGTCGGCTCCGACCCGGTAGACGCCCGTGTTCGTGTCCCCCGAGAACGAGAAGGCGGGGGCGCTGACCGACCCGTCCTGGCCTCGGGCCGGGAGCGTCGTGGTCATGGCGCTCGTCGACAGAGTGAATCGCGCGGTCCCGCCCGTGACGAGGGCGACCTGGTCGGCGCCCGGCGAGTAGACGCCCGTGTTCGGGTCAGAGGCGAAGTTGACTGCGCACGTTGTCGTCGACCCCGCAGGGTGTGTGATCGCCAGAGTCGAGGTGAGTGTCGTCGTGGTCAGAGTGAGGCGGGACGTGCCGCCAGTGCTCAGGTCGACCGTGTCCGCGCCCGACGAGAACACGCCCGTGTTGAGGTCGCCCGTGAACGAGTAGGCTGGCGCGCCCGCCGTTCCGAGGGCCGCGTTCGTCTGGGCCGAGAGCGTCGCCCCCGCGAAGGTCGGGGCGGACGAGGTGGCGATCGACTGGGGAAGCGAGAGCGTGATCGCCCCCGTCGACCCCGAGGCGACGACCTGGTTCGCCGTGCCCGTGATCGACGAGACGCCCACCGACGGGAGGCTCGCCACCGTCACGGCCGGGGAGAAAGCCCCGCCGTTGGCCGAGACCTGGATGTTGTGGCCCGTCGAGTCGGCGTAGAGCCGAACGGTCCCGGCGCCCGAGACGCTCGGCGCGGCGATCTCGCCGAGGTCGAGGTAGGTGGAGAGGCTCGCCGTCGCGAAGGCCGAGGCCGAGACGCAGAGCAGCGCGGCGAGGACGAGGGGGATCTTGTCGCGGAAACGCATGGGGGACCTCACTTGTTGGCGAGCCTGGCTTCGAGCGCGGCGAGCCGGGCCTCAAGTTCGAGGACGTGCTGCGCGCTCGTGAGCGCGATCCGGGGAAGGTGTCGACCGTCGAGCGCCCCCACCTTCGAGGCGTCGAGGTCGGCTCGGAGGGCGTCGACCCGGGCCTCTCCGACGAGCCGCTCGGAGGCGAACCGCTCCTCCTCAACGATCAATCCCGAGGTGATCGTCACTCCCCGGATCAGGGCCCAGCGGTAGGACGCCGAGCCCAAGTTGAAGGTGTTGTCGGCGACAGGGAGGATCGAGCCCTTCATGGCGACCTCGCCGTTGAACGTGGCGACTGTCCCCGCGCCCGGCACGGTCGAGGCCGTGAGGTCGCCGCCGACGACCGCCTGGCCCGTCGTCCCGTCGATCTTGAGGACGTCCGTGATCGCCGTCGCCGAGGAGACGACGGCGACGCCGAGGAGGATCCCGCCCGAGGCGGTCGAGGCGTCGCCCGAGACGCCCGTGCGGAGGCGCAGGCCCGTCCCCGCGTCACCCGCGCCCGTGCCGCCCGTCGTGCGGATCGTGACCGTCGAGGACGGCGTCCCGTTCGTGACGCCGTTGCCGAACACGAGGTCGGTGATCGCGTTGACCGAAGAGCCCGAGACGAGTTGGTTAGTCGCCGTCGTCGTCGAGCCGTAGCCGAGGGCGATGGCCCCCGAGTGGGACGCCGAGGCGTCGTAACCGCCCGCGAACGAGAATGCCCCCGAGTCGGCAGACGCGCCAACCGACGTGCCTCGGGCGGCGGCAGATCCGCTCGCCCCGACGACCGTCGCGAGCACGCCTGAAGAGATCCCGAGCTCGCCGACGACCGTCGACGAGTCCGAGGCCGAGCCGCCGTCGCTCGCGCCGTTCCCGATTACGACCGACGAGGTGCTGCCGCCCGCCGCTCCTCCGCCCGCCACGACGGTTCCGGCCGCGCCAGATGCCGATCCGCCGAGGACTACTGCCCCGTCGCCTGGGGCCGCGGCCGAAGGACCAACGGCGAGGGCCCCGACCCCCGCAGCCGTCGCCCCCGCGCCGAACCGCTCCGAACCCGACCCCGCGCCTGGCGACGAGATCACGCCCGAGGTCACGACGAGCGCCACGCCCGACCCCGCGCCCGTGATCGCCACCGGGGTCACGGACGAGAGCACGGCGATGGTGCGGCCCCCGTTGTAGGCCGTCTGGAGATCCGAGACCCCGCCTCCACCGAAGGCCGTCCACGCCGCGCCGTTGAGGCTCTGTTCCCAGCGATTGTTGCTCAGGCTGTAGCGGATCGAGCCGGTCGACGCCGAAGAAACAGGCGCAAGATCCCCGTCCTCGGCCTGTAGGAATGGGACCGATCCAGGGATCAGGGAACTGCTGGACAGTAGGAAAGGACTCAGTGCCGTGACGTAGTCCCAGGTCCCGCCGAGTACGTTGAGCGCCCCGAGTTTGAGCCGGTCTTGGACGGCGAGGAGATGAATGTCGTAAGCGGGGTTCCCTGAGAAGTCGCCGATGTAGAGGTTGCCGACAACGTTCGAGCCCGACCCGATCACGCGGGTCGGGGTGTTCGCGCCGAACGCGCAGACGGTCGTCGATCCAGCCGCATCGCCCGCGTGCTGAACTGGGGTCGACGCGAAGCCGAAGGTCGCGTTGTTCGCGAGCATCGGCGTCGGCCGAACCATCTCGGAAGAGACGCCGACGGCGCCAGTGTCGCCCGTGGTCATCGTGACGGCGAGCCCGGTCCCACTCCCGGGTCCGGCGGTGCCGTTGACGGTCACAAGAGCCACTGTCTGCGCCACGGTCGTCGTCACGGCGATCCCGTTAGACCCTACCGTCTGGACGGCGACCCCCTGCCCGCCGCCGAACTGGTTCACGACGACCCCGGTCCCCGTCCCGTCGTGAGCGAGGTAGATCCCCTGGTCGGTCGAGTTGGCCCCCGAGTAGATCGACAGGTTGGACCCGGCGGTCGACGACGCGGGCGTCTTGTTCAACTGGAGAGTCGCCGTCGTCGAGGTGTCGTTCTGAGCGATCGACACGCCGCCTATCGCCTGGAGCGCGAGCCCCCCCACGGCGGCCTGGGAGAGATCCAGGACGGGCGAGGTCGCGGTCGACGTGGCCGCAATCGAGACGGCCCCGGCCCCGCCGGTAGTGATCGTGGCCCCCACGTCGTAGGCGGCCTGGAGCCCGGGAGCCACGCCCCGGACCAACTGCACGGTCGGGTTCGGATAGGTCCCGGCCAGGTCCCCTCCCGCTGCCCCCGTCGGTGGACCGCCACCTCCGCCGCCGCCAGACTCGCCCTGAGCAGGGGCAAAGCCAGCGTGCGCGAGGACCGGAAGGATCACGAGCGTCGCGATGGCGAAGGCCCGCAAGGCGGCGGTTGTCCGGCTCATTAGGGTTCCCTCAAGCGACTCAACGGAAGGTGATGACGATCAAAGAGACTAGGGAGAGTCGAGGCTCAGGTCAAGGACCGCGAACGCCGACGCTCTTCGGGTAGGAATCCTCGCCCAACGCCACGGGACCCGACGGCTTGACTCCCTGGAGTTGCGGAGTGAGGCCCGGGTTGTTGATCGGCTTCGGAAGGCCGGGGCCGGGCTTGCCGGTCTGCTGTCCCATCGCGGCAGGCTCCTCGGGGGGCGGGGCCAGGATCGCCGCCGGAGCGTCCCCGAGGATCTTGACGGGCCCCTGGTCGCCGGGCTGGACGGACCCACGGGCGAGCATCGCGATCTCGCGCGGATCCAGCACCTCGTCGCCCTCGTTCGGCGGCGTCAGACCGAGCAGCGAGTACGCCTCGTCCTTGCGGACGGGCATCCCGAGTTGGCTCGCGGTGAACAGGACGCGCCCGCCGATCTCGGGGTCGTAGGACTCGCGCCCCGCGATCCTGAGCGTCGGCTGCGCCGCGTTGAGGAGCCCGAGTTCCTCCAGGTTCTTGAGGTTTCGCTCGATCAGGATGGGCCGGGTGATCCGCTCGTCCCAGGTCGTCTCCAACGCGGCCTGGAGGAATCGGATCTTGTCCCGTCCCTGCGCCTCGCGGACCTTGTCGCGCGCGTGCGACCCCTTGCCGTCGTCCGTCTCCGCGCCCGGCGCGGGTCCGAGGATCCGCTTCTTGATCGCCGCGTCCGCGTAGTTCACGACCTGGAGACAGAACTCGGCGCCGTCCGCCGGCATCTTCATGATGTCGAGTTTGTCGCGCGAGTCGTAGACGTAGCTCGCTTCCTGGCGCATCTTGACCAGCGAGGCCAACGCCGCGACGGCCTTCTGCTGGCTCTGCTGCCCCATCCCCCCGGGCGTCCCCGAAGGATCGCCGTCGCGCAGTCCGTCGATCCCGTGCGTGACGATCCCGTTGCCCCAGCGCCCGAGCCCCTGCATCAGAATCTTGAGCGCCTGCGCCTTGATGTAGAACAGGTAGTAGATGTCGGCGGCGAGCCCGTAGCCGTAGCCGAGGCCGCGCTCGGACGTGTCGACGATGTGCTGGATCCAGCGTTCCTCGGGCTTGATCTCGTCGAGATCCTTCCACCAGACCGAACCGCTGTCGTTCCACTGACCCTGCGCGTAGATCATCCAGCGGAAGAACGGCGGCTCCTCGGGCGCCCCCTCGAACCGCTGGAGTCGGATTCGACGCTTGTCGACGTCCTTGACCGACTTGACGACCCACCACTTCCGCAGGAGCCCGTCAATCCGAATCTCCTGCTCCTCCAGTTCGGCCAGGCCCCAGGTGCAGCCCTTGAAGTCGGCCATCGCCAGGTTGTAGAGGATCGACGGGAACCGCTGGGTCCGCCGGAGCAACTGCTCCATGACGCCCGCGAGCCGCCGGTCTTCCTTTTGCGGACCACCCGCCGAGAACGTCCAGTCGGCCCCGGCGACCTGGATGTGGAGTTGATCGAACGCGCCGCTGATGACGGCGTCGCGCTGCATCTTCTCGAAGGCTTCCGGGTCCTTTTCGAGCGCCTGGTCCGGGTCGTAAAGCACGGACTGGTTGAGGAGCGACCAGATGTTGTAGGCGTAGAGTTGACCGTTGGCCGAGTTGGTCGCTGCCGGAAGAGTCAAGGGGGAGCCGCTCCTCTGCGGCCCCTAGCGTAGCCGCTGCGAGGCGTCAACACTATCCCGTTTGGGGCACCCACTGCCCCGGAAGGTGCAGCCGCATGGAGGTATCCCGCCAGGTCGTCTGGGCGTTGGCCGCCGCGTTCGCTGAAGCCGAACTCAGGCAGCGCGCCTCGGTCGAGTGGCTAGCCGGAAAGTGTCAATACCTCGACGAGCCCGACGAGTCCGACATATCGGCCCTTCTCCACGAGGCTCGACTCCACGCCATCGCCAACGCACCGCCCCAAGCTTCTGCCCCGAAGAGGTCTTTCGAGAAGTCGAGGGCGAAGCGATGACGACCTGCCCGCTTTGCTGGGGGCCGGACGAGGACGACCCCGGGGCCTGGTGGTCCCGGGGCTTCCTATGCCCGGTCTGCGGGTTCTACCGCAACATCCAGCCCGGGAGCGATCAGGGCTCGTTGAGCCCGACGCCCGAGCCATCGCGGCGCTCCGGGTCCTTGAGCGAGTAGTCGTCAAGAACGTTGCGGGTGCGCGGCCCGTAGGTGTCGGGGAGCGTCAGGATCGGCGGAGTGAGAAGCGATGACGCGACCTGCGCCGAATAAGAAACGACGTCAACCACGTCATCGTGCGAGGCGGTCGGGAAGCCGAGGAGTTCTGCCTCGGCGACTTCGAGCCACGGCGCGTTGCGGCGCATGAAGAAGTGACCGCCCTCCATGAGCGCGGTCGCCGGGATCGCCCGCGCAACCTTGTCCCCCTTCGGGACCAACTCGCGGACCGGCAGTCCCTCCTTGCGCGCCAACTGGATCAAGAGCGCCTGGAACTGGACCTTCTCGATCCAGATGCCCATGCAGTTCCACTTGTCCATGGTGTGCCGCCGGATCCACGGGATCAGCGCGGGCCCCTCGAAACGTCCGCGCTGGAGATCCAGCATGAAGACCCGGCCCGTCCGGTCTTGACCGAAGATTCCCAGGACCGTGTAGTCGGCGCTCGTCTTCTGAGAGATCGCCAGGTCCACGACCCCGAACACCCGGAGCCGCGCGACCGTCGTCCGCGGTCCCTCGTCCGGCTCGATCACCCCGTCCGGCAACTCCCGGAAGTAACGGAACCAGTCCCGCTTGAACAGCCCGCCGCCAAGAGGCGCGGGACGCTGCTGATACAAAGCTCCGAAGACGTAACTGCCTACCGACCGCTCGATCTCTCGTAGGGTCGCGAGATCAAAGCGCGTGGGCCACAGCGGCTCGCCGACCTTCCGACCAAGCGGATCGTTCTCCTCGGCGATGGCGGGCAACACCACCTTCTCCCATTGTTCGCCGCCGTTCTTCTCTTCTTCGAGAAGTCTTCCTGTCAGGTCTCGTTCACTCCATCGTGTTTGGATTATGATGATGGCTCCCCCAGGTTCGAGACGGGTCCGGGCCGTTGAGCGATACCAGTCCCAGACCCGCTCGCTCATCGCTGGGCTATTGGCCTCGTCCGAGTTCTTGAAGGGGTCGTCGATGATGAGGCAGTTGTGCGCGAGCAACCCGTTCGCGAAGAAGTTCTGCGTCCCCTCGACCTGGATGTCGTAGACCTGGAACTTGTCCCAGACATGAGTGAACGACCCCACCTCCGCCTCTGAGACCGTTGGCGCGGAGTCCGACGCGGCCGGATTCAGCCAGGAAATCCGGTCCCACCGACTAAGGTCCTGAGCCTCGACGTAGCCGCGTCCCGGCACGTAGAAACGATGATCGGGCGTGCAGGAGACACTTGCGAAGGAGCGTCGCATCGTCAGGTGTCCGATCTCCCGGAAAGACGAACTCCTCGCGAGCACCCGCCGAACGACGATCTCGCCCGTCTCTACGACAGCGCCGAGGACCTCGTCCCCGACCTGCACGTCCTCGATCCGCACATCGCCCTTCGGCGTCGAGACCATCGTCCCCCGAACGAAGCAAGTTGTGCCACGCCCCGTCAGAGGCCCCCCGATACCCGACGTGAACATGCCTCCGCCGTGCTTGTCGATCACCCACTCGTCCTTGGCGCGGGTGTCCGCCCGAACCGAGATCCCGAACACGCTCGGCCCGAACTCTTCGAGGAGGTTCCTGACCTCGCCGCCCCACTTCGCCGCGAACGCCGCCTCGTAGGACGCGAGGATCACCTTCGTATCGGGCTTCACCCCGATCAACCATGCGGGGAAGTACCTCGAGGTTAACAGACTTTTGCCGTATCTTGGTGGTACTGAAATGAGTAGGCGTTTCGTCTTCCCCTCGAACACATTTAGGAGGTGTTTCTGGATGAGACGGAGGTGAGGCGGCAACTCGAACGTCCCATTGCTCACGTAGTTGGCGAAGAGCGCGGGGGCGGCACGGGCGGCGGCCTCGGAGACGGGGCTCGGCATGGTCTAGGCGCCGTCCTTACCGAGCGCCTTGCGGATCGCGTCGGCCTTGTCGGGATCCACGGCTTCGGGTGCGACGGGCATGATGAAGGGCTCGGGCTGGTGCTCGCGCTCCAGTTCGAGTTCTAGCCGTCGGTGACCGGGGATGATCGTCGCGGAGCCATTGACGAGCTTGCCGTCCGCGCCGAACACCTGGTCGCACAGTTCGTTGAGCTTGTCGGAGATCCCCTGCATCTGGAGCGGCAGGGCCGGACGCGACTGGATCGTCGCCTCCGTCTTGGTCGGCGCGAGCGCGCCCGGCAGCAACTTGGCGAGCGCCAGGAGATCCTGGGCGCTGCCGGTCTCGATGATCCGATCCAGACACGACTTGATCGCCTGCGACCACCGCTTGCCCGACACCGCCCGGCGCGCGACCCGCAGGAAGTGCATCTGGTCCGACAGCGGCACCCGCCCCTTCGGGATCATCGACTCCTTCGGGCGCTTCTGCTTCTTGGGCCGCTCCTGCGGCGGCTCCGAGCCCTCTTCCTCCCTCGACATCTTCGCCCTCCCGGTGCTCCGGGGACGCGCCCCGGTCTTCACGGTATAACAGACGCCCGCACTCGTGGTCGCGTCCCGGGGCCCCAGGTCTGAGTCTCGCGCGCTCGGATCATCCCATCCCCCCTACTCGCCGAGACGTGAGATGGCCGGGGCCCCGGGACTCCGACGACGAGCGCGAAAGGGAGGAGAGCCTATGGATCATGGATCCGAAGCAACGAGAATCAGTATCCGATACACCATCACCGACGTCGGTGATGGTGCCGGGACCCCGTCAGACAAGAAGCCCGCAAGGAAGCCCACCCCAGAATACATGGCATGGTCAGCGATGTTGCACAGGTGCTCCAATCCGAATTCGCCATTCTGGAATGACTATGGAGGAAGAGGGATCAGCGTGTGTGCGGAATGGCGAGATTATGAGCGATTCCTCAAGGATGTTGGGAAGAAACCAAGCCCACACCACTCATTAGATCGAATAGATAACAATGGCGACTACTCTCCAGGCAACGTTCGATGGGCCACTTGGAAGCAGCAGATAAGGAATAGGAGGAATACCAAATTCATCACCGTCGACGGTGTTACCAGATCCCTTCCTGAGTGGTGCGAGATCCGAGGATTGAGTTTAGGGACGGCATGGGCACGGGTTTCACGAGGTTGGCCGGATCAGGAAGTCATCGCTCCTCGTCGTAAGGCATGGACCAGAAAGACACCTGCGGACCAGGCTGGCCCCTCTGCTCCCGACGGCGACAACGACCAAGAAAGAGATGTGCCCAGTGAGCCATGACTTGATCCCTCTCTCGGCCCACATCAACGGGAGCGGCGTCGGACGATTCGTGGTTGTGGAGGGCAATATAGGGGTGGGCAAAAGCACATTTTGCGACTCCCTGACTAAACACATCGGAGAGCGTGCTCGGTTCTTCCCGGAACCAGTTGACAAGCCAGCGTTTGGAGTGTTACTGCGTCGCTACTATAGCGACCCATCCCGATGGGGATTCCCGTTCCAGATGTTCGTACTCAAAGAACGGTTCCGACAACACACCCTAGCCTCAGAATTGGTAGCTAACGGTATACATGTCATACAGGACAGGTCAATATACGCCGATGGATGCTTCGGTCGCTTGGTCCACGCCGATGGGAACATGAGCGACGAGGAGTGGGACATATACGCCGACACATTCGGGTGTCTCAAAAGATTCCTACGATACCCCGACCTGATGATCTACCTTCGTGCCCGTCCCGAATCGTGCCACAAACGGATCCTCGCTCGGGCCAGGGACGGAGAAAGCGCGGTATCCATAGACTACCTACGCCGACTTCACGATAAGCACGAGGAACTGATCGCAGCGATGAGCCGATTCACCAGAGTCTTGACGTTCGACTGGGAAGCCTTTCCCACGGACATCTCCCGAGAGGTAGCGGCTATCCATGACACCCTCGCCGAGGACGTGAGATTCATGAGGGACTTCAATCGGCTCTGACCCCAAATAATTCCCTTGACGGCCCCTTGTCCGCCCCGTAGGATCCGGGGCGAGGCAGGAGGGCCGCATGGGCTGGGCGGAGCGGTGCCAGGCGGAGGCGATGGGGGCGATCATGTTCGGGGACCGCGAGGCCCCGGAGTGTTCGGCCGACCCGGTGACGGAGCGTAACGGGTTCTCGCTCTGCGCGGACTGCGCGCACCGCCTGGACCGCAAGGGCTCGCTCGGTTCGTCCGCGAACGATCCCGGGCCCGCGTCGTCGGCAGCCATGATCGTGTGCTCGGCGTTCGTCGGGGCGTTCCTGGCGGGCCCGCTGCTGTCCTACGGGGTCATCACGCCGCGCGAGGGCGTGATCGCGCTGCTGACCTGGTCGATCGGCGTCGTCATGGGAAAGAGAGTGGTCCGATGAAGGTAGTCGTGGGGCAGGGGCGCGAGATCGCGTCCGGGGCGTTCGTGTCGTGCGTGCCCGAGATCGAGCCGCCGAAGGGCTGGGGCGCCCCCATCGGCGCCGCGCTCGTCTACGACGGCGACAAGACGCACATCCCGACGCGCATGGGCACGCCCCGCGCGGATCAGATGCAGGGCACGGAACTCGAACGCCTCGCCGAACTCGCGGGTCGTGTGTGCTACGACAGTCTCGGTTCTGGCCGTGACTCGGACGGCTACCACAAGCACATCCGCGAGGTCGGGCACCTGTCGACGCTGGAGCACTCGAACATCACCTTCACCTTCACGGTGAAGTCCAACGACGACATCGCGCTATTCGCCACGGGCATCGCCAATCGGCCCGGCATCTACTGGCGGACGCTCCCCGAAGGGCGCGCGACCATCGTCCGCATGACGGTCAACGCCCGAGCCCTCTACGAGATGCTCGTGCCTCGTCCGTTCGGGTCCGCGCAGGATGACGACGAGTTCAACGAGCAGCGCGCGTGGACCGGCCGCTCTATCGCCCAGGGCATCCTGCATCGCTGCGGGAATGCATTCGGTCGGCTCACCGCATCGGACCTGCGGTTCGACCGAATAGTCGACCGGCACTTCTGTCCCTTCTCGGAAGACGGGACGGCCGGCCAGGCCACTCCCTTCACAGCCGACGAGAAGTGGATCAGCCTCTACATCGAGGGAAGCCGGATCATGTCGCACGAGATCGTCCGGCACGGGGACTGGACCGCCATCAGTCAGCGGTCGGGTCGTTACTGCAACGAGAGCGAGACCGACATGGTCCTGCACCCGGCCATGGAGCGGTTCCTCCGCTGCGGGAAGTCCCTCGACCCCGAGGTGGGGGGCATCGTGGCGTTTAGCCCCGAATGGACTCGGTCGGCAATCGGCGAGGCTGCACATGATTCCACCGAGCACTATCGGTTCGTGGTCAAGGCGCTAGAGAACGATCTCCTTACGTCCCCGGCCGTGCAGGCGATGCCCGAGGCGTTCCGCAAGACCTCGGCGCGCAAGCAGGCGCGGAGCGCGGCCCGGGGAGTTCTGGGGCACAGTCTCGGGACGGCCATGATTTTCAGCGCGAGCGTGCGCCAGTGGCGGCACATGCTGCGGATGCGCGCGGCCGACGCCGCCGACGCCGAGATCCGCGCGCTCTTCGCCGAGTGCGTCCTTCCGGTCCTCCAGGCGAGCCGCTACGGCCAGGACTTCGCCGACCTCTCGACCCAACCTGCCTCGGACGGGATCGGCCGCTGCCTCGCCGGAGGCGGCGCCAAGTGACCCGCGAGCGAGTCTTCCTCGACGTCGACGGCGTGCTGGCCGATCTCATCAACCCGCTCTGCCGGGCGATGGACTTCCACCCGGGCGCGTGGCCCGCGGGCGTCTACAGCGCGCACAAGGCGCTGGGCGCCGCACACCCCAACGACGTCTGGGGGCACCCCCTGATCGCGCAGCGCGAGTTCTGGCGCGATCTGCCGCTGCTGCCCTGGGCGCACGACCTCGTCGCGGAGATCGAGCAGCGGTTCGACACGCAGCCCGTGCTGCTGACCCAGACCATCGCGAGCCCCGAGTGCATGGCGGGCAAGCACGACTGGATCGCGCGGCACTTCCCGAAGCTCGACTTCTGGGTCGGCCGCGCCAAGCACCACATCGCGGCGCCGGGCGCATGGCTGATCGACGACGCCGAGGCGAACGACGAGGCGTGGCGCGCTCACGGCGGCGAAGCCGTGCTGTTCCCGGCCCGCTGGAACCACCGCCACCGCTTCGAGTCCGACCCCATGCCCCACGTCCTTGCGGGACTCCCCAAGAGGCGAGGCGCGCCATGAAGAGGGGGCCGAGAAGAGTGTCCAGACGCTATCCCGCCGAAGACCCGAAAGCAGGAGACACCGTCCAGAAGCCCGGGCTCCCCGAGCGAACCGTAGTGATGTGCTTCACCCAAGGGGCGGATGTTTACGTTCGCTACAGAACCGCTCTCCACGATCCCGGCCAATGGACCGATTGCAAACTCAGGGCATGGACTCGGTGGTGCCAGGACGCGATCTGCATAAGGAGGGGGCCATGACGAACAAGCCGGACATCGGGACGGTCATCGTGCTGTTTGGGATCTCGCGGGCCGGCAAGGACACGGTCGCGGAGATGATCCGCGATCACGTCTTCTCGCGTGTGCCCAACCAGGACTGGCCGGAACTCATCGCCTTTGCTGACCCGATCAAGCGCGCGGCGCTCGAACTCTTCGGCGTGCCCATGCACATCTCCTATGGCTCTCAGGAGATCCGGGAGTCGGTCTTCTACTACGGGAAGAGCGTCCGGCAGATCCATCAGTGGCTCGGGACCGAGATCGGCCGCGAGCAGATCAGCCAGAACATCTGGGTCGAGCGGACCGGTGACCACATCCACGACACCTTCCGCTCGAACATCCCGATCGTCGTGAAGGACGGGCGGTTCTTCAACGAGCGCAGTCACCTCGCCCCCTACCTCGAACGGCGCGGTAGCCCCCGCGCGGTCCGCAACGTCCTGGTCTACCGACCGGGGCTGGAGCCGAACCTCGCGCACGAGTCCGAGCGCCAGCCGTGGCAGATGACCCAGAACGTCATGGCGTGGCTCGCCAAGGGCAAGTCGCTCGAACAGGACGAGTCGGACGGCCGGTTCCACGAGGTCATCGTCAACGACGGATCACTCGGCGAACTGCGCTCAAAGGTGGACGACCTGTGCCGACGCCTGATCAGGTGAACGGCTAGAAGCATGGCGAGCCTGGGCCAAGAAGGCTCGGGTCATCAGGAGGGGGTAGAGATGAGCGATACGGAGATCCGCACGCTGGAGCGCCAGGCACCCGCCGTAGGCACGGTCGAGCGCGAGCGGCTGGAGCGGACGTGGCTGCGGTCGGGGCTCGGCTGGCACGGCGAGCCACTGCCCGAGGGCCTGCGGGCGACGGACGAGCGCGGCCTCTACGTGTGGCGGCAGGACGACCTCGCGATGCCGTTCGTCTACGTCCCGGCGGGTCCGTTCCTGTGCGGGCCCGAGAAGAAGTCGGTGGAACTGCCCGCCTACTACATCGCGCGCTACCCGACGACCTGGCGCGAGTTCCACGTCTTCACGCGCGCCACGAAACGTCGACTGCCCCTGGCGCCGCGCTGGGGCCGGAAGTCCCGGCACCCCGTCGTCAACGTCTCGTGGGACGACTCGGTCGCCTTCGCGCGCTGGGCCGGGCTCGACCTCCCGACCGGCCACGAGTGGGAGAAGGCCGCGCGCGGCACCGACGGCCGGACCTACCCGTGGGGCGAGGCCCAGCCCACCCCCAAACACGCGGTCTTCGGCCTCGACTGGGACACCGGCTCGACCCGCGCCGTCTGCGACCCGCAGGGCCGACCCGCGAGGCCGCTCGGGGCCTCGCCCTACGACGCTCACGACATGGTCGGCAACGTCTGGGAATGGTGCGCCAAGGAGCGTGAGCGGAGTGCTGGCCCTTTCCCGTCGAGAGGCGTGGCGGCTCGGCATTCACTCGCGCTTACAACCTCCCTAGACACTACGAACCCGGGACTCCAAGAGACGGAACAGAGATCAACTGGGGCCTCCGCCCCGTCCTCCGAGGAGCGTGAGCCGGGTGCTCGCCCTTTCTCGACAACCGCCCCGTCAGGGGAGGCTGTTGTATCTCGTACCCCAACGTCCCCAACACCTACGACATTCACACCTCCAGCGATGCCTGGGGCACCGTCGGCTTCCGCCCCCTCCTCCGAGGAGCGTGAGCCGAGTGGCATCCCTTTCACGTCAGGGGGGCGAGTTGGATCTCGCCCTACGGCGTC
>CAYZBB010000152.1:0-14200 GCA_964476495.1 uncultured Actinomycetes bacterium | reverse complement strand
GAGCGCGACCTTGCCCTGCACCGGCGCGTCGGCGCGGACGATCGTCGCCGGGTCGAGAGTGACCTTGATCAGGTCGGGATGGGCCAGGGCCATGCCCTGGAGTGCCTCCGTGACGACGGTCGTCGGGTCGTTGATGATCTTCTTCACGAGCGTCCTCCAGTTGCTGCCTTGGCCACGTTGCCCAGCCGATCTTGCACCCGCGATCGGGCTGGTGCCAGTGCGCTGTCGAACCGACACACGCCGGTCGGGACGCTCAGGCGACGACCGCCGGGGCGTGGCGCAGCCGCACGGACAGGCACGTGACGCACCCTTCGAGCTTCTCGAACTCGGAGATGTCCACCGGAACCGGCAGGTAACCAAGATCGCCGATCAGTTCCGCCGACCGCGGCGCGGACGCGGCCATCAGCAGCCGGCCGTCCCCGAGATCGACCACGTGCGAGCCACCCTCCTCGGGCATCGGCCGGAAGTGCGGCCAGAACCCGGGATCGTCCACCAGCGGCGGGAATCCGATTACCGTCCCGTCCGGCAGCGCGGTGACCGCGGACTTCAGGTGCAGCACCTTGGTGGTCGGAACGGCCACCACCCGGTATCCCAACGGCTCGCAGATGCCCCGGAGCTGAGCGATGCCCTCGGCGTTCGTGCGCAGCGTGCGGCCCACGTACACGGTGGTTCCGATCTTGAGCACGTCGCCGCCGTCCAGGGTGCCCCGCTCGATTGCCGCGGTCGGGTAGCCCAACGCCCGCACCGTGACCGACGTGCCCACCGTCTCCGGTCTGCGTTGGTCGGCACCCGGACTGGTGATGACCGCGGTCCCGCCGATCATCACGACCGTGTCCTCCACGAAGACACCGTCCGGGCATTCCGGCACCGCCGGCACCTCGACGGTGTCCCAGCCCGCGTCGGTCAGTGCACCGACGTACCCCTCCCACTGGCGCCGCGCGAGGTCGGCGTCGACCGGAATCCGGTCGAGGTGGGTGAGCAGACCGTCGGCCAGCCGGGGTGAAGGAGCCCGGACCAGTCCCCTGCGCAGTTCAGTCACGCCGCCGCCCTTCCATTCTCCTGTGCCCACAGTCTGCGGTACCGCCGGTTCCGGACGCGCAGCAGCACGGCGGCCAGCAGCGCGGCGGTGATCGAGCCTGTCAGCACGGCGATCTTCACGTGGTTGTCGGCACCCGGGTTCGCCGCGAACGCCAACTCGCCGATGAGCAGCGAAACGGTGAACCCGATGCCGCCCAGGACGGCGACCCCGGTGACGTCCGGCCACGTCAGTCCCTGTTGAAGCGGACTGCGGATGATCTTGGACGTCAGGAACGTTGCGGTCAGGATGCCGACCGGCTTGCCGACCACCAGACCGGCGATGATGCCGATGGCGATCGGGTCGGTCAGCGCCGAGCGGAATCCGTCCCATCCGCCGAGGGTGACACCGGCGGAGAACAACGCGAACAACGGCACCGCCACGCCGGCCGAGATCGGCCGAAGCAGGTGTTCGAACGCCTCGGCCAGGCCCGGTTCGGACCGGTTCCGCGGATCCGGCCGGACCGGCACGGTGAACGCAAGCAGCACACCGGCCACGGTCGCGTGCACACCGGACGCGTGCACCAGGATCCAGGTGCACGCAGCCAGCGGGAGCAACAGGTACCAGCGGCTGATCCGGCGCTGCACCAGCAGACCGAAGGCGGCCAGCGGGATCAGCGCCAAACCGAGGAAGAGCAGGTTGAGCTCCGCGGTGTAGAACACCGCGATGACGACGATCGCCAGCAGGTCGTCGACCACCGCCAGGGTGAGCAGAAAGGTGCGCAGGGCCGCCGGCAGATGGGTGGAGATCACGGCGAGGACGGCGAGCGCGAAGGCGATGTCGGTCGCGGTCGGAATCGCCCAGCCCTTCGGACCGGTGCCCGCGGCGAACGCCAGGTAGATCGCCGCCGGCACGATCATCCCGCCGACCGCGGCGAACACCGGCACGGCGGCCCGCCGGGGATCGCGCAGGTCGCCGGCGACGAACTCGCGTTTGAGTTCGAGACCGGCAACGAAGAAGAAGATGGCCAGGAGACCGTCTGCGGCCCAGGTCTCCAGCGACAGGTTCAGGTGCAGCAGTTCGGGGCCGGCGACGAGGTCCAGCATCGCGTAGTACCCGGCCGACCACGGAGAGTTGGCCCAGATCAGGGCGATCACCGCGGCGGCGAGCAGCAGGGCGCCGCCGACCGTCTCCTCGCGCAGCACGTGCGCGAGGCGACTGCCCTCGGCCCCGGAACCGGGTGCGAACAGCGGGGAATCGCCTGAGGCCATGGTGGGTCCTTCCTGCCGACCAGGCTTCCCGGCACACCATCGCCGACGGCGAACGTCGTCAAGGGTAGCGGCGACCGCCGGCGAAGCCCGATCGGCGGGCCGGCCGTTCGACCCCGGTCGGACCCTGTCACAGTCGGACCCCGCTGTCATAGTCGCAGGTATGACGAACACGACCGGCATCCAGCCCGGAACCTGGCCCACCCTCGCGTACCGGGACGCTGAGGCAGCGTTGCGCTACCTGACGGAGGTGGTCGGCTTCACCGAGTCGTTCGTGTACCGCGGCGACGACCGCGACGTGGGGCACGCCGAGCTGTTGTGGCCCGACGGCGGAGGCATCATGTTCGGGTCCGTGGCCAAGGGCGAGCCCTGGTCCGGCCCGGCCGGCGGGCCGGGAAGGGGCGCGACGTATCTGTCCACCGGCGACATCGACGCCCTGGCCGCACGGGTGACCGAGGCCGGCTGGACCGTCCTGCGCGAGCTTCGCGATACCGACTACGGCAGCCGCGAGTTCGCCTTCCTAGACCCGGAGGGCAACGCCTGGAGCGTCGGCACGTACCGGGGAGCGCAGGCAGGCTGAGCCGGAGCGACACTCTCGACGGCTCAATCGACCTGTGCGAACATGTGTTCGTGCGAATCGGCGGGACGCGGGCGGACGCTCGCTTCGACGCGTCGATCCTGCACGCCGACCTCGACGCCTTCTTCGCCTCCGTCGAGCAGCGCGACAACCCCCGGCTGCGCGGCCTGCCGGTGATCGTCGGCGGCGGGGTCGTGCTCGCAGCCAGCTACGAGGCCAAGGCGCACGGCGTGCGTACCGCGATGGGCGGTCGGCAGGCACGCGCGCTGTGCCCGGACGCGGTCGTGGTCGATCCCCGGTTCGGCGCCTATACCCGGGCAAGCAAGGACGTCTTCGAGGTGTTCCGGGCGACCACCCCGATGGTCGAGGGGCTGTCCATCGACGAGGCGTTCCTGGACGTCGGGGGGTTGCGCCGGGTGTCGGGCGAACCCGCGGCCATCGCCGCGCGGCTGCGCGCCGACGTCCTGGATCAGGTGGGCCTGAAGATCACCGTGGGGGTCGCCAGGACCAAGTTCCTGGCCAAGGTGGCCAGCGGGGTGGCCAAGCCGGATGGTCTGCTGGTGGTGCCGCCCGACCGCGAGTTGGACTTCCTGCATCCGCTGCCGGTTCAGCGACTGTGGGGGGTAGGCCCCAAGACCACGGCCAGGCTGCACGCACTGGGCATCACCACGGTCGGCCAGGTCGCCGCGCTCGACGAGGCCACGCTGCTCACGGCGCTCGGCCGGGCGTCCGGGCGTCACCTGCATGCACTCGCACACAACCGTGACCCGCGCACCGTCCAGGTCGGCATCCGGCGCGGGTCCATCGGGTCCCAGCACGCCATGGGCCGCGGCCGGCACACCGTCGCAGAGATCGACGCGATCGTCATCGGCCTGGTCGAGCGGGTCACCGGCCGAATGCGCAAGGCCGGCCGGGAGGGCCGCACGGTGATGCTCCGGCTGCGGTTCGACGACTTCACCCGCGCCAGCCGGTCCCGGACCCTGGCCCGGCCCACCTCACGCACCCCGGTGGTACTGGAGGCGGTGCGGGATCTGGTGTCGGTGGCGATGCCGCTGATCCGCGACCGCGGCGGGCTGACCCTGCTGGGTATATCGGTCGGCAATCTGGACGACGACGACGGTCAGCTGGAACTTCCTTTCGACGATCGCGCCTCCCCGGCGCGTGGCGCCGCGCTCGATACCGCCGTGGACGGCATCCGCGAACGGTTCGGGTCGACCGCGCTCACCCGAGGCGTGCTGGTCGGCCGCGACATCCGCGACTCCATGCCCGGCCTGCCCGACTGACCCCGTACTGGGCTCCACGGGTCGACGGGGTCCAATGGGGCATGGCCAATTCCGCACCACACATCCAGGACCGCCCGGCGGTGCCCTTCGTCGGCACCACCACCGGCGTCACCACGACGACATTCGCCGAGATCGCGGACCGGATTCCGGTCCTTGTCGGCGCGTTGGTCGATCACGGGCACTCACCGGCCGGGGCCCCCTTCTTCCGCTACCTGGAGATCCACGGCGATTCGATGACCGTCCAGGTCGGCGTGCCCGTCCTGGCCGGCGCCGAACTGTCGCCCGACGACGCGCCCTTCCCGGTTGCGTCCGGCACCCTGCCGACCGGCCGCTACGCGTGCCTGACCCACGTCGGCCCGTTCGACGGCATCATGGCCGCCACCGATCGGCTGCTGGCCTGGGCGGACGAGCAGGGTCTGCGGTTCGACACACAGACGGTTGACGGTGTCGAGAAGTGGACCGCCAGGCTGGAGATCTACCTCACCGACCCGCGCCTGGAGACTGACCCGAATCGGTTCGAGACCGAGCTCGCATTCCGGCTGGCGGGCTGATCCCGGCAGATCCCGGCCGGAGTCCGGCCGGAGTCCGGCCATCCGGGCGCTGTCGTAGCGTTCTGGCACAGTCCGGACCATGGCAGAACTGCAGGCAGGCATCGTCATCAGCGCGGGCACGGCCAGGGAGTTCGCCGACCTGGCCGCCGAGGCGGAAACCGCTGGGTGGGATGCAATCTTCACCTGGGAGCCGGTGTGGGGTCCGGACGCCTGGGTGACGCTCACCGCGGCGGCGATGGTGACCGAACGGATCCGGCTGGGCACCATGCTCACCCCGCTCCCCCGCATCCGGCCGTGGGACCTGGCCGGTCGGGCGGCGACGTTGGACGCGCTGTCCGGCGGCCGCGTGCAACTGGCCGTCGGACTCGGCGCGCTGCACGACGGCTGGCTGGCGTTCGAGCGGGACGAGGGTCGACGCGTCCGCGCGGAGAAGCTCGACGAGGGTCTGGCGATCTACGACGGGCTGATGCGCGGCCAGCCCTTCGAGTACTCCGGCAAGCACTACCAGGTCCGGCCCACCGACTTCGTGCCGCCGCCCCCGCCCGTGCAGCGGCCACGGGTACCGGTCTGGGTGGTGGGCGCGCACCCGTCCGCGAAGTCGCTGCGACGGGCCGCGAGGTGGGACGGGCTGTTGCCCGCCAGGGTCGGCGACGGGACCGATGCCCCGTTCGGCCCGGCCGATCTGGCCGAAGTGGTCGCGGCGGTCCGCCCGCTGCGGCAGGAAGCGGGTCTGCCGTGGGACGGCTATCAGGTCGTCGCAGAAGGCATCAGCCCGCCCGGACCGGAGGGTGACGCGCTGGTCCGCGACTGGGCGCAGGCGGGTGCGACGTTCTGGGTCGAGTCGGACTGGTCGATGGGTCCGGACGCCGTTCGACGTCATCGGAGCCGCATCGAAGCGGGTCCTCCCCGCGCCTGAGCGTCGCGGACGGTCACCAGAGGAACGATCCGATCGGGGCCTCCCGATCACCCGGTTGAACCCGTCCGCAGTCGACACGGAATCCACGCCGGGACCGACGAATTCGATACGAGGGTTTCTGAGCCTTTCGCGCGCATTTGGCCATGATCAAATGCAGCCGCCATTGATCATGAGTTATCCACAGAACCAGAAACCGAGTTTCTTTCTATGACCGATTCCTGGGTATCGTCCACCCGATCGCGCACCGAACGCGAAGGGAGGCGGATGCGTGGGAGCCTTTCTCGGGCTCATGGTCGGCCTCGGGCTGCTGCTGATCTGGCACGGCCTGTCGGCCGCCGAGTCCACGCGGACCCGTCGGCCACCGTTCGAGCGCACCCGCGAGCACCTCGTCGAGGCCGGATTGCCCAGCGTGTCGCCGGCACAGTTGTTCGCCCTGCAGGCGTTGGCCGCGATTCTGGTCGGAGTGCTGGGCCTGGCACTCACCCGGTCCATCAGTGTGTCCCTGATCTTCGTGGTCTTCGCGGCCGCCGCGCCACGTCTGGTGGTGGCCCGGTTGCGCCACAAACGGCAGGCCGACCTGCGCGAGCTGTGGCCCGAGGTGGTCGACAACCTGACCTCGGGTGTGCGCGCGGGCCTGTCCCTACCCGAGGCGCTGGCCGCGATCGGCGATCGCGGACCGGAGCAGCTACGCGAACCGTTCCGCCGGTTCGGCGCCGACTACCGGACCACAGGACGATTCAACGACTCCCTCGATCGGCTCAAGGCCGCGCTCGCCGATCCCGTCGGCGATCGGGTCGTCGAGTCCCTTCGGGTGGCCCGTGAGGTCGGCGGGACGGACCTCGGGCGGCTGCTGTCCACGCTGTCCGGATTCCTGCGTGACGACGCCCGGACCAGGGCCGAGTTGCTGGCGCGCCAGTCCTGGTCGGTCAACGCGGCGCGGATGGCGGTCGCCACGCCGTGGCTCGTGCTCATCCTGCTGGCCACCCAGCAGGAGACGCTCCAGGCGTACGACACACCCACCGGCACGATCATCCTCATCTCCGGCGCGGTGCTGACGTTCGTCGCATATCGGTTGATGATCAGAATCGGCCGGCTTCCGCAGGATCGCCGGGTGCTGCGATGAGCCTGCTGATGCTCGGCGGGATTCTCGGCGCGCTCGCGGCGGCCGGTCTGCTGATGGCGGCCCTGTCCATTCCTCCGCTGCGCCGGCCGACGCTGTCCGATCGGATCGCCCCGTACCTTGCGGACAGCGCAAGCCAATCCCGATTGCTTGCCGGGCCCGCCGGCGGCGTCGCCACCACGACGCTGGGCCGGCTCATCGCACCCCTGCTGCGGGACGCGGTCCGGTTCGTCGACAGGATCATGGGCGGACGGGGGTCGGTCGAACGACGACTGCTCGCCATCGGGTCGCCGCTGACCGTGGACCAGTTCCGGGTCGAGCAGGTGCTGTGGGGGTCGCTCGGGGCGGCGATCGGCGCCGCCATCGGGGTGCTCGCCGTCGTGCTCGGACAGTCGAACCCGTTCATCCTCATACTCCTCGTCGCGGTGGCCGCGGCCGCCGGCGTGCTGGGCCGCGACTGGTGGCTGACCCAGGCGGTGAGCAGGCAGGAGGAGGAGATCATCGCGGAATTCCCGGTGATCGCCGAGATGCTGGCGCTGTCGGTGACCGCGGGCGAGAGCCCGACGGGCGCGATCGACCGGGTGACCAAGCTCGCGGACGGGCCGCTGGTGGGTCAGCTGGCCGGAGTGCTGGCCGAAGCGCGAGCCGGCACGCCCTTCCTGGCGGCGTTGACCCATCTGCGGGACCGAACCCGGCTCGAACCGCTCGCCCGCTTCCTGGATGGCATGGCGGTGGCGATCGAACGCGGCACACCGCTCGCCGACGTGCTGCGCGCCCAAGCGGCCGACGTCCGGGCCCTGTCGAAACGGCAATTGCTCGAATCGGGTGGCCGAAAGGAAATCGCGATGATGGTCCCCGTGGTATTCCTCGTCCTTCCCATCACCATCTTGTTCGCCCTTTATCCCGGTTTGCTGGCCATCACGACGGTGGCCCAGTGAATCATTTTCCATTCCGACACCCGAGCCCTTCTGGAGGCCCCGATGACCCCGACCGAACGAGCCACCCGGTGGCTGGCGGCGCTCACCTTGTCCCTGGTCACCCGACTCACTCCAACCGACGACGAGGACCACGATCGGGGCGACGTTCCCGGGTGGGTGATGATCACAGTCATGACCGCCATCGTGACAATCGCGTTGCTCGCTGTGTTCCGCGAGCAGGTCATCAACGCCGTGCAGAATGCGTTCCAATCGGTGACCGGCGCCGGCGGCTGACCCGGCTCGGGGCGAAGACACAGCGGTGGGCGCACCCGCGTCGAACCGACCGCGATCGGGGGTCGTCCGTCGCGGAGTTCTCGTTGGTCCTCGTCATGTTGCTGATCCTGTTCCTGGCTCTGCTCTCGATCGGACTGTGGGGATACACGCGGACCGTGCTCACGTCCGCGGCGGCCGACGCCGCAAGGGAGGCGGCCAACTACGACGTGCCGTCGGCGGTCACCACCGCCCACGTCGCCGGCGAGCTCGGGGACGGGCTGACCGGTGCGACCCGGTCCTCGCTGACGTGCACGTCGACCGCCGACGGTCTCCTGGTGACGGTGACATGCACGATGCCGGCGCCCGGCGTCGTCGGCCTGCTCGACGGCGTGATGCCGGACATCGAGGTGACCGGGCACTCGGCCAAGGAGACCATCGGATGAGGCTCGCCCGCCGGCTGCGAGCCCTGCCCCATTCCCGAACCGACGCCGATCCCGCCGGAACCGACGCAGAGGAGGAGGCCGACGCCGGCCGCGCACTGATCGAGGTCGTCATGCTCGGGGTGCTGATCCTGATCCCGACCATCTACCTGCTGATCTCCGTCCTGCGGATCCAGGCGGCCACCTTCGCGGTCTCGCAGGGGGCCCGTGATGCGGGCCGGGTGATGGACTCGGCGCCGACCACGGCCGTCGGACTCGCACGGGCCGAGGAGATCGCCCGGTTGGCTCTGCGGGATCAGCGGGTGGACGCGGACACCATGGACCTGCGGTTCGTGCCGGTCGGCGGCGACTGCGTGAGCTCACCCGAGATCGCGCCGACGCTGCAGGCGGGTGCGGTATACGACGTGTGCGTCGTGGCGGTGGTGTCCCTACCCGGAGTGCCGGCCGCGATCACCGGCACGAGGAACACCGTCACCGGTGTGTTCACCCTGCATGTCGGCGACTTCCGGGAGAGCCAATGACACCGCACGCGGCATGCCCGCCGCTTGCTCGGCCGGCCGGCGACGACCGCGACCGCGGATCGGTCATGCCGCTGGTCATCGGCATGTTCGTGTGCCTGCTGGTACTGACCGCCGGGGTGGCCGCAGCCGGCTCGGCGTTCCTGGCCGGCCAACGGCTTCAGCGGTTGTGTGACGGTGCGGTCGCCGCCGCGGTCGGCGCGGTCGACCCGGCCCGGCCGTCCGCGGCCGGCGTTCAGGTGTCCGATCCCATCGCGGCGGCAAACCAGTACCTTGGCCACCGGGCACCCGACGTGGGGGCGGTGATCACGGTCGGCGAACAGACCATCAGCGCACAATGTACGAACGAGGCGCCCATCACTTTCGGGGCCCTGTTCGGGACACCCACCCTCACCAGGACCGTCACCGCGACCAGT
Organism: uncultured Actinomycetes bacterium; assembly: GCA_964476495.1. Taxonomy (GTDB): domain Bacteria; phylum Actinomycetota; class Actinomycetes; order Mycobacteriales; family Nakamurellaceae; genus Nakamurella. The sequence continues at coordinate 4,906 of CAYZBB010000152.1, read as the reverse complement.
CAACCGATCCGCAGGCTTGGCGCTCCGATGCCGGACACAGCACCCTCTCCCTTGGTCAACTCAGAAGGGACACCGATATGAGAACGTCCATTCGTCTGCGAATAGCCTGTATCGCAAGCGCCTTACTGGCACTTGTCGCCGGGTGTACCTCCAATTCAACCGACGGCACGACCTCGTCCCCGGCCGCATCAGCGAGTCCGTCGGTTGTGGAACCGGTCACCGCTTCGCCAACCGCGACGAGCGTCGTGTCACCCAGCATCGTCGAACCGTCGTCGCCGACAGCGAATTCGTTGGATCCAACAGCGCAAGAAGCAGCGGATCGAGCGGCTATCGAGGCGCAGTGGGTCAAATTCTGGGAGATCTACCTCGGTCTCGCGCGCCTTCCACAAAGCGAACGAGAAGCGGCGCTCAGCGCCGTTGCAGTCTCACCGTTCAAAGAACGGCTCATCGAAAGCGTGGAGATCGATGCCGAAACCGGCATCGACAACTACGGCAGTATCAAGCACAACATCTCGTGGCAGTTCCCGGTTGGTGGGCATTCGCATGCTGTGATCGCAGATTGTCAGGATCAAAGTGGCTCAGGAACCTACGATGTTACAAGTGGCACGACGCTCTCTGCAGGTGAACCGCGAATTGATCTTCGCGGTCAGTTCGTGAGAGACGACCTTGGCGCTTGGAAGGTCGAGGACGTAGTCAATCTCGGGAGCAGGGATTGCTAAGAGCATGCATATCTGCAATACTCGTGCTAATCGCACTTGGCGGCAACACGCTTCCTGCAAGCAAGGGCTATTCACGGGTAGCTGGATGTGATGAGTCAGTATTCGTGCACCTCGTCGGAAGCTCAGCGTTTACTGGCGCATGTTCGGCAGGGACGCCTGGGTCCACGAGCGGAACTGGAATGGGTCAGCGCGACACTGGTCAGTTCCAAGCCTCAAGCAATTCAACTAGGTCTCCAAACACTTGTGCTTGGTATGACGCACACGAGCCTGCAGACAGTGCCCTTTGGGCCGAGAATAGTCCTGCCGAAGGCTATATTGGTGCGCTGCGTTGCGGTCCAGTGGAGGATGATGGATCAGGCGCTGGCGGACCGGTAGACTTTCAGTTCTTCCCGTTCGAGAGTCCCGCAACCGCGCCTCCTCCGGATCCTTCAGTCCTAGCCGCTCAAGCAACTAGTCAACTCTTGGTTCCCGAACCACGAGTCGGCGTCGGACCCGACCGTACCAAACTGGCCGTGAATCTCTGGGTATGGCTTTGGACCGACAATCCGGGACCGCTCACCTCAACTGCCGCTGCCGGAGGGGTATCAGTAACGGCGATTGCATCACTTAGCTCAGTCACCTGGTCTCTTGGTGAGCCGGCCGCCACCGGAGGTCCGTATGTCGCAGGACCACCAATCTCCATCACTTGCCAGGGCACTGGCAATGCTCCCCCAACAACTTACGATTGGACAGCCGAGCCTCCTTGCGGCCACAAATTCACGTGGATGTCCACCCAAGAGCGAACCGGCGGCACCGGAAAGTGGCCAATCACCGCAACATCGAATTGGACCGTCACATGGCAGTCCAACACAGGCGTTTCGGGGTCAGGCACCCTGTCAGCCACCGGCAATGACGCCCTCGAAATCGGTGAGTACCGCACTGTTCTGGTCCACGGCCCCGGAGGCTAACCGTATCAACCGCTGTCGCGGTGCCCAGGCCATTGGATGTCGATTTCGATGGTTGGTGGCCAGGGTGTGGAGGTGGGTGGTCGGGGTGGGCGGCTGGGGTGGTGGTGGCCGGTGGGGGTGGTGGTGATGATGGCGCCGTCTTTGTCGACGTGGGTGGCCCATCCGCTGGTGTCTTTGGTCAGGTTGCAGTGTGCGCAGCGGCCGTTGCCGTTGGTCAGGGTGGTGGTGCCGCCGCGGCTGGTGGCGATGGTGTGGTCGGTGTGCCGGATGGGTGATCCGCAGTAGGGGGTGCGGCAGATCTGATCTCTGGCGATCAGGAACGCTCGGGCGGTGTGGGGGAAGTCGCGGCGGCGGGCGTCGGTGCTGATCAGTTCCCCTGATGTCGGGTTGGTGTACAGGCGGCGCACCCAGACTCGGGTCTGCTCATCGGCCAGGACCAGGTCTCGGGCCAGGGGCGCTGGGATCGGTCCGTATCCGATCAGCTGGGCGGGTTCGGTGTCGGTGTCGGCCAGGGTGCGGTCGGTCATCACCAGGTGCAGTTCCAGCGCGGGGTGTTCGGGTTCCCTTTGGCCGGGGGTGAGGATGCGGCGGGTCAGTTCGTCGGCCATCACCTGTCCTTTGGTGCGGTGGTCGTCGGGGTCGCAGTGGGCGGTCATCGCGGCCCGGTGCAGCATCCCGTACACCCCGACGCCTTCCTTGACGGGCAGCAACGCGGTCAGGTAGGTCATGCAGTCCGGGGCGCAGCGGATGGACACCCTCCGGTCGGCGGTGGCTTTGGCGGCGCGTTCGGCGGCACCGTGGGGGTCCAGCCGCTGCGCCCAGGCCCGGGCCTCCCGTTCGGTGCGGGCGTCCCCCCATGCGTGCAGGTGTTCGGCGATGGCGGTGTCGATGACCGCCCGGTGTTCCCGGGTCAGGTGCGCGGTCTCTCGGGCGATCAGGGTGACCCGCCACTCACTGGTCCGCCCCTGGGCCAGGACATCCAACACCCGGGGCAGTTCGTGCACCAGGGTGTGCGCCAACCCGACGTGCCGGTTTCCCCTGGAGGGGCTGTCCCGCCGGGCCAACCCGACCTGCGCGCACACCGACCGTCGGGCGTCCACGGTCTTGGCGCCGGCCTTGATCAGCTTGTCCCGTTGCGACACCGCGAATGCGTCGGTGAGTCGGGCCTGCCGGGCCGCGCAGGCGGCCTTGAGTTCTTCCAGGGCGGTGATCTCGTCGATGCGTTCCGCGTCGGTGAGTTCGACGTCGGTGTCGGCGAGTGCAGCGATGAACGCGACGGCATCATCCCCGACCTTCGACATACGTTCGAGTATACCCGTCTCGATCGGCAAGGACAAGGGTTTAACGCCAGGTAGCCGGCAATTTATCGAACGCCTATCCGAGGACATGTAGGTGGTCGGTGTATGACCTGCAATCCAATGCTGAAGCGGGTGCCTCGCGAATAAGAGGTTCATGACCAGGACAGAGCAGTCCTCATCGCCACCGGCGGAGGCCGCGGCTCATGCCGTGCCAGGCCCGAGTGACCGGCCGGCAGCTGCGGGAGTTGCTGGCCGACGACAGGTTGCTGGACGAGTTGATCGTGAGGCCTCAGGCCCTTACACAGAGATCGTGACAGGCTCGTGACAGGCTCTGTGACGCCCCCCAGGACGGTCCCAGACCTCAGACACCCAGGACCGACAACGCCCCCGGCGCCACCGAAACCGACGCCGGCAGTGGTCCCACCCGCTCGCCGTCCGCGTACGCCACCACTCCCGGAGCACTCAGCGACACCGATCGACCGCGCAGGGTCAGCACTTCGGGCCGACGCACGTGACGCCCGGGGTATACCGATGGGAACAGCCGCACCAGCTTGGTGCGGCTGATCGACGTGACCACAGTGACGTCCAACAGAGCGTCGTCGACCTCCGCCCCGGGGCAGATCCGCATCCCGCCGCCGTAACTGGCCGTGTTGCCCACCGCCACCAACATGGCCTCGCATTCGAGCATTGAACCGTCGACCGTCAATTCGAACGGCAAGGGCCGGAAAGTGGCCAGCTCGCCGACCAGCGCCGCGTGGTACCGCCATCGGCCAGGCGGCCACGACAGGCGATTCATGCGCTCGTTGACCCGCGAATCGAACCCAGCCGCCAGCACGGTGCCGAACCAACGCCCATTCACCAGGCCGAGATCGACCCGGCCGAACTCACCCCGCGCGATCACCGCGGCGGCGGCGCGAACGTCGTGAATCGGGAGCCCGAGCGCTCGAGCGAAGTCGTTCCCCGAGCCGCCGGGCAGCACGCCCAGCGGGACCGGGCCTCCGGCCAGCACCGGCAGCACCGAGGCCACTGCGCCGTCACCGCCGCACGTCACCACGGCGGCTCGGCCCGAAGCGACGGCGGCGGCCGCGGCATCTGCGCAATGCGCTGCGGATCGGGTGACCACCACATCGACGGCGACGCCGAGCCGGCGCAACTCGGCGACCGCCTGCCCCGCCACACGCCGTGAACGGCCGCGACCGGCCTGCGGGTTGACCAGCGCGGTCACCTCGCCGAGCTCACCGAGCACCCGCACACATTAGGCACAGCAGGACGGACGACGATGCGTCAGCCCGGAACGGCGCCCACAGTCGTGGCGACCTGCGGTACATCGGCCGGACCTGCGGACGCATCCGGGACGACGACCACCGGGCACGTCGCATGCCGGACCACCTCGGCGGACACCGAGCGACCGACGACATCGACCATGCCCAACCGATGCCCACGACCGACGACCAGCACGTCGGCAGTGCGTGATTCCTCGAGCAGCACCCTCGCCGCGGTTCCCGGCCGGCTGCATTCGATCACCTCGGGCCGGCCGCCGATCGCGCGTTCGGCCTCGGACACGGCCGCCACCACCATGCAGGCTGAGGCCCGCATCCCCTCGACGTCGTGACCTGCGGACTGGTTCCAGGCGTGCACGACCTTCACCGGGACGCCGCGCAGCATCCCCTCACGGAATGCCCACTCCAGTGCTGCCCGCCCGGCCCGTGTCCCCTCGATCCCGACAACAACTCCCTGCATGGTCATCTCGCCGCTCCTCGCTCCGGCCCGGGCGGGCAGCATCCCGGGGCCGCCACCGACGGTAGGCAGGATGCCGGTGGGAATGCAGGGTCGAAGGTCCTCGCGTTCCGCGTAGGCTGACGTGCTGTGAATCTCGATGACGCGGCCGCGGTCAAGGCCCTGGACACCACCCTGACCAGCATCGAAACGGTCATGGATGTCC
>CAYZBB010000151.1:0-14294 GCA_964476495.1 uncultured Actinomycetes bacterium | reverse complement strand
CGAGATGACCTTCTCGCTGATGTACGCGTTCTCCGAGCAGTTCGTGCTGCCGATCAGCCACGACGAGGTGGTGCACGGCAAGGGGTCGCTGTGGTCGAAGATCCCCGGTGACGAGTGGCAGAAGGCGGCGACGCTGCGGACGTACCTGGCGCACATGTGGGCGCACCCTGGCAAGCAGCTGCTGTTCATGGGTCAGGAACTGGGCAACCCGTGGGAGTGGAACCAGGCCATCCAGCTGCCGTGGCAGCTCAAGGACTACCCGCTGCACAACGGCGTCCGCACGCTGGTCGGCGACCTCAACCGAATCTACAAGTCGAACCCGGCGCTGCACACGCAGGACTTCACGCCCAGCGGGTTCACCTGGCTGGACGCCAACGACCGGGAGGGCAACGTGCTGGCGTACCTGCGGTGGGGCAGCGACGGTTCGGTGCTGGCCTGCGTCCTGAACTTCTCCCCGATGCCGCACAGCGGGTACCGGATCGGGCTGCCGTCCGCCGGGATGTGGCGGGAGGCGGTCAACACCGACTCCGAGCTGTACGGCGGGTCGGGGGCCGGGAACATGGGTGCGGTGATCGCCGCCGAGCACGCCTCGCACGGCCAACCGGCGTCGGCGACGATCACCGTCCCGCCGCTCGGCGCGCTCTGGCTGGTGCCCGAATCGCAGGGATAGGCGCCCGGTCCGCGGGTTCGGGGGTGGCCAGGCTCGTCGCGTCGATCGCCGCGAGCCTGGTGATGGTGCTGGCCACGGTGTTGGTCGTCGGGTACGCCGGCACGGCCGGGACCGGCGGATCGGCGGCGGCCGCCGAACGGATCGAGGTGTTCGCGGGCGGCGTGCAGATCCGCACCGTCGGTTCCTTCGGGGACCCGGCCGCCCCCGGCAGTCCGCTCGACCCGTTCCGGAGTTCGGCCGACGGTGACCGGGTCGTGGCGGCCGTGCTCGCCGACCTGTCGGAGTACTGGTCGGGATCGCTGGCTGCGGCCGACCGGCCGGCGTTGCGCGTCCCGGCCGGCGGGATCGTGTCGATGGACAGCCTGGGGTCGGGCGCGGCACTGTGCATCACCGACCCGGCGCAGATCGCGGGCAACGCGTTCTACTGCCCGTCCCAGGACGGCATCATCTACGACTCGTCGGCGCTGGTCCCGGTGCTGCTGGGAGCGTACGGCAGCGCCGGCCTGGCGACCTCGTTCGCGCACGAGTTCGGGCACGCAGTGCAGGCACAGGTGGGACCGACGCCGCAGGACCGCCTGGCCGATCCCGACCGCTATCCGGCGGTCCTGATCGAGGCTCAGGCCGATTGCGCCGCGGGCGCGTTTCTCGCGGCCGCCTCTTCCGGGGCGGCCGCCCGGGTGCACATCCCGCCGGCCTCCCTGGTGCGCGCGGTGGCGCCGCTGCTGGATTTCCGCGATGCGCCGACCGTCGCCCCGACCGACGTCACCGCGCACGGCTCGGGTCTGGATCGGCTCGGCTTCGTGCTGCACGGCTTCCGCGACGGCGGGATGGCGTGCTGGGCGATGACCACCGACGACCTGTCCCTGACCCTGGGCCGTGCCGGCACGGCGCACGCGAACCCCACGACGACGCCTCGGTTCGACTCGACCGACGCGACGGTGACCAGCGCGAGCGAGACGGTGGCCGCATTCGCCGGGTCCCCGGCGGCCACGCCGGACCCGGCGGACCTGGACCGGTCAGGGTCGATCGGCCAGTTCGCCGCCGGTGCCGCGGTTGCCCTGGCCACCGGCCGCGAAGTGCACGGAACAGCAAGCGGGGCTGCGTGTTTCACCGGTGCGTGGACGGCGTCGGTATTCGGTTCGGCCGCGCCCGGCGAGCTCGGGTCGTGGTCGACCGACGCCGACGAGGCATTGGACCTGATCCGGTCCCGCCCAGGTGCCGGCTTCGACGAGCTCGCCGCATACTCCGACGGGTTCCATGCCGGACGGGCCGCCTGCGGCTGATCCGCGGCCGGGCGTGCTCAGTACAGGGCGGCGGCCAACGCGCGCCGGGCCCTGATCACCTCCGGATCGTCCGTGGAGAACAGCGAGAACAGCTCCACCAGATGCTCTCTGGCGGCCGTCCGGTCGTCACCGGAGGTTCGGCGCACGGTGTCGATCAGGCGCCGGAAGGCCGCGTCGGGGTTGCCCTCGGCGAGTTCGACGTCGGCCGCGCGCTTCTGCAGTTCGACGTCGTCGGGTGCGGCATCGGCGCGGGCGATCGTGTCGGGCGACAGCTTCTCCGCGCGGGCCAGCAGCTGGGTCTGGGCGAGCGCGGCCTTGGCCTCGGCGTTGGCCGGCTCGGCCGCCAGGATCTGCTGGTAGGCCAGTTCAGCGGCGGCGTAGTCGCCGTCGGCAAGGGCCTGTTCGGCGGCGACGAACCGCGGGTCCTCCGGCTCGGGCTCGGGTTCTGCCCCGCCCTCCGCGGCGAGCCGCGCCTCGGCCTGCGCGATGGCCGGCATGTGCGCCCGCAACTGGTCCAGCACGGACGAAATCCATTGCTGTAGTTGTGGTTCGGGTAGCGGTGCGGTGAGCTCGGTGGCGGGCTGACCCTGCACCAGAACGATCGCCATCGGCAGCGACTGCGCGCCGAACGCCTGCGCGATGCGCGGGTTGGCATCCACGTCGACCCGACCGAAGAGCCAGGCACCACCGCCTGCCGCGGCCAGCTTGCTCAGGACGGCCGACAGGGCCAGGCTCGGTTCTGCCCAGGACGCCTCGAGGTTGATGACGACCGGCACCTGGGTGGATGCCTGGACCAGGCTGCCGAACGTCGCCTCGTCGACGTCCACCACGAATGGTGACGCGGGTGACGCGCCCTGGTCATCCGCCCCGGGTTGACCGCCCTGGACGGATGCGGGTTGACCCGCGGCGGGGGCCGTGGCGCGGGCCTTGAGCGCGGACAGATCGACTGCGCCGGCGAACGCGGCGCTCATCGCCGCAGCCTGTTGCTGCCGGGGATTCGGACGACTCATGAGGTTCATCTTCACATGTGGTGCGGGCGCTATCCGCTGTCGCGGTGTCCGGGCCGTTGGATGTCGATCTCGATGACCGGCGGCCCGGTGGAGCTCGCGCCGGCGGCCGTCGGTTGCCAGCAGGTCGCAGGTGGTGGGGTCGTCGGTCACCGACATCTCGAGCACGGCCGGGTCGGCGACGATCGCGGCCGACCGGTGAGTGCTCGGCATACGTTCGACACCAGCCGATCCCGCAGTCATGGACGAGAGGTGCTACCACTTCACACAAAGCGATTCGAACGTCTGAACTCGCCTCCCAGCACTGTCGGACCCCCGTGCCACACTCCACGGCATGACCAGAATCGCGCTGTTCCACTCCGTCCTCGGCGTTCGTCAGGGTGTCACCGACGCCGCCGACGCCTTCCGCGCCGCCGGCCACGACGTGCTGATCGTCGACCAGTACTCGAGCAGTACCGGGACCCGCCGCTTCGACGACTACGAGGAGGCCGGTCGGTTCGCGACGGATCTCGGGTTCCCTCAGGCCCTGATGCAATCAGCCCTCGCGGCGCTTGCCGACGAGCCCGGCCCGCTCGTGGCGGCGGGGTTCTCCAACGGCGCCGGCATGGCCGAGTACGTGGCCGCCGCCCGTGGAGGCGCCGCCGGCGGCGTCATCGGCACCCTGCAATTCTCCGGTGCGCTGCCACTGCCGATGCTCGGCCGATCCACGTGGCCGGCCGACACGCCTGTGCAGTTGCACTACGCGACCGAGGACCCCATGCGATCCGACGCGTGGATCACACCCTTCATCGAGTCCGTGGAGGCGTCGGGCAGCCCGTGCCAGGCATTTCTCGACTACCGGGGAGGCCACCTGTTCACCGACCGCTCGCTGCCTGCTGAGTACGACAGGGGTTCCACCACACTGGCTTTCGATCGTGCACTGGCCTTTCTGGAACTGCTTGACCGGGGCTTGCGTTAGCGCCCGACCCGCTCCAGCAGCCGCCGCAGCGCGGTCGACGGGTCCGGCATCGCGTCGATTTCCGCCCGTAGCCGACGAGCGCCCTGACGCAGGTCAGTTCCGCCGAGCGCTCGGTCCAGCGCGGCAGCGACGCTGTCCGCGGACACCTCGCCGGGTGCCAGGACCAGTCCCGCTCCGGCGCGGGCCACCGCGGCCGCGTTGGACGGCTGGTCAGTGCCTTGCGGCAGGCAGATCTGCGGCAGACCAAAACACAGCGCCCCGAACATGGTGCCGGCGCCGCAGTGCGACACCACAGCCGAACAGTGCGGTAGCAGCAGGGCCTGCGACAGGTACGGCACCGCCAGCACAGCGGGTCGGTCGCCGACCACCGCAGCGGGGTCGACGCCGGGACCCGTCGTCACCGCGACGTTCACCGGGTGCCGGGCACAGCCGTCCAGCGCCGCACGGAACACGTCCGGCTGCTCATTGGTCACGGTGCCAAGGGTCAGGTAGACGGTGCTGCGATGCGGCATCCTCGCGAACGCCGACGGGAGCGACTCGCCCGCGGGGATGTTGCCGGCCCAGGGCCGGACTCCGATCATGTCGGTCCAGGGGTTCACGCCGTCCGGTTGCAGGCCGGGCGGGCACACCTCCAGGTACGGCGAGGCGAACACGCCCGGGATCGGGTCGGGCAGGCCGGCCTCGGTGAACACCGGCCCGAACGCCTCACCGAACTGTGCCGTCTGTGGCACCAGCGGTCCGTAGGAGTGGGTAGCGTGCGGGACCCCTGCCTCCTGGGCAACCACCGGACCGGCCATCTCCAGGGTGTCGTGAACCAGCAGGTCCGGCCGCCACCGCTCGATCAACACACGCAGATCCGGCACCCTGCGCAGGGCGGCCGCGCCGAACAGGTTGCGGGCGGCGGCCATGGCCACCCGCTCCGGGTCCATCCGGCCGAACTCGGCGTCCAGGCCCGCGGCCCGGTTCGCCGCTGCCGCGGCCTCATAGGCCTGCCCCAGGGTCGGACCGGCCACGACCGCGGTCAGACCGTACCGCTCGATCAGGCCGGTGACGTCCTCGCCCGACACCACCAGGACGTCGTGCCCGGCGGCGATCGCCGCCCGGGCCAGCGGAACCATCGGCAACAGGTGTCCGTATGCGGGCCAGCCGCTGAACAGAATCCTCACGGATACTCAGATCCGGGCGGGCTCGGTGTAGACGCCCCACTCGGCCCGCAGCGCGTCGCAGATCTCGCCCAGCGTCGCCTCGGCGCGCACCGCGTCCAGCATGGCCGGCACCATGTTCCCGGTTCCCCTTGCGGTGTCGATCATCCGCCGCAGCGTCGCCTGTACCGCCTCGCTGTCGCGGGCTGCCCGTCGCCCGGTGAGCAGGGCCTTCTGCTGCTGCTCCACCTCGGCCGGGATACGCAGGATCTTCAGGTCCTCCCCCACGCCGCCGGTCAGCGTGTTCACTCCGACGATCTTCTTGTCGCCCTTCTCCACGGCGTTGGAGTACGCGAAGGCGGCATCGGCGATCTCGCCGGTGAAGTAGCCGTCCTCGATCCCGCGGAGGATGCCGCTGGTCATCTCGCCGATCGGGTGTCGCCCCGACGGGGCGGCCAGGGCGGCGAGGTCGCGAATGCGAGTGAAGATCCGGTCCGCCTCGGCCTCCATCCGGTCCGTCAGCGCCTCCACGTACCAGCTGCCGCCCAGCGGGTCGGCCACGTTGACCACTCCCGTCTCGTTCATGATCACCTGCTGCGTCCGCAGCGCGATCTGCGCCGACCGCTCCGTCGGCAGGGCCAGTACCTCATCGAGGGCGTTGGTGTGCAGCGAGTTGGTACCGCCGAGCACCGCAGCCAGGGCCTCGACCGCGGTGCGGGTGACGTTGTTGTCCGGCTGCTGCGCGGTCAACGACACCCCGGCGGTCTGGGTATGGAACCGCAACCACTGAGCGCGAGGATCGGTCGCACCGTAGACGTCCCGCATCCACCTTGCCCAGATTCGCCGCGCCGCACGGAATTTCGTGATCTCCTCGAAGAAGTCGATGTGCGAGTCGAAGAAGAAGCTCAGACCGGGCGCGAACGAGTTGACGTCAAGGCCACGGGACAGGCCCAGTTCGACGTAGCCGAAACCGTCGGCCAGGGTGTAGGCGAGTTCCTGCGCCGCGGTCGCACCCGCCTCCCGAATGTGGTAGCCCGATACCGAAAGCGGCTTGTAGTCGGGCATCCGCTCGGTACAGAACTCCATCAGGTCGCCGATCAGCCGTAGGTGCGGCTCTGGCGGGAAGATCCACTCCTTCTGCGCGATGTACTCCTTGAAGATGTCGGTCTGCAGGGTCCCGTTCAGCTTTGCGACCGCCGCGCCTTGCCTTTCTGCCGCGACCAGGTACATGCAGAAGACCGGCACCGCCGGGCCCGAGATCGTCATCGACGTGGTGACGTCGCCGAGGTCGATCCCGTCGAACAGCACGTCCATGTCGGCGGCCGAATCGACGGCCACCCCGCAGTGCCCGACCTCGCCGAGCGACCGGGCGTCGTCGGAGTCGCGGCCCATCAGGGTCGGCATGTCGAACGCCACCGACAGGCCATGGCCGCCTTCGGCGAGGATCATCTTGTACCGCCGGTTGGTGTCGGCCGCGTTGCCGAAGCCTGCGAACTGCCGGATGGTCCACGGCTTGCCGCGGTAGCCGGTGGCGTGCAAGCCACGGGTGAACGGGAACTCGCCCGGCCAGCCGATCCGCTCGAAACCACGGACGACATCGCCGGAGGCTGGTCCGTAGACCGGCTCGACCGTCATCCCGGACAGCGTGGTGTAGTCCACGTCTCGCACCCGACCGGCGTCCTGGGCCGCCGCGAAGCGACGCGCCCAGCGTTCCCGACCGCCCTCGATCGCCGCCTGCTCCTGCTCGTCGCCCATAGAAGGCAGGGTATCCAATAGTCGGATGCCCTACCATCCGCGTTCCGACGCAGGTTGCTACGGTTCAAGCCATGAGCACCAACGTGACGGCCCCCGCACTGCCCTTCGACCCGATCGCCAAGGCGGCGCAGACGTGGTCCGAGCGGATCGGGCCGAGCACGGCGATGTCGGCGGTCACCAACGTCATGCGGGTCCAGCAGATCCTGCAGGCGTCCGTCGACGAACGCCTCAAGCCGCACGGCCTTTCGTTCGCCCGCTACGAGGCCCTTGTGCTGCTGTCCTTCTCCAAGCGGGGCTCGCTGCCGATGCGGATGATGGGCGAACGCCTGCAGCTGCATCCCACCTCGATCACCAACATCGTCGACCGGCTGGAGGCCGACGGGCTGGCCCGGCGGCTGCCCCATCCCAGCGATCGCCGCACGACGCTGGTCGAGCTGACCGACGCCGGCCGGGAGCGGCTGGGTGCCGCGACGGATGCGGTCACCACGGCCGATTTCGGGTTCGTCGGTCTGGACGACCACGATCTGGAGCAGCTTTCCGTGCTGCTCACCAAGGTGCGGCAGGCCGCGGGGGATTTCGCCTGAGCTGATCCGGCACAGTGGAGCGGTGGTTCCACGATCCATGAGTTGATCGCCTGACCGGATGACGTGACAGTCGAGTCGGGCGGCGGTGGCCCGACTCGTGCGAGCATCGGCACGAACGATCGTTGGCGCCCTCTGCTCGGGCATTCGGCCGAAGGGTGGTGCCACCTTGGCACACATCGGATCACCGCACCGGCGCGGACCGATGTACCGATTGGCCGGGTCGGCCGCGTTCGCGGTGCTGACGTTGTTGGCTGCCTGTTCATCGACCGTCGGCGGACAGGCAGCCACCGGATCGGCCGACGACCGGCCTTCGACGAATGTGCCGGTATCCGGGGGGCCGCCGACCGGCGGGGCGGCTGCCACCGGCACCGGCACCTGCGAGCCCGGGTCGGGGACCGACTACGAGGTCGGACCGGGAGCAACCTACGAGTCGATCAACGAGGTGCCCTGGGAGTCCCTCGAGGCCGGCGACAGCGTTCGCATCGCCTACCGGCCCGAGCCGTACCACGAGAAGATCGTCATTTCGGCCTCGGGAACCTCGGACGCGCCGCTCGTCGTCTGCGGGATCAAGGGACCCAACGGCGAGCGGCCGATCGTCGATGGCGCCGACGCAGAACACCGGCCGCAGAGCGCACCCGCCTCGTCCGGGCACAGCCGGCGGAGCCTGATCCTGGTGGGACAGCGGGACGGCCAGGAGTGGGGCTACAAGCCGTCGCACATCGTGATCGCCGGCCTCGACGTGCTTCACGCACACCCGGACAGCACGTTCACGGCGGCCAATGGTCAGGTCGAGACATACGCGGACAATGCGGCCGGAATCTGGGTGGAACGAGGCGAGAATGTCACGATCCGGGACAATGTGATCCACGAGAACGCCAACGGCCTGTTCGTCTCCTCGGGTGACGACGAGGCGACGGTATCGCGGTCCATCATGATCGAGGCGAACGAGATCTATGACAACGGCAACGTAGGGCGGGATCGGGAGCACAACATCTACACGGAGGCCGACGGCATCACCTTCCAGTACAACCGGATCGGCCCGGTGCTCGAAGGGGCGGGCGGCGTCGCCCTCAAGGACCGCTCAGCCGGAACCGTGATCCGCTACAACTTCATCGAGGGTGGTTCTCGCACATTGGATCTGGTGGAGGCCGAGAATGCATTTCCGATATTTGCCGATCTCCCGAGCTACCGGGAGACCTTCGTCTACGGCAACGTCCTGATCGCCCGGCGCGTCGGTCCGACCACCATCGTCCACTATGGCGGCGACTCCGGCGAGACGGACACCTACCGTAAGGGCACCCTGTACTTCTACAACAACACCGTCGTGCACGAAGCCGACCAGGAAAAGGCTGGCGACGAATTGTCGCGCTACTATTCTCAGGTCCTGGAATTGACCGCGGACGAGACCGCGGAAGTGCGGAACAATATCCTCGTCGCGCGCCCGTCCACTCCCGGCCAGACGGCGACCACCTTGAGCCTGATGCTCGAGGAAGGCACCGCCGATGTCGGGCCGAACCTGGTGACGCCGGGCATCGAGATGTGGCGTGGCAATCGCGAATCCACCGGCCGGATCAACGGCTGGGACAACCTGATCCCGCTGACGGACAACGATCCAGGCTTCGTGGACGTCGACAGCGGGGACCTGCACCTGGTCGAGGGGGCTCAGGCCATCGACCTGGCGGAGCCGCTCGATCCGGCCGCGGCCGATCATCCGGTGGATCGTGAATATCTCTACCACCAGGCCGGCCGGTCCCGGCCGGCCCAGGGCAACGCGCCCGACATGGGAGCCTTCGAATACGGCCTGCCCGACGAGCACGACGCAGGTGCCGCACCGCCGACCACAGGGCCGGCCCGGTCGGCCCTGCCGACCACACCGGAATCGGCCGGCGCGTCCGCGGCGCTGAGCGGTGAGGGTCCGCCCGCGTTGGACTTCGTCCCGGACCTCGGCGGCAGCGGCGCGGAGTCGCCCTGCGGTGGCACCGTGCGCTGCGTGGGTGCCTCCGGCGGCACCGACACCAGCATCCAGGCCGCGGTCGACGCGGTCGCCGATGGCGGGACGATTCAGGTCGAGGCAGGCACCTACCGGGAGAATGTCCGTGTGGTCGACAAGGGAGTCACCCTGCTGGGTGGCTTCCCGTCCGGCGGAGGCTTCTCCGGCCGCGACCCGGGGCGCAACCCCACGGTCATCGACGGCGGCGGCATCGACACGGTCGTGTACTTCGAGGACTACGGCGAGAGCGCCGACTTCGACCTCGACGGGTTCGTGGTGACCGGCGGAGTTGCCAAGGCCGATCAGAATGGCGGCCGCGCCGGCTCGGGTGTCCTGGTCGCGGGCGGAAAGACCGTCACCATCGCCAACAACCGCATCGAGCGCAACGGGCACGTCGAGAGCTCGGGCGGCGGGATCGGCGCGAGCGGCAACGGCACCGTGATCATCACCGGGAACATCATCCGCGACAACGTCGCCGGGTTCGGCGCCGGTATCGGCCTTGCCTCGCCGAATGCCCGAATCGACGCGAACCTCATCGAGAACAACAAGTCCCACGCCGACCATGGCGGCGGGTTGTTCCTCAGCGGCGACGGGCTCAGAGTCACCAGGAACCTGGTCCGGGGGAACGAGATCGGGGTCACCGCCGGCTACGGCTGGGGCGGCGGCGGCATCTACGCCGGCACGAGCAGCTCGCAGGTCGCGTCGGCCGTCTTCGAGCAGAACCGATGGGTGGCCAACAGCGCGCCCTCCATCGGCAGCGGACTGTTCATCGACGAGGCCGGCCACGCCGACATTCGCGGTGATCTGTTCCACGACAACACGTGTGGCAATGCCGGGGCCGCGATCTACGTGGACGGGGGTGGCGGAATCGGCAGCACCGCAACCATCGAGAACGTCACCGCCGCCGGACACGACTGCGGCCCGGACGTCGCGGGCAGTGGTCTGTTCGTCGAGGGCGGATCCAGTGTGCAGGTGCGTGCCAGCATCTTCGACGGCAACGGTGGCAGCAGCGAGGTGCTGTTCTGCGACGCACCCGAGTCGCTGCCCTGCATCAACGAGCCCGCGGGCGCCGTCAACGGCGTGCAATACAGCATCGTGCGCGGGCCTATCAAGGGAGGCAGCAGGGGAGCCGGCGTCATCGACGCCGACCCGGGGTTCGTCGACCCGGCCGCCGACGACTACCGGCTCCGCCCCGGGAGCCCGGCGCTGGTCGCCGGCGACCCGAGCCTGCCGGACGATCGCCGGTACCTCGGCGCCTACGGTCCGGGCTGATCGGACTCGTGATCAGGCGGCGTCCCACCGGAAGAACCGGGTGGCGATCAACGTGACGACCGCCGCGAACGCCAGTAGCACGCCGATCGGCAGCAGCGCGGCCTGCGGTCCCTCCCCGCGCACCATCACGTCCTTGAGCCCTTCCACCAGGTAGGTCAGCGGCAGGAACTTCCCGATGGTGGCCAGCCAGGCCGGCGCCGCCTCCAGTGGGATGAACGCGCCGGACAGGAACGCCATCGGCAGGGTGATGAGGTTGGCCAGACCGCTCCCGCCCTCCTGGGTCTTGGCGACCGCGCCGACGAACAGGCCGATGGCCAGGAACGCGAGGGTGCCCGCGATCACCAGCGGCACCGCCATGTACCAGGCGCCGGACAGCTTCAACCCGAGGAACGGCAGCACCGAGATGCCGACGAACAGCGCGAGTTGCACCAGCGCGACGACAAGCGAGACCACCACCCGGGAGGTCACCACCGTCGACGTGGACACCGGCGCCAGCCGCAGCCGGCGCAACAGCTGCTTCTGCCGCCAGGTGATCAACGTCATCGCGGCCCCGAACACCGCCCCGACCGCGATGCCGTAGGCGATCATCCCGGGAGCGATGAACTGGATGGGTTTGAGCGATTCGTCCTCGACCTGCTGGGTCTGCAACGCGTAGGTGGGCGGAACGCCGGACGCGGCGATGTTGGCCTCGTTGACGAAGGCGTTGAAAATGCCCCGAACCGTGGCCGACGTGACCTGATCGGCGGACGAGTAGTGCACGATCAGCGTGTTGCCCTGCTGCTCGATCGCCCCGCCGGCGTCACCCTTGCGGACCTCCTCCAGCGCCGCGTCCAGGGTGGTGCCGGACTCGATGTGCACGGCCTCGTCCAACGCCGCCTTCGCTTCGGGCGGCAGCTGGTCGATCACCGGCACGGACCCGACCTGGATCACCGTCGGCGCGGACGACGAGGTGCCGGAGAAGACGGTGCCGAAGATGATGATGAAGAACAGCGGGAAGAACACCGAGAAGCCCACCGAGAGCCAGTCCCGGTAGAAGCTCTTGAACATGGCCGCGGACAGGCTCGTGAAGCCCCTGGACCTGCCGGCCGTCGCCGTCGTCGCGGGTGTGGTCGTCGTCGTCATGCCCGGTACTCCCGCCCGGTGAGCTGCAGGAACACGTCCTCCAGAGTGGCCCCGCGGACCTGCAGCCCGGCCAGCGCATCCATCCCGGCCAACGCCTCGAGCACCGGCGCCGGCCGTCGGGTGGTGATCACTGTGGACACCCCGTCGCCGGTTACCGATTCGGCCCCTTCGATCGCGCCCGCCCGCTCCCGGCTCAAGGCCCCGGCCTCCACCGCGATCCGCACCGGAGCGCCCAGACCGCGCACCAGCTCCGCCGGAGGTCCCAGCTGCAGGACCCGGCCGGCGTCCATGATCGCGACCCGGTCGCAGAGCAGTTCGGCCTCGTCCATGTAATGGGTGGTCAGCACCACGGTCTTGCCGCGCTCGTTGATCGCACGCAGCACATCCCACAGGTTGCGCCTGGCCTGCGGGTCGAGAGCGGCGGACGGCTCGTCGAGAAACACCACGTCCGGGTCATGAACCAGCGCGCAGGCGATGGACAGCCGCTGCGCCTGTCCGCCGGACAGCTTCTCCGCCCGTGTCGACGCCTTGTCCGTCAGCCCGACGAGCTGCAGCATCTCGTCCAGGCGAGAGGGCGGGGCACCGTAGACGGCGCCGAACGTCGCCAGTTGCTCCCGTGCGGTGAGCCGCTCGAAGAACGACGTGCCCTGCAACTGCACGCCGAGCCTGGTGAGCAGCGCCCTGTTCCGCGGCCAGACGGGCTGCCCGAGAACGGTGATCGTCCCCGAGTCCGGCTCGCGCAGCCCTTCCATCATCTCCACCAGGGTGGTCTTGCCCGCCCCGTTCGGGCCGAGGATGCCGAAGAACTCGCCGGTCGCCACCGACAGCGAGACCCCGTCGACGGCGACGAGGTCGCCGTACCGCTTGACCACGTCGACGGTCGTGATCGTCTCCCCCATGCCGGTCACGTTACCCAGCCCCGCCGGCGGCCAAACCCGCGTCGTCGACCAGGCAGGTCAGCACCTGGTCGGCCGCTGCGTGGACGTCCGCGGATCCTTCGGCGACCCGTCTGCCGGCGCGTTCCAGGCACGCCCGCCCGCCGGGTGAGCGCAGAACCCGCTGCACCCGGTTCAGCACCAGGGCCTCCAGCGCCGTCTCGGCGCGGCGGAGGGAGCGCTGCCCGCCATCGGCGTGACCGTGCAGGTACGCCCGGTGCGCGTCGATCGCGTCCATCACCTCGTCCAACCCGGTCCGGTCGGTCCCCGGCGTTTGCGTGGCCACGGTGGTGAGTACCGGTACCCGCCAATCCGTTGCGGTCGCCCGGCCGGCGCGGCCGAGCGCGACCATCGCCTTGAGGTCCCGCACGGTCGTCGTCACCCCGTCCCGGTCCGCCTTGTTGACCACCAGCACGTCGGCGATCTCCAGGATTCCGGCCTTGGCGGCCTGGATGCCGTCACCCAGGCCCGGCGCCAGCACCAGCAACACGGTGTCGGCAAGCCGCAGCACCCCGACCTCGTTCTGGCCGACGCCGACCGTCTCCACGATCACCACGTCGAAACCGATCGCGGACAGCAGGTCGGCGGCACCCGCGGTGGCGGCCGACAGCCCACCGAGCTCACCGCGACTGGACATGGAGCGGATGAACACGCCGGGATCGGTGCTGTGCTCGCCCATCCGCACCCGGTCCCCGAGCAGCGCGCCGCCGGAGAATGGGCTGGAGGGGTCGACGGCCAGCACCGCCACCCGCGCGCCGCGGGCCCGCAACCGGCCGATCAACGCGGTGATCAGCGTGGACTTGCCGACGCCGGGCGGACCGGTCACCCCGACCAACGTGGCCGCACGCGGGCGCCCGAGCAGGGCCGCCGACACCTCGGCCGCCGGCCGTTCACCGGCCTCGATCAGGCTGATCAGCCGGGCGGTTGCCCGGACCGAACCCCCGATGGCGCGCTCGATCAGGCCCGTCGCGGCGGAAACGGGCCCGTCACGCATGAGAGCTACGGTAGGGCATGACGTTGCCGACAACCGCCGTCGACCATGTCGGGGTGGCCGTTCCGGACCTGGACACCGCGATCGAGTTCTACACCGGCACCCTGGGCGGCCGGCTGAGCCACCGCGAGATCAACGACGCCCAGGGCGTCGAGGAGGCGATGATCACCTTCGGCCGCGACGACAGCGGCGCCCAGGTGCAGTTGCTCGCCCCGCTGACCCGCGACTCGACCATCGCCAGGTTCCTCGAACGGAGCGGGCCCGGCCTGCAGCAACTGGCGCTGCGGGTGGACGACGTGCGGGTGGCCGCCGATCGCGCCCGCGCGGCCGGCATCCGAACCCTGTACGACGAGCCGCGACCGGGCACGGCCGGCTCGTCGATCAACTTCCTGCACCCGAAGGACGCGGGCGGCGTTCTTGTCGAATTGGTGGAACCGGCCGGCACGGACGGCGAACCCGGCGTTGCGTCCGCGGAGTCGGCGTCGGCGAGTGGAACGATGGGCCGATGAGCACGAACGAGTGGCTGCCGGCCCAGATTCCCTTTGACCTCGTCCGGCGTGGATTCGCCCCCGACCAGGTGACCGC
>CAYZBB010000150.1:0-14357 GCA_964476495.1 uncultured Actinomycetes bacterium | reverse complement strand
AGGCGATGGCGTCCCAGTCCCAGCCGGACCCATCCCTCAACGGCAAGTTCAGGTCGACCGTCAAATCACAGGAGCCACCCCCGAACTCAGCCGACCATGTGGAGCCAGACACCGGCCACACCTCGCCGAGGATCGTGCCCGTCGCCGCAGCGGCCGACCACACCCGGACCGGCAGCCGGTCACCGTCACGAGTCAAGGGGACGCTCACGACCACGCCTCAGCACAGGACAGCACCGCAGACCCAGCACCCAGCCCGGCCACCGTCCACGACGAGCCGCCCGGCAGCACCCGCGGCGCAGGACCAGCACCCTCGCCGAACACGCGGCTGTTGCCGTTCCAGACCTGTAGTTCGCGGAAGTCGACCAGCCGCGACCCAGACGCGAGCGCCGGGAACGTCCACACACCGCCCGGATGGGTGATGCTGATCGCGCCGTGCGGGCCGGTCAGTGTGAGGCGACCGAAAGCGGTCGCATCGCCACGGTTCGGCAGGAGGGTTGCGCCATTCTTCAGCGGACGGGACTCGGCTGAGTAGCGCAAGGGGTCGTCGGCGGTCAGGGAGAGGGTCACGTTGGCAGACAGCCCACCGAGGCGGGACGGCGGCTGAATCTCCACCACCCGCACGTCGGCACATCGGACCAGCCCAAGCGACGACTCCGCAACCACCAGCGTCGTCCGCGACAGCCGCGAGAGCGCCTCGATGCCGTCCGAAACCGAGCCGAGGCCGCGCACCGCAGAACCGAGCAGCAGGCAGCGAATGGTGATCTGGCGCGCCTCGGACTGCGCGGCGCCCACAGTCTGGCCCTGCCCGGACCAATGCCCCGCAACCTCGGAGCCGTCCTGCGTGCGGGCCGTCCATCCGTCCAGACCACCGGGCAGCAGGTACAGGCCCCACGTTCCGGGCGCTGGCTGCTCGCCCGAGATCCGCAGGTCGATGCCGCCGAGACGCGCCCTCACATCGGAATCGGTCACGACTGCACCGCCATTCCCGTCCAGATCCGCTCGACCCTCGCCGCCGTACGGGCCGCAACCTCGTCGGCGTTCGGGCCGTGCACCTCAATCTTGATGGGGGAAGCGCTGGCGCTGCCGATCTGGCCGCCGTCCGCATATCTGATCTGAGCCCGGCCGGCGTTGACCGCAGCCATGGCACCGTCCCCGTACTTGCGAACAGCAGCCCTGCGGATCACCCACTCGCCGGGCACGCCGAGATCGCCGGACGCCAGCGGGAACCGGTCATCCCGATCGCTTGACGCGAACCCCGGCAGCTTTCCGCCGCTTGCGTACCGGCCACCAGGTGCCTTCACGGTGTACTCGCCGCCCTCGAACTTGACCTTTGCCGGGCCGGGCAGATCCCACGTCACCCTAACCTTCACCGGCTTCGGCGACTTGATGAGCCCCAGCTTGTCGGCAAGATCCTTCGCTTTGGCGCCGCTGCCGGTCATGGCCGTAGCAACCTTGATGAACTGGGATCGCGCCCTGCCCATCACGTCGTCCACCTCGCTCGTCGAGGCGCCCTGCTCCTCCATTGCGGCCTTGACCGACAGCGCTGTCTGGGCGATGTCATCGAGGGCCGCGGCGTTCGCGCGTCCCTTCGGCGTGTTCTCGTCGAGGGTCTTGCCGTTCTTCTTGGCCGCCGCAGTGGCGTCATCGAAGGCCGCCTCGAGCGCCCGCTTGTCGCCGCGCAGCTTCAGGCGGGCGTCATAGACGTCGTTGAGCTTCTTGGCGTTCTCCTTCAGCGCTGCGGCGTTGTCCTCAACCGCGCCCGTGTTCCGCTTTGTCGAGCCGGTGGAGTCGTCCGTCGCGGTCGCATTGTCCTTCACTGCGGAGGTTGTGGCGTTCGTGGACTTCGACCAGCCGACATAGGCGTTCGCCAAGTCCTGCACCGGCTTAAGCAGGCTGATGTTGTTGAGCGAATCCAGGAGCGGCTTAAGTGCCTTGCCGGCTTCCGTGCCGCCGTTCATCGCCCGCGTTAGGTCGTTGAATGCTGTTGCCAGCGCCAGCGCAGTATCTGTGAATGGCGCGAACACGGCAATGTTGTCCTCGGTGACGCCCAGGAGGTTGCTCAGTCCCTGCTGCACCTCGACCACCGTGGGCGCCAACCGCTCGCCCATCGCGGCGTTGAAATTCTCCGTTTCGGCGGCAAGGCGCTTCTGCACGTTCGCGGTTGAGTTGGCGGTGCGCGCAAAGTCGCCCTGCGCGTCTGCCGTCTGCTTGAGGATGAGCGCCTGTGCGGCAAGGACCCGCTGCTGCGGCGTGAGTGCGTCCTTGGTCGTCTTGACGAGGCCCTGCCGCAGCGCCTCCTGCCGGAGCGATGCGTCGTCGAGCAGCACGCCATACTTGCGGATCGGCTCAGACTCCCCGCGGAGCGCTGCGCCAACAGCCTCGATCGCCTCGGTGGGTGTCGTGCCGCGGAAGGACGCCATGTCGGCCGCGGTCTGCACCATCTGGCTAGAGAACTCGGCCAGGTCGTTCCCCGTGAGCCCGGCGGCCTTGCCGAAGGTGCCCATCGTGATGGCGCCGTCGACGTACTCCTTCTTGGATACGCCGAACTGCTCAGCCGCCGAGGCGGACGCGGCCTCGATCTTGCCCATGCTGGCGCCGAACACAACACCGGCCGCCGCGGAGGCATCCTGCAACTCGGCGAACGAGTCGGTGGCGCTGCGGATGTAGCTGAGGGCGGTCGTGGCAACCGCGCCGGTCAGCAGTGCCTTGGCGCCGGAGCCGAACCCCGCACCGAACTTCTTGCCCTGCTCCCTGCCCGCCTTCTCGAATGCCGAACCCTGCACGGGCGCCGTGCCGGCGGCCGACATCGCCTTTCCGACATCGGCCCTGAGCCCGGACGCAAACCCATTGGCAAGCTTCGGGTAAACGGTCACCCATGCTGCTGCGGCTTCAGGCATCCGGCACCTCCCGCTTTGAGAATCGGTCGAGGATGGACTTCACGCGCGCCTGCTCGGCAAGTTCGGCCTCGGTGGGCGGCGGGGGTGGTGCGGCGGCGAGTGCGGCAACGGTCGCGCTCGACGGGTCGGCGAGGACCGCCGACAGGCAGTCCTCCAACAGGCCGGGGTCTACCGGATCGGCAGCCCTCAGTCCCCACCCTCGCCAGAGGTCGGCGGCGACGGCGGCGCGGAACTCTCGCCAGAGGTAACCCGCAACCGGAGTTTTCCCAGGCGCCCACCAACGGCGTCCGACCACTCGCGGACGATCGCCAGCGCGAGCACGCCATCCTCGGCCGCGATCGAGTCGACCCACTCGCGGTCAGCCTCGGCCATTACCTCATTGCGGTACCGGTCAAAAGCACCCATGGCGTCCCGGTCATCGACGGCGAACCACGTCCCGATGGCAGAGATTGGAAGGTTGAGAGACATTCGGCCGATGACCTTTTGGCCGCGGGACACGATGAAAACCGGCCCCGCAGCCTCGAAGGTGTAGTCGTCGGCTTCGGGCACGTCAGGCTGCACTAATCAGCGCGTGACGGAAGTGCTTGTTGCCCAGTTCCGCCGAGCGCTTCACGGTGAACGTAGCGGTCAGTCCGGTGATGTTGCCGCGCTGGTCCTTCGCCGTCGTGCGGGCCGTGCAGCGGGCGGGGGCCACCTTGCGCTCAAGCTGCTCGGAGCCGTCACCCATGCGGTACAGAGTGTCGGTCCAGACGACACCCTCCACGACCGCATCGATGTCGATGTCCGCAGCACCGCCAACGCTGTAGGTGACCCCATACAGCGCACCGAGGATCGCCGGAGACACCTGCGCGAGAGTAGTGGTCATCTGCAAGGTGCCGGTGTTTGCCGACACTTCGTATCCGTCCTCGTACAGCTCGATCGGAGCAGACGGGGACTCCTGCCAGTCCGGCGCACCGTCACTCGTGCGGAGGCCGAGGTCGACGAACGCGACCGGGATCACGAAGTCGGGATCTTCCAGGTTGGCCTGGGTGGGAAGGGTGGTTCCCTTGGGGGCGAAGCGCACATTGCCGCCAAGCGGCACCCGCACCTCATCGACCGTCTGCGACATTGGGCATTTCCTCTCAGGATGTTGCGCCGAGGAGGGTTACCTCGGCGGTCAGGTAGAACTCGGGCGGGGCGTCCACCTCGGACGTTGCCCACGGGCCGCGAACCCTGTCCACGGCCACAACTTCAGGGGTGTTCAGCGGCCACACCCGCAGCGAGGCCGCGACGGCCTCAGCGGTGGCGCGGGTGGCTGCGTGCGTGCCTTCGGCGCCGCAGACCCGAAAGCCCATGCGGCGGTCGGCGAGCGGTCCGCGGTCAGGCCCGGAGTCGTCACGGACCACGATCGCGGGAACAGTGGCGGGCTGCTTCCGGTCCACCTTCACGCCCGCGTGCCGCGCCCGCAGGTAGGTGCAGGCGAGAAGTTCGGCGTCAGGGAAGGCCAGCGGCAGGTAGTCCATCAGCCCTCCAACGCTCGCGCGAGTGTTCCTGTGCGGGCCTCGATGATGCTTGCCTTCCAGTCGTCAGCCACGACGTACTGGTGTGCGAAGTCGTCCTTGCCTGTGCGCGGATCGCTCTCGACGTGGATCGAGTCGGCGTAGTCTCCGGTGTCCCGGGGTGCGGTCGCCCGGGCACGCGCCGCGGTCTGCTCGGCGATCTGCTTGCAGACCGTGTCGTTGACCTCGTTGGCGATCTCGATCAAGCCGGGGAAGTTCAGCCGGAAGTCAGCCACCGGTCAGCCCTCGATCAGCCGCAGGGCGACCGTCGTGCCGAACTCGTGGCCGGTGAACGGGCTGCGGAAATCGGCCCGCCTGCCGTCCACCTTCCACACCGTTCCGGCGGCGTCACGGATCCGGTCTGTGGGCAGGATGTCGGCGCCGAATGGGGCGGAAAGTGTGCGCAGGGTCAGCAACTCGACCCGATCAACACCGGGCGCCTCATCGCTTGAGACCGGGACCAGCGCGCAGCCGGGAATCGGCAGCTCGGCCGGGTTCGACCAGTCCTCCAGTGTGTCCTCACCGCTGTACGGGTCGGACGCGAGCGGCGCACGCAACCGGGTCACGGTCTCGCCGAATGGGAACACGGGTCAGGCCTCGAGCGTGGGGTTCGGACCGGACGGCGAGCCGAGAGACAGGGTGCGCGGGATCGCCGGGAACATCCGCTTGAGGGTGGCGAGTTCGCCCGCCGTGAGGCCTGCCTGCGCCTTCCATGCATCCCAGCCGTAGCCGACCGAGTACCCGGGCGCGGACTGCTGCTGCACACCCTGAGCCAAGTCGGCAGGGGTGGCAGACATGCGGGCCGCAATCTGGCACGTCAATTCGATCAGGTCGTCGCCGGGGGTATCGACCTCTACGGGGTAGCCGACCGAACGCAGGTAAGTCCGTATGCGCGTAGACGCGCGCACGAGGTTTTCGTCCGACACTTGCAGGTCGAGCACCTGCGCATCGACGATGCTCGCGAATGGCGGCAGCATGTAGCCTCCCTCCGATTTGGTTGGTTCCTCACCCCGGCCACAAGGATCGCGGCCGGGGTGAGGATGGGGGGGGTGCGGGTCAGGAGACCTTGACGCCAGCCACGACGAGGCCAGGCGAACGCACGACCTTTCCGCCGTAGAGGTGGAGACCCTTGAGGGCGTCGGCGAACCGCTTCTCGGGGCGGAACGCCTCGACCTTGTTGATCTGCTCGGCGTAACTGGTTGCGATCGGCGAACCCGCAATGGCGATCTTCGCGGCACCAGACAGGACGGTGTCGGTCTGGGTGCCGGCGGTCGCACCAGCGGTGTCCATCGTGGCGACGGAACCGTCCGCGTTCACCGAGGCAATCTTGCTGCCCGCGGTGATCCTCGTGCCGGCCACAGTCAGACCCACGTCGCCCTGGCTGAACGTGCCAGCCGCGGCGGTGAGGGTCCTGGCGGTGGTGGCGACGGTCACGGTGGCCGAGATCGAGCGAGCCGCAACCGGGGCGTTGTTCGACTTCAGGATCGTGAACCCCGCAGCGGAGCCGACGACACCGTTCCGCAGGCCAGCCTGCGACCCGGACTCATTGGCCTTGATGAACCGCGCGTCAAGCAGCAGCTTGCCGTGCGTCGCGGGGTCAATGACCATCCAGCGGCCCTCGGTCGGCACGTTGGCCTCGTCCAGCTTCACCGAAGCCGGGACGAGCAGTGCATCGTACACGTTGGTGGCGGTGGTGGCATCGATCACGCCCAGCGCATTGCCTGCGCCGACTGCCATCTTCGCGGACATGTACTGGTCGGCCACATCCCGCAGCCCGAAGCCGGCGCGCTGCGCAGCCTCGGCCATGAGGGCACCGCCGGAGCGGACCTGGCGCATGTCGATGTCGTCGATCTCGAACGCGAATGCCTTCGCCTGATCGATGACCATCGTCAGTTCGTCATCGGTCAGCACCTCGACCGTCAGGTCGGTGTCCTTGCTGTAGGTGACGATCGAGGGGTCGGCGACGGTGGGAATGTGGACGGTATCGCCGTACGCGGAGATCTCGCCCTCATAGTTGCGGTTGACGCACGGCGCGCCAGCGTAGACGAGGTTCTTGGCGAGAATGGAGAGGATGGTCGCGGACCACACCTCGGGAACGAACTTGGTGATTGCCATGATTGGCCTTTCAGTCGATTGTGTCAGGAGATGCCGAGCACGGTGTTCAGTCGGCCCTCGGCGCGGGCCTTCTCAATGCCGTCGTAATCACGCTCGGCGTACATGCGGTCGACGTCCGCCTTCGTCAGTTGCTGGGCTCCGGCACCGACCGGCTCACCCTGCTTTCCCTGACCCGCAGCGCTCGGTGCGGCCGGGAGCTTCGGCGTTTCACCACGGAAAGCGAGCAGCGCATCCGCAGCGGCGTTCAGTTCGTCGAGGTTGCTGCCGGTGAGCAGCGCGGCAGGAACGCCCTTGGACTGGGCGACCTCGGCACGCATGGCCTTCAGCTCGGCCTCCTGGGCCTTCGCCTCGGCGGCAGCCAGCCGGTCGGCCAGCTTCTGCTCGTTGGTCTTGCTGGCTTCCTCGATCTCTGCCAGCCGCTTCGCGGCGTCGGCGTTCACCTTCGCCTCGGTGCGGTACTTCGCTGCCTCCTTGCGGAGGTTCGCCACATAGTCGGCGTCGAACGTCTTGGTCTCCGCACCCTCCTGGGGTGTGGTCGGAGCGGCATCGGCGGTCGGTTCCGGGGTTTGCGGTTCAGTGGTGGGGACGGACATCGGTTTACCCTCCTGGGGTTGGTTGTCGCGCACCGGGCGCGATCCCCGACTGCTCGGGGAAGTCAGTTGGTGCCGGCTTGGGCACGCATCGCGGAAAGAATCTTCTTCGGGTCGCCGGACTGGGCCTCGGCGCGTCCCGCCTCGTACTGGTCGTAGAGGGCGTCGGGGTTGTAGCCCTTGGGATAGTCGCGCTCGTCACGAACGAGGACCACGGCACAGTCGCAGCGACCGTGCCACTTCTTGCCCTCGCCTGCCGACTGCGCCGACCGATAGACGGCCCCTCGCGAGGCGGTCATCCGGCAGAAGGCACAGGTGCTGGCGCCTGTTGGCACCCGCGCCCACGCGCCCCCGCTCGCGTGCGCCGAGTCTTGGAACGTCGATCGGTACGGCTGCTTCACCAGCTCGTCCAGCAGGACGGTGACGTTGCCCCACTGGTTCGGCGTGGACAGCGCCCACTCCAGCCGGGCGTTGGCGCGCGGGCCGTCGAACGGGGCTGCCATCTGCACCCTCGGGGTCAAGTTTAGGTTGCGTGCCTCGACCTCGAAGAAGTCGGCGGCAAGCGTGGCAGCCATGTTGCCGTACCGCTCCAGCACCCACTCCCAGCCCTCGGTGAGAGCCCTTGACACCTGCACCCGGTCGGACGTCTTGAGTTGGTCCCACACCGCCTGCAAGTCACCCTGCGCGGCCTGCGCCAGCCGGTTTAGTGCGCGGCGGACCTGCTCAAGCTCAGCCTGCGTTGCCACCGGTCACCACCGGCTGGGGCGCGGCGCCGGCGAGTGCGGCCAACTGCTCGCGAGCCTGCATCCGGCGGCGGTTCGTGTCGTCCTCGGCGATCATGTCCGCGGACCAGCCGAGGATGTGCTTCTGCAAGGTCGCCAGGGAGATGCCCGCGGCGATGCCCTTGCTCAGCGCGTCGAACTGCTCAGCCACCGACACCGCGCCCGGCGGCTCGAATGCAACCTCGATCGTCCCCTCCGGCTCGATGCCCTCGATCCGCAGCGACGTCAGCAGGCAGGCAGCAACGGCCAGCGTGATCCGGTCGATCATCGCGGCGCAGTCGTCGATCTCCATCTGCGTCGTGTTCCGGGCACCCTCGGCGGTCTGGTTGGCCGAGTCCGGCATGAGCACCGAGATGTTCAGCCCAGTGACCGCGGAGAACTCGCGCGCGTCCGCCTTCTCCGCCTCGAGCATGGGGCGGAAGTCGGTCGTCTGCGACTCCCACAACTCGACGCCCGGCGGAAGATCCCACAGGGCACCCGGGGCGGGCTCAAACACCTCTTCCCACTTGATCTTCTGGCCGGTGGCCGGGTCGACCTCGGGAAGCTCCGGAGCGTCTGCCGACTTCTTCAGTGCGCGCTGCCGGAACGCTTGGATCGCCATCGTCGACAGCCGCTGCAACCGCGTCGTGTTCATCCGGTCAATCAGGCTGGTATGCGGCTCGATCAGCCCCATGCCGTCCCGGCGGTCCATGATCCACACCGGCGGCGCACCGTCGTACAACTCCAGGTCGCCCGCGGGCATCCAGTCGCCAACAGCCAGCAGCCGGACAGTCTTGGTGTCCGAGTCGGTGAACGACGGGCGGAAGAACTCCTGTCTCCCACCCGGCACCCACACCAGCGCGTGGTCGACCCGCTCCACCGTGTCGCGCCATACCTTGATCGCGGCACGCACCCGCCACGGGTACACCGGATCGGGCTCGGCGTAGAACAATTCCGGCTTCTCGCTGGTGATGACCGCGCGACCCTCGGCGTCCCGGCCGGCCACAAGGTAGCCGCGTCGGGCGGACAGCATGTCCCACACCGCGTCAGCAATCTGCATCGGCAACCGGTTGTCCCGCGCGATCCGGCGGGCTGCCCTCGATGCGTCCGACTGGTCATCGTCGCCCACCCGCACGTCCCGGTAGCGGATACGGTTCGCGCGCGACGTGCACGCAATCCCGCCGTAGTTCGTCAACGCCTTCCGCTGGAATGCCAGCCACGTCGCCTTCGTCTTGGCGCCGGCCTCCGGCAGCGGCGCGTTGCCGTTGACGTAGCTGCGAAGCTGCGCCACCACAGCGGCTTCACGATCCAACCGCTCGGCCAGCACCGGCAGCCACTGTTCGGGGGTAGACAGAGCCACGCCGCCGCCCCCTCTCAGTAGAGTCGCCTCGGCACAGAGCCGGTAGTCCTAGGTCCAGTCACAGCCGCCCACACGGCCAAAGTCGCTGCATCAATCGGCAAGGTGTCGCCGTCGCCGATCGGCTCCCAACCCCACCCGCCCTGCGTGCCAATCGCCCGCTGCGCAGAACCCGCCACCGAAGCGTTCAAGCCCGCCTGGTTCGCATGGGTCAGCGTCGCGTCCTGCACTGCCGTCAAGAAGGTGGCGTGCGCATCAATCACCTGGCCGACCGTCAAGCTCGGCACCGTCCGCTCAGGCACCCGGGCGCGCTTCAAGTTGCCGTGCAGCGTCTCCCGGCCCGCCTTGCCGTCGATCGCCACTCGCGACAGGTTCCGCCAGTCCGCGGCGATCCACGCCTCGGCCAGCGACAAGCCCTCATTCGTCGGATACACGCCGACCACCTCGACGTGCGTCTTGCCGCCCTCCGGCTTCACAGCCGCAGCGATCGCGCACCGCTTCCCGTCGAGGCTGAACTTGATGCCCAGCCCCACCCGGCCGTCAGTCGGCGGCTCGGCGGTGCGTAGCGCATTCCAGGCATCCCGCGAGATGGTCGGCGGGGTTCCGCCATCATCGTCCCAAATGCCGTAACCCTCACGCCAGAACGACTCCGGCCCCAGGTTCTTCCACATGCGCAGGATCGCCGGCCGGGGTGTGCGCGTCGGAAAGCTTGGGTTGCCTCGTGCCACCTGCTCCCAGTCCAGTCGATCCCGCGGCGCGTGGTCGCGGTCCGCGCTGAACTCGATGTACAGCAGATCGTCCGACTCGCCACCCAAAGCCTCAGCCCGACGCCGCGCGAACACCTCACCGCTATCGGTCGGCCGCGGCGGCGTCCCCACAATGAAGAACAGCGGATTGGGCGCCTGGTTCATCGTCGGCAGCATGTCGTCCAGCGCCTTCTCGGTCAGCCGCTGGCCCTCATCGAAGACGATCAGGTCAACCTTCGAGAAGCCGAGGCCGAACCCCATCTCACGGGCACCGAACAGGACGCGCGAACCGTTCGTGAACTCGATGCCCATATCGCCGTTCGCCCGGCGAACCGACGCGATGTACGGCTTGATCGCCTTCCTCCGGGCCAAGCCCTGCATCGAGCGGAACGTCTCGTTCGTCGTGCGGAGTTGATGCGACGTCCACAACACCGTCAACCCCGGGAAGATCAGGCACAGCGCGAAAATCAGGCCACCCAACAGGAAGGTCTTGCCGACCTGCCTTGGGATCGAGATCACCACGCCGCCAATACCGGCTGCATATAGCCCGTCGGCACGCTTCGCCAAAATCAGCTTCGACGCCGCAACCTGCCACCAGTCGAACCGGATGCCCAGTTTGCGGTGCTGCCGCTCAACCTCAGGCCAGCCCGTCTTGACGATGCCAGACGGGAACGCGACCTTGGCGCGCTCAGAGAGACGAGGCGTCGAGGGCTTCGTCGTCGGCGGGTGCGTCGTCACCGTCCGCCTCCTGCCTCGCCAAAGCCTCGAGCGACCGGATCTCCCGGCCAATCTCGATCTGCCGGCGAGACAGGGCGGCCAGATCCCGCGGCGGCGTATCCGGGTTCGCGACAGCCTTCGCAATCACCAACCGCATCGCCTTCAGCTCGGCTAGGTCGTCGCCATCCTTCGCGGCCTCAATCAGCGACTTTGGGGGGGCTGTGGGCTGCGAGGCCGCGGCCACGTCGGCCTCAGTGACGGCGCGGAGGCGGGGCTGGCGAGCCATCAGCGCCTCCTAAAAACGAACCCCCGTCGTCCGAATGAACCGAGCCCGCGTGTACCGCTCGATGCCGTCACGGCGACGCCCCGGACCCTCCGGGGCCTTGATGAAGACGTGGATGCCGGTGCCCGACATGGACCGCTCAACGAACAGCACCGGCTCAGGGATGGTGGCGATGAATGCCCGCGCCTGCTCGTCGGTAAAGTGGTCCAGGTCGTAGCAGCCGAGGCCACCGCCGAGCATGACGCCGAAGCCGTTACCAGCCCCCGACTGCACCTCCGCGAACGTGGCCCACGTCCGCGGATCGGTCGACGAGGCAGGGCGGCCATCCGCCCGGATTGGGCGCTTATGGTCTGCCCTGGTCCAGCGCGCCGAGTTGCGAAGCTCGGCCGGCAGGGCGTGCGCGCGATGCCAGGCAACACGGCACGCGATACCACAGAAGCGGGCCTTGCGACCACGGCCGGAGTTCTGTACGAACTCCACGCCACAAGCATCACACCTAGCCATGCGGCCATTCTACCGAATAGCGTTACAGCCACACAAGGGGCGCGGCGGGCATTCCCCCTAGTCAGGCGGTGGAAAAACGGCCGGGGGGAGATCGGCCCTATGCCTTGGAGTGGCCGGGAGCCCCCGGGGCAGGGGCTCTCCCCCAGGGGTGCGTGCTCCAGATGGCCGAGAGTGGGAACGGGTTGGGCGGCAACGGTGCAGGCTCGACTCGGTCGCTCTTGCGTCTGTTGCATGACCAGTGGGCTAGGCGGCAGTTGGCTCGGTCGGTTGGGCTTCCGCCCTTAGCTCTGGGTATGACCTCGTCGACGGTGGGTCGCATGGGGTGTGGTGAGCAGCCGGGGCAGCCGTCGCCCTTGCATTTGGTTCCGTGCTTGCCGAATGTGACGGTCAGGCTCTTATCGACTGGCTGCCCGCAGATGTGGCAGTCGGTCTCTTCGGCCATGACTTGGGCGACCACCTTGCGTCGCGCCGCTCCGTTGGCGTTGGCTGCTGGGCTAGTCACCCACCATCACCCCGAATCCAGTACATGCCCCGGGAGACTCATACCATCCCGGGAATGTGGTTCCCTGCCCGCGGTTGCCAGCGGTTGGCCTGAAGGTGTGCGCCTAGCGCTGCTGCGTGTGGCTGGGCTGCACGGGCAGTCCTCGTCGAGGTGGTCGAGCAGGTCGTTGATCGGCTCGACGTGGACAGTGTCACTCATCGGTCGGGCTCGCCCTCGTCGTCCCAGATGTCGTCGGTGATGCGCTGCCCGCAGCGCAGCAGCCCGTCGGTGACGTGCTGAGGCTGTCCTGAGGTGACCTCGCGGTAGTAGCCGCCGGCGCCGGTACCGAAGTCCTCGGTGTGCACGGCGTAGGTGATGAGCACCCACGACATCACCGACTGACCGCCGCACTCGTCTGCGATGTGGGCGCGGATCGCATCGTCGAGCGCGTCCTTGGTGGCCTCGCTCACGGTTCCTCCCGGTCTGTCCGCACCCCGGCCCGGGGACGCGTCGCAGGCCTCGCGCCTGCCCATGTGGGCGCGAGGTGGGTTGGAGTGCGGCTCCTGGCCGGGCCGGGGCGGGGCTATCTCAGGCGGGCGGGCAGTGGGACGGCTCGCCGCACACGCTGCCGTCCACGCAAGGCAGTCGGTGCAGCGGACCGTCGTGCGCCTGCCGCTTGGCCCGACGAAGCGCCTTGGCGAACTGGGTGAGCTCGCCGCGGTCGTCGCGGGTGAACTGGTGCATGGTCTCGGTCGTGCCGTTCGGGTCGACGACGCCGGACACGATGCAGACGAGACCACCGGGGGACCACTGGACTTCGAGGTACCCGGCGTCGGTGTAGGTGCGGCTGCGGGGCATCACGCCCCTCCTCTCGGATGGGTGCGCACTCGGTTGGTGCGCCTCGGCCGTCACGGCCGAGTTTGTGGGTGCCGCTGGTTCGCGATGCCGGCCCAGCGTCCGAGGCCTCGATAGGCGCTCGCCCGATGGGGCGGCGCTCGGTGGGTGACGGGCACATGGTCGCCTCTGTCGTTCGAGCCCGAGCTTGCCGTGGCAGGGCACCGTCTCCCGTGTACCGGTCCATACGTCCGGCGCAGTGGGGTGCATGGCCTGATGGCCTGCGCGGAGAGCGAGGGAATCGAACCCCCGAGCGAGTATCAGTCGCCAGCCGTTTTCGGTTTTCCTCGACCAACCGGACGCTCTCCGGGATGCGAAATGCCCCGGCCGCTGTGGCTCGGGGCATAACTCTTCCCGCTCAGTATCGTGCGTTTTCAGGCGCGGGGCAAGTGCCGCCAGCGCTCGGCGAGTCGGGCGAGCCCGGCTTTACCCCGGCGATGCTGGTACTCCCACTCGACCACCTCGGCCTCGCGGAACGCCAGTGGGCGACTGCCCGGGTTGAGCGGGGTCAGCTTGCCCTCGCGCGCCATGTGGCGCACCCGGGACTCACTCACCCCGAGCAGCTCAGCAGCGTCCGTCGTTGTGATGGTCACGCGCTCTCGCCCTCCCTCTGCTGCTCGATCATCTCAGTCCAGATGCCGAACCGCTTGTTGTCGATGGCCGCCCCGCAGGACGTGCACTTCACGTAGTCCGACCCGCCGAACTGCATCAGCGACTTCCGCTCGCACTCCGGGCACGCGATCGGCCCGTCCTTGTCACGGACCTTGGTCGCCGTCGCGCGCCACGGAGCGAGCCCGTGTGCCTCGATCATCGAGGCCTGCAGCTTGCGGTACAGCTCGCCGACCAGGAGCGGGTCCTCCTCGATCTTCAGGATGTGGCGCCGCAGGTAGGCGCATCCGCGGCCGAAGTCGAACAGGCCGACCTCCGACAGTGGCTCGCCGATGCCGGCCGACCTGGCGCGCTCCTCAGCGATGTAGACCCGATCCTCGAGCAGCCGGCGGCAGTCGAAGATGGCTGGCCGGATCGCCGCGGGCAGGTCCTCGCTGGTGCCCGAGCGCTCCCAGTCCTCGCGGGCCGCTGACGACGACGTGGGGGTGAGGTTCGCTCCCAGCCAGACGTGGACGGCGGCGATCCCGTTGGGGCCGTCGCCGAGCCACTCCTCGAGGTGGGTGTGGCAGGTGTCGCACAGGTATCCGCTGGTCGCCTCGCGGGGCAGGCAGCCAGGGCATGCGTGCGCCTCCCGCAGATCCGGAGCGACCTGGGCCAGGACCTCGTCCGGCTTCACGTCCTTGGCGAGCATCTCGCGGACCTTGGCCCGGAGCTCCTCGCAGTCGGCAAGGTGCTGGTAGCGCGCGACGCACGGCACGGTGGTCTCGGCGTCCGGCCCTGCCCATCTGCCGCCGACGCAGTGGTGGCGCTCGGTGCGGTGATGCTTGGTCATGCTGCCTTCCTCGGGGTCTGTTCGGCGGCGCAC